>JBKBUP010000018.1:0-22083 GCA_046289795.1 Dietzia sp. | reverse complement strand
GCCCGTGATCAGCCGGCTGCCACACGAGGACTCGGCGGTTGAGTTGTGGGACCACGTGGTCGGGCTGGCCCGCTTCCCGGGTTTCGCCGAGCTCAAGCGCAGCCTGCGCGAGCTGCCACAGCTGGCCGCGCTTGGAGTCGGCGCCGACACGGTCGGCACGCAAGAGGACTGGCACGGCGGCAGCCGTCGGCGGAAGAAGTGACCCTGTTGAGGAGGGTGGAGACATGAGCGGAACCAGCATTCGCAGTCACCGGGAGTCCGTCACTGTCGAGGCGTCGGCCGGTCAGGTCGACGCCTGGTTCACAGGGCACAACGAGCTCCCGCACCGGACGTGGGAGACCCGGTCGGTGGTGGTGGCGGCCGAGCACGGGCGCGAGTTCGCCTGGGTCGTTGGCGGCAGCTTCGTCCGTTGGGGGTTCACTCTCGCCCCTGCGCCGACAGGGACGATGCTCACCGAGTCCTGGGAGTTCTTGCCCGGCGGGATCGCCATGTTCGAGGAGAAGTTCGGCGACCAGGCGTCCATTGAGATTGCCGACCGCACGCAGCAGGCCCTCGACGGCATCCCTAAGACGCTCGCCGCGATCAAACAGATCGCCGAGTCGTCCACCGGCGCAGGGGAGCCGGCCCGGCCATGACTGGCAGCTCCGCACCGGGCGGGACGTCATCGAACGGGTTGACCGCGATCTATTCTCGCGCTGGCGAGCGAGGTGCTGGAGGAGGCTCGAGTTCGCGTGCCTCCCACTCCGTATCGGCGGGTGGCAGACTCGCAGACTCTGAAGTCTGACTCCGGAGCCCGACCCGTACCTCAACTACGCGCGCTCGATCGGGAACCAGAGTTCGCAGGTCGCCGTACTGAAGTCCGGGGCGCGGTCGAGTACCGACACGATCGATGGACCGGGGCGCAACCTCCACGGATTGGAGGGGAACCAGTCCTTTGCGGACGCTGCGTACGCCTCTTGCAGGGCCGCCGGATGCGGCCCGGTGGTACGGAACACCACCCACTCCCCAGCGGCCAAGTCGATCACGTCGAAGTCGTCGGGAACGTCGGCGTCGGCGTCGACCGCCACGCCGTGTAGGTAGGTCAGTTCACTGCCCTCCACGTAGTCCGGGTCGACATCGGCGCTGACCTGCAGCAGCCCCGAAGGTTCAGTGCCGCTGAGCTGCTTCAGGCGATCGTGCTCGGCGGCGGGCAGAGAAGCGATATGCCGCTCGATGTGCGCGTTGACGCCCTCGTGGCTCAGTGGCACCCGGGTGGCGTGGCCGATCAGGCGAAAAGCGTGGTGAGTGAGGATTCGGGCATCCATGGGGACACTCCCTTCGACGGTCAGGCGAAACCTGAGTTGCGGTTGGCTGCGAAGGGGGCCGCCATGACGTCGTACGTCACCATGGCTCACGCCGTGCACAGCACGGAATGCTCGACCGAAGGCCTCGGTGGAGCCGTACCCGTACCGCACTGCGATCGTCAGCAGGTCTTCGTCACCGACCACGTCGGACGCAGCGACGGTCATGCGTCGACGCCGGACATACGCTGACACCGGTATCCCAGCGAGGGACGAGAACATCCGGCGGGCGTGATAGCCGGTCGTCCCCCTCTCGCGGGCGATCGCATCGACGTCAAGCTCATCGCCGAGGTTTTGTTCGATCTCGTCGACGAGGCGGTTCAGAAACTCGATCATGATCGCTCCCTTCCGGGTCGACTCTCGTCGGCCAGCGACCTGCGAGCCCGACTACTCCGGTCCGATTCAATCGGATCGGTGATATCCGGTGAGGCACCCGCACAAAGTCGCTGCCACGCTGCCGTGGTCTTCGGCGGGGTTGGAGCACCTCCCCCGGAATGCTGTGACTCGGCATACCCCGCTCATCCGGTACCAGGACGAATCGGCGAGTGGCTGGTAGGAGAAGTAACCGCGGGACTCGTCGGGCACCGACGTCGCGTGCGTGAACCCGGCGTAGGTCACCCAGTCGGTGTGGGTGATGAAGCGCAGGTGGCCGTCGTGGCTACGGTCAACAAAGACGAGGCGATAGCGACCGAGCCGGTTGCCCGCAAAGGACTCGAGAGGGCGGCCGTTCTCTATCTCGGTGACCGCGTCCGAGAAGTCGTCGCGCGAGGCCGACCACCTGGCATCGAACGGAATCGAGGTTTCCGCCAGGATCACACCTGCCACTACGACGACCGGGATCACGGCCAGCGGCCACCATCTGCTCGTGACCTCGCGACGTCCCAGCCACACCTGGGCACTACGCGTGAGCCATGCCGCGACCAGGAGCCCGAGTAGAAACCACCCGAGAGCGCCCTCGATTCCGACACTGGCCGGTTGCGACGCCACATCGACGGCGATCACTGCCCAGGTCGTACCGAGTGCCAACAGCAGTACACCTGCGGGCACCCGTCGGCGGCGTGACGACGAAGCGCGAGACGAGGTAGATCGTGCTGCGGCATCCCTGGCCGGGTTCCCTGCGCGGTCACTCACAACCGCGGGTCGACCGGTTCGGACTCCATGGCCAGGACGCCGAAGACGCACTGGTGGACTCGCCAGAGCGGCTCACCGGCTGCGGCCCGGCGTGCCCCCTCGAGGCCGAGTGCGTACTCACGCAGAGCCATGGAGCGTTTCTGGCCGAGCGAGCGATTCTTCAGGCCGACCAGAGTCGCCGGGGTGGTGTAGTCGGCGCCGTAGATGATGCGCAGGTATTCACGTCCGCGGACCTTGAGCCCGGGTTGGACCAGTCCCTTATTCCCGCGGGTGAGGTTGGCCAGTGGCTTGACGACCATGCCCTCCCCGCCGGCCGCGGTGAGCTCCTCCCACCAGCGCACTCCCGCCGCGCGGGAGTCGTTCGAGGCGGTGTCGACGTCGAGGCGGCGGGTGGTGCGGAACAGTTCCGGGTCGGCGGCGATCAGTCGGTCCGCCAGGTCCAGGTGCCAGTGGTGGTCGCGGTTCTCATAGGTACCGGCGTCGCTGCCCACGAACTGGAACGGAGCGATCTGCAGGCCGAGCCCGTTGTCGACCGGCTGGATATAGCGACGGTAGGCCTCGACGAACCGCCCGGCATTGCCCGCCCGGGAGCGTGTCCGGTCCAGCAGGGTCCCCACGTCGATGCCGCGGTGGGCGGCGGCGTCGAGCACGCGGACAGCGGCGGGAAGGGCGGTGGTAGCGGCGGCGCCGACTGCTGCGTACTGGTCCCGGATCATCGGCTCGGCTTTGAGCGTCCACGGCAGGATCTCGGTATCGAGAAGCAGCCAGGTGGCGCCCAGGTCCTCCCACACCCCGGCGGCGGTGGCCGCGCGAGCGATCCGCTGGAGGACGACCGACTGCTGGCCAACGGGCAGGAACGAGCGACCGGTTCGGGAGTGGATCACCCCGCCGCCCTGGTCGGTCACGCGCACGACGGCCCGGGAACCCATGTGCTTCTCCTGGCAGATCACGCGCTCGACGCCCTGCTTGGCGAATTGATCGAACGCCTGGTCGGGGTGTTCGAGGAGGTCGTCGCGCGGGGAACTGTCCACCGGGGACATGGTCGGCGGGAGGTAGAAGAGCTGCTCCGGGTCGACGGCGAAGCGGCTCATCACCTCCAGCGCCCCGGCTGCATTGTCCTCGCGCATCGACACCCGTCCCATGTACCGGGTCTCGATGACCCGGGGCCCGAGCACGTCGGTCAGCTTCAGCGTCGCGGGATCCCGCTCGGGCGGCAATGGGGGCCGGATCGGCTCGTAATAGGTGTCCTGTGCGGGCACCGAGACGATCTCGCGTTCCGGGTAGCGAAGCGCGGTCAGGGACCCGCCGAACACGCACCCGGTGTCCAGGCACATGGTGTTGTTGACCCACTCCGTCTCGGTGACCGGGGTGTGCCCGTACAACACCGTCGCTGACCCGCGGTAGTCCTCGGCCCACGGATAGCGGACGGGCAGGCCGAACTCGTCGGTCTCGCCACTGGTGTCCCCGTACAACGCGAACGCCCGCACCCGCCCGGATGCGCGACCGTGGTACTTCTCCTTCAGACCGGCGTGTGCAACGACCAGGTTGCCGTCGTCCAGGACAAAGTGCGCCACCAGACCGTCACAGAACGCACGTGTTCTGGCGACGAACGAGCCGTCCTCGCCCGCCAACTGATCCAGGGTCTGTTGCAGACCGTGAGTGGCCTTGACCGACCCTCGCCCCAGCGCCTTGGCGAGCTTGGCCTCGTGGTTGCCGGACACGCACAGGGCGTTACCGGACCCGACCATGCCCATCGCCAACCGCAGCACACCCGGAGAATCGGGGCCGCGGTCGACCAGGTCGCCCACGAACACCACGCGCCGCGACTCAGGGTGGCGGGCGTCCACAACCCGGCCTGCCTGGTCCCTCTCGAGGGTGTAGCCCAGCGTCCCGAGCAACTTCTCCAGCTCGGCGCGGCAGCCGTGGACATCGCCGATCACATCGAACGGTCCGTGGTCGTCGCGGCGGTCGTTGAACAACCGGGTCCGCGCGATCGAGACCTCGGCCACCGCCTGCTCCGAATCCAGCACGTGGATGGAGCGGAACCCCTCCTTCTTGAGCCCGCGCATCGAGCGGCGCAGCTGGTCCTGCTGGCGCTTGATCACCCGGGCGCCGAAATCGCGATCCGCGCGGGCCTCGTTGCGCTCCACGGCCGCCGCGGTGGGCAGGTCGAGCACGATGGCGGCGGCCAACACGTCGTGCTCCTTGGCCAGGGCCAGCAGGGACTTGCGGGCCGCCGGCTGCACATTGGTCGCGTCGATCACGGTCAGCAGTCCGCGTGCCAGGCGCTTGCCGGCGATGAACTCCAGCACCGCGAACGCGTCTGCGGTGGCGTCCTGGGCATTGGGGTCATCGCAGACCATCGCCCGGCAGTCGTCGCTGGAGATCACCTCTGTCGGGGCGAAGTGTGTCGCCGCGAAGGTCGATTTGCCCGAACCGCTGGCACCGATGAGCAGGACCAGGGACAGCTCCGGGATGGACAGTTCACTCATGCGGACACCTCCACTGGGGCGGACTGACTGAACACGGCCATCTGCGTCGGCGGCCCGACCTGCGGGTCGGCCTCGCCCACGGGACGAAATGTCACCTGATATCCGTGGGCGCCGGCTACGGAGTGGGCCCAGGACTGGAACTGTTCACGAGTCCACTCGAACCGATGGTCAGGGTGCCGAAAGGCTCCTGCGGCCAGCGCCGGGTAGTGCACGTTGTACTCGACGTTGGGCGTGGTGATCACCACGTGCCGGGGATGCATCGCGCCGAACACGTTGCGCACCACAGCCGGCAGACGGTCGGGATCGACGTGCTCGATCACCTCCATCAGGATGGCCATGTCGAGGTCGGCCAGCCGTTCGTCCTCGTACATCAGTGAGGAGCGTAGGAGGGATAGGCGGTCAGCCTGGCGTTCGGTCATCGAGTCCACGTGCAATCGCGTGGCAGCCTTGGACAAGGCGAGGTCCGAGACCTCCGTGCCGATCACACGCGTCACACCCTGGACCTCGAGCAGGCCGCCCAGTAGGGCGCCCGAACCGCAGCCCACATCGGCGATCGACACCGGCGCCAGGTCGCGGACCACCTCCAGCGCCGCGTCGTGACGCAGCCTGACCAGGGGGCGAGGGGGGACGGCGGCATCCGAGGCAGCGGCGTCCGGGGTGCTCTGTGCGACGCGGTCGTCCAGTTCGGCGAGACGGGCCAGGGCGCTCTCGCGAAGATCTCGCTGGCCGGCCAGGTAGCGGTGCGCCACCAGATCCCGCTCCGGGTGCCCGGGCAACCACCGGTCACCCGCACGCAGCAGCTTGTCGACCTCGTCCTGGCCCACCCAGTAGTGCTTGGCCGCATCGAGGACGGGGAGCAGGACGTACAGGTGACTGAGGGCGTCCGTCAGGCGCACGGACCCGGTCAGCGTCAGACTCACCAGCGGTGCCGCGCCCCACTCGGGTCGGGTGGCGTCGAACGCTATCGACTCGGCCTGGATGTCCCATCCCAGTGGCGCGAACAACCGGCGCACCAGGTCGGGTTCACCGGGCACCGTCGGCAGAGAGATCGTCAGATCCAGGGGAGACTCGACCAGGTCCTCGTAGCCGACACACTGACCGTTGAGCGCTGACCGGAACACTTTTCCCATCGCCACCGCCAGCAGCGAGGACGCCACGTACGGGCGGTCGTTGACGTAGTGCCCCAGTGCAAAGGCGTCACTGCGCCCGGATCGTCCCCGGACCAGCGCGACCGGATCCACTTCCAGAAGCACCGCGGCAGTGCACGACTCCGTGCTGACCTCGGGGTAGAACACGTGCGCCGTGCCCGCGTACACGCCGAAGGATTGCACCTTGTCGGGATGCTTGTGCAGGAGGAATCCCAGATCACCTGGCGTGGTGAGCGCCTCCGAACGGCGGGCAGTGATCGTCAACAACATGCGCGCCAGTGTGCCCCAGCTCGGTGGCCGGGGCGGAACTGTTGCGCCCGGAGATCGGGATGCCCGGTCCGGTCCTGTGCGGCCGCGCCGTTTCTGGGGGCGCTGTGCAGCGAGTGGCGACCAGTCGAGCTGGGGCTGCCAGCCGGGGTGCCGAACGCCGTCCCGCGCCGCCGGATTCCGAGCCGCGGGGTCCTATTGCGCCGGACCGCATCGAGGAGTAAAACTTCTTCCGCAGGGTAAACAAGGTTAGGCATTCCTAAGATGCCGTGCCGACCTCGCAGCCGGACCGCGCCGTGCGACCCGGGGATCCCTCACAGAACCCAGGCCGACCGTGTTCCTCGCCAATTTCCTCATCGCCCTCCGTGAAGGGCTTGAGGCCGCCCTCGTGGTGGGCATCCTCGTTGCGTATCTCGTCAAAGTAGGCCGCCGGGACCTCCTCCCTCAGCTCTGGGCGGGGGTCGCCGTGGCGGCCCTCGTCCCTCTGGCGGCGGGCGCGTTCATGACCTGGGGCCCGTACACCTTGACCTTCGCCGCCCAGGAGGTCCTCGGCGGCACCCTCAGCCTCCTCGCGGTGGCGATGATCACCTGGATGATCCTCTGGATGGGCAGGCACGCCGCCGGTCAGAAAGCCGGTCTGGAGTCCTCGCTCGCCGACGCGGTGGACCGGAGCGGCCGCGGCATCGTGTGGATCGCCCTGATCGCCGTCGGCCGGGAGTCACTCGAGACCGCGATGTTCGTCTGGGCCACCACCCGATCCACCATGTCGACCTCAGCAGCGGTCCCAGCCGTCGCGGTGTTGTGCGGCCTCGCCACGGCCGGCGCGCTCGGGGTTGCCATTTATGCCGGGGCCGTGCGGATCAACATCGGTGCGTTCTTCCGGTGGAGCGGCATGTTCCTCATCATCGTGGCCGCCGGCATCGTCTCCTACGGCCTCGGTGATCTCCAGGAGGCCTCCGTTCTGCCAGGGTGGGGCAATTGGGCCTTTGACCTCTCGCACGTGGTGCCGACCTCCGGAATCGGACTCCTGGTGTACACGCTCGCGGTGGCGATAGTGAACGTCAACCTCATGCCCACCTGGCTCCAGGTCATCGGGTGGGTGGCCTACCTCGTCGTCGTCCTGCCGCTGTTCCTCCGCGCCTCACGGCGCCGACCGCCCCCGCCAGCGGGCGGCGCCACAGGCTCCGTCACGTCCACCGATTCTGACGCTGACCGCACCGTTCCCGCCGACAAGGAAGCCACCACACCGTGAACCGTTCCGCTTTCCGCAAGCCTGTCCTCGCGCTCCCGCTGGGCATCGGCGCCGCCGCGGCCGTCCTCGCCGGTTGCACCGCCAATACAGGCCCCTCCGGGCCCGGAGTGGCGGAGCCGCTCGAGGTGACGATCAACGGCGCGGAGTGCCCGGTCTCGGCCGCGGAGGCGCCGTCGGGGACGGCTCGCTTCACTCTCGTCAACGCGGGAAACGAGCCCAACGAGTTCGAGATACTCGCCGCCGACAAGCTGCGGATCGTGGGCGAGCGGGAGAATCTCGGCCCCGGCACGACCACCGACTTCACCATCGTGCTCGAGCCCGGCACCTACTACACCGCCTGCAAGCCCAACATGGTCGGCGAGGTCACGGGGGTGGCCGAGTTCACGGTGACGGACTCCGGTGAGGAGATCGCGGTCTCCCAGGACGAGCAGGCGCTACGCGACGCCGCCGTGGTGAGCTACACCGCCTACGTCAGAGATCAGGTGGGCGCTCTGCTCACGCGGACCGAGGAGTTCACGACGGCGTACACCGACGGGGACCTCGACAGGGCCCGCTACCTGTACCCCCGGGTGCGCATGCACTACGAGCGCATCGAGCCCACAGCGGAGGCTTTCGGTGACATCGATCCGGCGCTCGACCTCCGTGAGGCGGACTCGCAGGAGCTGGGCGGCACGTGGACCGGCTGGCACGTGATCGAGAAGGATCTCTGGTTGCCCGCCGGCCAGCCTGCGCTCACCCCGGAGCAGGGCCGTGAGATGGCGGACGCCCTCAACAGCGACACCCGGAAGCTTTATGACCTGGTGTACGCCAACGACTTCACGGTCAGCCTCGACGAGATCTCCAACGGCGCCATCGCTCTCCTCGAGGAGGTGGCGACCACCAAGATCACCGGCGAGGAGGAGATCTTCTCGCACACCGACCTCTACGACATCCAGGCCAACCTCGACGGTGCCTCGGTCGCCTTCGGGACGGTCCGCGGCCTCGCCGAACAGAAGGACCCCGAGCTGGTCGCCGCAATCGACTCACGCATCGACTCCCTCGCCTCCACGCTCGACGGCTACCGCAGTGGGGAGGACGGGTTCGTGCCGTTCACCGAGCTCGACGCCGCCGAGCGCAAGCAGCTCTCCGATGCCGTCAACGCCCTGCGCCGTCCACTGGCCACCCTCACCGAGGTCGTAGTCGGCTGACATGGGCGAGAGGGCAGACGAGAAGGCCTCCGGCCACCGCACACCCGGCGGCGACGAAGGCGCCGGTGACACCGCCCCCCGTGGGTTCACCCGGCGCGTGCTGCTGGCCGGCGGCCTCGCGGGGGGAGTGGGAGCGGCGGCCGGGTTCGTAGGCGGGCGGGCGACGGCGGGGGACAGTGGCCCGGGAGACGGATCGGCTTCCCCCGACCGGCTGACATACCCCTTTCGTGGTGACCACCAGCAGGGTGTCACCACCCCTGCCCAGCAGCAGATGCACCTCACGGCGTTCGATGTGACGGCCCGCGACCGGGGCTCGCTCATCGACCTGCTCACCGCGTGGACCCGCGCCGCCGAGAACCTCACCGCCGGGCTGCCGGTCGACTCGATGCGGGTGTCCAAGTCGGCACCCCCCGACGACACCGGCGAGGCGTTCGACCTGGGTGCCTCCGGGCTGACCATCACCTTCGGCTTCGGCAAAACCCTGTTCCGAGACGCGCAGGGGCACGACCGCTTCGGACTTGCCGACCGGCTGCCCGCACCGTTGGCTGAGGACATCCCGCGCATGGCTGCGGAGAAGATCGACACCGGCCGCAGCGGGGGAGACCTCGTGGTCCAGGCCTGCGCGGAGGACCCGCTCGTTGCGCTGCACGCGATTCACAACCTCACCCGGATCGCCTTCGGCTGGGCCACCGTCAGGTGGACCCAGCTCGGCTACGGGCGGACCTCGTCCACCGGTCCCGGCCAGGCCACCCCGCGAAACCTCTTCGGCTTCAGAGACGGGACCGCGTCGCTGCGCGGGGACCAGGACGAGTTGCTCCGGGACTTCGTCTGGGTGGGCAACGGCGACGACGCCGCGGACTGGATGGCCGGCGGGACCTACCTCTGCGCCCGCAAGATCAGAATGACGATGGAGGTGTGGGACGAACTCCCACTGCGGGACCAGGAGAACTCGGTGGGGCGGGACAAGATCTCCGGGGCACCGTTGTCCGGTGGCGAGGAGTTCAGCGCCCCCGACTTCACCGCGCGCTCGTCGGGCGGCTCACCCGCCATCCCCGAGGCCAGCCACGTGGCGCTGATGCACCCGACCCGGAACGCGGGAGTGCACATGCTCCGGCGCGGTTACAACTACACCGACGGCTCGGACGAACTGGGACGTCTGGATGCCGGATTGTTCTTCATCGCCTTTGTCCGCGACCCGCGCCGACACTTCACGCCGTTACTCGCTCGCATGCAGTTCGACTTGCTCACCGAGTACCTGCAGCACCTGACCACCTCGGTGTTCGCGATTCCCCCAGGGCTGCGGGACGGGCAGACCTATATCGGTCAGCAACTGTTCGAGACGGTCGCCGGCTAGGCGGTGCGGCGGGGCCGGCAGCCGGGAGGGGGTTAGGATCTGCTCAGCTGCGGTGCTCGGGAACCCGGTGTGAGACCGGGGCGGCCCTCGCCACTGTGAACGGATGATGTCGCTGGTCCTCTGTGCCACTGCTCGCACGCGTTGTGTGGGTGGGAAGGCGGACCGGCGGCGATCCGGTCCATCCCTTTTCGGGCTGGGCCGGGGGAACCCGTGAGCCAGGAGACCGGCCGTGGCTGCCACCACGAGTGCCCGCGAGGTGACGGGCAGAAAGGTTCCAACAAATGCATATCGCAGAGGGTTTCCTCCCCTCGGTGCACGCTGTGGCATGGACGGCCGTCGCGGCGCCGTTCGTGATCCACGGCGCGCGCGAGGTCATCAGGACGGTCCGCCGGACACCGGAGGCGGGCGTCCTGCTCGGCGTGGCAGGGGCGTTCACGTTTGTCATGTCGGCCATCAAGCTCCCGTCGGTGACGGGGTCCAGCTCGCACCCCACCGGGACCGGTCTGGGGACGATCATCTTCCGGCCCCCCGTGATGGCCTTCGTCGCCACCGTGGTGCTGATCTTCCAGGCGTTGCTGCTCGCGCACGGGGGCATCACCACGCTCGGCGCGAACGTGTTCTCCATGGGTGTGGCAGGGCCATGGGTTGCCTACGGGGCGTTTGTCCTGTGTCGACGGGTCGCTGTGCCGCTGCTCGGCGCGGTCTTCGTCGCCGCCTTCCTCGCCGACCTGGTGACGTACCTGGTCACCAGCGCCCAGCTCGCCCTGGCGTTCCCGAGCGCCGAGCACGGCCTGTGGTACTCGATGGCCGAGTTCCTCACCGTCTTCGCGATCACCCAGATCCCGCTGGCGATCGTGGAGGCTCTGATCGTGGTGGTGATCGTCAGCGTGCTCCTGCGTATCGCCTCCCGAGAGCTCGATCTGGTGGGCTTCTTCCGGAGGGCACGACTCGCCGGAGCGGGGACTCTTGCGGATCCCGGGGACCGTACCGATCGGGTCGAGACCACGGAGTCGGTGCGATGAGCGAGAAGAAGCACGTCAGCGTGTGGGTGCTGGTGGGACTGGTCGCCGTGGCGTTCGCGATCGCGGTGTTCTCCCTGATCTACGGCGCCGGGGCGGGCGGCGAGTTCGAGGGCGCGGACGGGCAGGCGGAGGGGACCATAGGCGAGGTCTCTCCCGACTACGAGCCGTGGTTCGAGCCGCTCCTGCCCGAGCTACCGGGGGAGGTCGAATCGGGAGTGTTCGCCCTGCAGGCCGGGGTCGGCGGCGGGATCGTGGGTTACGGCCTCGGCGTCCTGCGGACGCGGAGCAGGCAGCGCCGGGAGAGTGCGACGGGTGCGGCGCACCCAGCGGCGGCGGCCACGGGTCCGACCGAGAACTAGGTGAACCCACTCGAGCTCGCGGCCTCCCACAACCGCTGGTCGGACCTCCCGGTGGCCGAGAAGCTCCTGCTCTTCGGCGGTCTGCTGGTGGCGGCACTGCTCGTGCCGCCACCGGTGGGCCACGTGGCGATCCTGGCCGTCTGTTGCGTGTGCGCACTGGCGCTGGCCCGCGTCCCCGCCAGAATCTACCTCGCGGCGCTGCTCGCCCCCGTCGCGTTCTTGGCGCTGGGAACCGGCCCCCTCGTGCTGGATCTCGTGAACTGGCGCCTCGTGGTGGATCCGGCCGGGGTCGACACCGCGTGGCGGACGGTGAGCCGGGCGATCGCCGCGACGGCCGCCACCATCACATTGGCGTGCACCACGCCCGTCGCCGACCTTCTGGCCGCCGGCCGGCGGGCCGGACTGCCCGCCCCGCTGGCGCACGTCGTGGACACCACCTACCGGCTCATCGGCCTGCTCATCGACTCCGCCCGCACGCTGCGGCACTCGCACGACCTCAGACTCGGGCACCGCACGGCCCGGGCCGCGATCAGCTCTGTCGGGACGCAGTTCGCCTCGGTCTTCGTCCTGTCCGTCAGGCGGGCCCGGGCGATCGACGACGCCATGTCGATGCGCGCCGAGCGCGGGCACACCGCAGTGCTCGCCGAGGCGGACCCGGTCTCGGCCGCCCGCATGGTCGTCATCAGTCTGGTTCTCGTGTCCGTTTCGATACTGGGGGTCCTCACGTGACCGTCCTCGCGCTGCGCGGCGCCCGGTTCTCCTACCGGCGTCTCGATGCCCTCGGCGGCCACACCCATACCGTGCTCGATGGCGCCGACCTGGCGATCCCCGCCGGGGCGAAGCTGGCGCTTCTTGGCGGCAACGGCAGCGGCAAGACCACCCTGATGCGGCTGCTCGTGGGCCTGAACCGCCTCGAGGCCGGGGAGCTGGAGCTGGACGGGGAGCGGGTCCGGGACCGCCGCGCCGACCGCACCCGCCTGCGGCAGTCGGTTCAGATGGTGCTCCAGGAACCCGACGACCAGATCTTCGCCACGACCGTGCGGGCCGACGTCTCCTTCGGCCCGGTGAACCTCGGATTGGATCGCGCCGAGGTGGCCTGCCGGGTCGACGACGCCCTGGCAGCGCTGGCCATCACTGATCTCGCCGACCGCGTCCCCCACCACCTGTCCTTCGGGCAGCGCAAGAGGGTGGCACTGGCGGGAGCGCTGGCGATGCGGCCCCGCGTCCTGCTTCTCGACGAACCGACGGCCGGGCTCGACCCGCTTTCGTGTGAGGAGCTGCTGGCGGCGCTGGAGACCCTTCGCGCCGCGGGGGCCGCGATCGTCATGGCCACGCACGATGTGGACCTCGCCTGGGCCTGGGCGGACGACGCGGTGGTGCTCTCCGGCGGAACGCTCACCCGCGGCCCGGTCCACCGGGCGTTGCAGGACCGGGAACTCCTCGCTGCGGCCCGGCTCACCACCCCGTGGGGCGCCGCGGTGTCCCGCCGACTGGGCCGGACCGTATCGCGGCCGGGAGAGGTCTGACCGCGTTCTTGATCAGCGGCGCTATTGCCCGCGTCGCGGGCGCGACCGGTGCCACCGGTGCCATCGGTGGCGCGGTCCTCCGACGCGCATCATGATGGCCCTGTGTACCGCTGAGCCGGAGAGCGTCAGCAGAAAGTAAGTCCTTAGGCAAGAAAAGTACTGCGGGATCGGGTGACATGTCGATGCGTGCCCATCCTTTGTTCGGTCGCGCGCGGCGGCAACGTCTCCCGGTGACGTGGCTCGGGCCACGTTCTTCTCGACGTGTACGGCAGACGGCGAGACACCGTGTGGAGGAGAAAAGGGGTGGGAGTGAGTTCAGCAATCGATAGGGACGAAGAAATACGATGGTCCCAGGTGGAAGACAGTTTCTTCGTCGGAAATTTCCGCGGGAACTTTGTGGGGTACATCGACCAGAACTCCGACGGCAGTTTCACCTGCTACGACAGGATGTCGACACCGCACGGCGAGGCCGGATCGCTGGACGAGGCGATCTCCTGCCTGAATGGTCTGTACTTCTCCGGGGCGAGCGAGGGAGAGTTGAATGTCGCTGGACACTGAATCCCCCACTTTGCCCGGGCCTCTCGAACTGAAATACCTGGTGTACACAAGCGTGCCGGTGCGCAAGATGCTGCCGGGCGATCTGGAGTCCATTCTGTTCACCTCGCGCGAGCGCAATCGTGCGGCCGGGATCACCGGTGTCCTTCTCTTCAGGAACAACTGCTTCATCCAGTTCCTCGAAGGCCCTCCGGCCGCGATAGACGAGCTGATGACGCGCATCGCCTCCGATGACAGGCACAGTCGTGTCCGGGTCGTGTTGACGGAATCCGCGGCCGAACGGAGCTTCGCCGACTGGAAGATGGGCTTCGGCATCCCCAAGGAGACCCGGTCGACCGGGGTCGACGGCGTGCGGGACAGTTTTACCGATCTCACCAGCGGGTCGAACTACGACGTCGTCCGTCGGGCCGCCGAGGACTTCTCGATCTGGTTCAAGGTCAAGGAGCGCTCGATCCCCACCTCGACCTGAGCGCCGGCTCAGCCGCGAGGAGTCGCAGGCTCGTCTCCTCGACCTGACACGGCACGGTGAGAGGTCGCGTGTGGACGAGGACGGTGTCCGCGCGTCGCACTCCGGGATCTCTGTCGAGGCCGCTCATGATGTGCTGTGCGGTGCCGACGGCGATGGTCAACGGCGCCCCTGGCCCCCGGACCCTGCGCTCTTCGGCGGCGATCCAGTCGGCGACGGACGACTCCTCGGTCGCCACGACCGGGCGGGAGACCGCGACCTTCCCGCCGCCGGCATCAGCGAACGACTCGACCAGGGCCGCGACCCGGAGGTCTTCCTCCGCCGGGGTACTGCCGGGGCGGACACGACGTCGACCGGCGATGACTCCCAGGCCTCGGTCGGCAGCATGCAGCACCGTCTCGCTGCTGCCGGCGGTGATCCACAGGCGGTCCGCCAGCCCGGGAGCCGGAGGGTGGAGCGGCGGGTCGCATGCGCCCGAGAGCAACCCCCTCAACTCGTCCACCACCTCCCAGAACTGAACGTGTCTGTGGTCGTGGTCCAGTCCCCAGGCCGCGGACGCGATCGGGTCCGATCCGCTCCCGAGCCCTAGTTCAAGGCGCCCGCCGGACAGCACATCCACGACGGCGGCGTCCTCGGCGAGTCGGCGCGGGTGCTCGAGGGCTGCCGCGACTGACGCCGTGCCCAAGCCGATGCGATCGGTCTCGCGGGCGAGGGCGGCCAGCAGGATCAGCGGTGCAGGCAGATGCGCGTCGTCTGCTCCGAAGCGGTGTTGCGCCACCCAGAACGAGCCGTATCCGGCATCTTCGGCCACCTGGGCGAGGCGGATAGTGCGCTCGAAGGCAGTGGCGGGCCCGTCGGCGCCGCTGACGTGGCAGACCACGCCGAAGCCGAGCCCGCCCCGGTCGCGGTTCCGAGGGTTCACCCGCGTGTCATCGCTTCCCCGAACCGCTGCGTCCGCTCGTCCTGGCTCAAGCGCGAGCACCACGAGCAGTACCGTCCGTCGGGGGCCGCGTACCAGTGACAACAGGACCTGCGGTCGTAGAACAGTCGTGGTCCGGCGGCACCGGAAAGGACCCTGAAGTCGCCTCCCCGGCGCAGTTCGGGACGGGCGGACAGGAGGGTCTCGGCATGCTCGCGGACCTGGTGGGTCGTCAGGCCGGCGTCGGTTCGGTCCGCGAGTGCGCGGAACCCCCCGGCGAACCCCGCAGCGATGTTTCCGATGAGGTTGCCCATCCCGGGCCCGGTCTCGGCGCTTATCGCCTGGGCGAGTGGGCGCAGGTGCCTGTCGACGGTGGCGGTGAGGACCTGCTCGGGGGTCGCGTCGTCCACCGCCCGCGGCGAGTGCAGGATCAGCAGGTCGGGCGACCCGTCGGTGAACCGGATCGAGACCCCTGCCGCGCGAAGGTCGAGTGCGACGCCGTGCAGCACCCACGCCGCGACAGCGACCCCGCAGACCCGGTGGCAGTAGCGCTGGAACACCAACGACCCCGCGTGGCGCCCCGCCTCCATCCCCCGGGACCGGGCGTGGAGTTCCACCATCCTGCGGGCCTCTCCGGACGCCGGGTCGCACAGCAGCTCACCGCGAAAGAGCTGCTCGCACGCAGGTGTGTTGAACTCATCCGTGTCGAACGCATCCGTGGCGAGGGGGCTCAGGCGGGCGACGCGGAACGGTGGTCCGAGGCCGTCGATGGCGGTCAACAGTGCGGTGATGTCGGTCATTTCCCTGGGTTCCTTCTCCGGGCCGGCACCACGTACCTGGCCCCGTTGAGGTCGACCACGTCGGCCACGGCGCCGTACAGGGTCTCGACGAACTCGGTGGTGATGAGGTCGGCCGGCCGCCCCTGCGAGTGGACGCGCCCCTGATCAAGGACCAGCAGGCGGTCGCAGAACGCGGAAGCCAGATTGAGGTCGTGGAGAACGATCAACACCCCCACGCCGTCGGAGTGGACCAGGTCGCGCACGATCTCCATGATCTCCAGCTGGTAGCGCAGGTCCAGCGCGCTGACCGGCTCGTCGAGCAGGAGGTACGGGGTCTGCGCGGCCAGGGTCCGGCCGATCAGCACTCGCTGCTGCTGGCCACCACTGAGCTCGAAGGCGCGGCGTGACGCCATGCCCCCGAGACCGAGCCGCTCGGCGATGCCCAGGACGATGTCGATCGTGGCCTCCTCGCCGAGGCGCCGCCGATCCAATGCGAGACTCATCGACTCGGCCACTGTGAGCGCCCTGCCCACCCCGTCGTCGTGCTGGGGTACGTAACCCAGGATCTGCGCGCGCCGTCGCGGGCGAGCCCTCACCAGGTCGGTTCCGTCGGCCACGATCGTTCCCGAGCGGGGCGTGAGGACGCCGCACACGGACTTGAGCAGGGTGGATTTCCCGCACCCGTTGGGACCCAGGACCCCCACCATTTCCCCCGGGGCCAGGTCCACGTCGATACCGGCGATTACGGCCTCACCGCGGCGGCGGTGTGCGGCCGACAGGCCACGCACCTTCAGGCCCGTCGTGGACATCGCGTCGCCCGTCACCGCGACCACCGGCCCTCACGCAGGATCAGCCAGAGGAACACCGGCACCCCGATGAGCGACACCACGATCCCCACCGGGACGATGATCGGGCTCAGGGTCAGTCTCCCCACCAGGTCCGCCGCCAGGATGATGCTCGCTCCGGTGATCGCGGTGAGGGGCAGGCGGTAGCGTTCGTCCGCCCCGACGAGCATGGAGGCGATGTGCGGAGCCACGAGGCCGATGAACCCGATGACCCCGGTCACGCTGATCACGGTCGCCGCGACCAGGGTGATCGACAGCCCGGTCTCCAGTCGCAGCCGCGTGACAGAGACGCCCAGGGCGCGCGCCACATCGTCACCCGCGGCGAATCGCTGGTAGTTGCCTGTGTTGGCGCGGGCGTGCAGACAGGCGAGGACGACGACGACGGCGACGATCGCGATCTGGGACCAGGTCGCCCGGCCGAGGTCGCCGAAAGTCCAGTGGATGATCGACGACAACTGCTGTTCGTCTGCGACGTACTGCAGCCCCGCCGCCAGGGCCGAGAACAGGTAGCTCAGGGCGATCCCGGCCAGGATGATCGCGGTGGGACCCATCCGTGTGACCGAGGCGATGGAGAAGACGAGCAGCGAGCATAGAACAGCGCCAATGAACGCGGCGACCATCGTGCCCAGGGTGCGGGAGCCGACGATCGACAGGCCCGTGAGAATCGCGACGGAGGCGCCAAAGGCCGCAGCGTTGGAGATCCCGGTGGTGAAGGGGCTGGCCATGGGGTTGCCGGTGATGATCTGCATGCCCGCGCCAGCCACGGCCAGCCCGACCCCGGCCACGACGGCCATGGCGATGCGCGGCAGGCGGAGTTGCACCACCGCCACCCACTCGTTCCACGTCAACGGAGTGGCCCACCTGTCGCCGCCGGGCACGAGCGTGGCCAGCAACCTGACCGAGCTGATGTCGGTCACGCCGTTGACCACGCCCGCCCAGGCAAGCGCCACCATGATCACCGTCGAGGCAGCCAGGATCAGCCGCCGGGTGCGACGAACCCTGAGGATGACCCGGCGATCCTCGCCGGAGGCCTGACCCACCACGGATCGTCAGATCACCGGGTGGCCGGGACGGTGTAGACGTGGCCCTCGGGCAGCTCCATACCCTGGAGTTCCAACCACTCGGCAAAGACGTCATCCGGGTCGACGTCCTGCATCTGCTCCGGGTAGAGCCACTTGGCCAGGTAGACAGCGCCGACGATCTTGCCGAGTCCGCCGCCGGCGAATCCGGTGATCATGTGGACGTTGCCCTCGCGGACGGCGGTGAGCTCGGACCAGCCGGGACGCGCGATCATCTCCTGCCCGATCGAGGCGAACTCGCCGTCGGCCGGCGGTGTGTAGACGCCGGTGTTCTTGAGCGCCCCGCCGGAGGTCGTCTTGAGGATCAGATCGGGGTCGGTGGTGAGGATCTGCTCGGGATCAACCGTGTCGCCCTCGAGGGTCGGGTCGCCGAACATGTTGACCCCGCCCGCGGCCACGATCATCTGGTGCCACCCGTCGTTGGACGTCTCCGGGATCGCGGTGGTGTAGGGATCGCCGTACTCCCAGTACACCGTCTTCGCTGGCTCGACGCCGCCCACGCGGTCCGTGATGTCGGCCTTGGTCGACTCGAAGAATTCCGTAACCCGCGCGGCGCCGGCCTCGTTGTCGAAGGCGCTGCCGAGGATCTCGAGCTGCGAGGCGAAGTCGCCGTTGTCCCAGCCGGTCACGGTGAGGACTTTGATGCCGACCGGCTCCAGCGCAGCCGCGTACTCGTCGACCTTGCCGTTCCTCGGCAGGATCAACACCTCGGGATCGAGCTCGATGATCTTCTCGACGTTGAGCTCGCTCTGGCCCTTGCCGATCACCTCGTCCGGATCGAACTGGCTCCAGTAGACGCGGTCCTGGGCGGTGTTGGCATCCACCGAGATCACTTTGTCGATGTCGCCCATGGCTCTGATCAGCTCGCTGTTGTAGCGGTTGGCCACCACAGCGGACTCGATGGGGCCATCGAACTCCACGATTCGGCCGGCATCGTCGACCACCGTGATGGTCTGGTCCTGCGAGTCCTCGGACGGTTGCTCGGGTGCCGAGCACGCGGTGGCGACAACCATCCCGAGCAGTGCCACCAGGGCGACCGCCTTGTCGCGAAACACGCGCGGTCGACGTCTGTTCATATTCATGTGTAGAGGCTCCTCGGCCGTCATGACAGTGGCGCCGGGTGCGCCCCTGTGCCGGCAGGTATCGGACTCAAGGACCAGATGCGACGTGATGATGACGTGCGCTGGGTTCTCTCACCGTTGCGGGACAGTTCCGGACTCGCACCGGATTCCCTTTTGCATCGGTCCCGCCTTCGCCCCCCGGCTCTTCGAGGGTGTGAAAGCGGGACCGAACCGACTGGGGCGTAGCTTAGCTGAGCGTTTCCTCAGGTCGGCGTCCGCCTTCTGGCTCTGGGGCGAGGTCCTTATGTGCCCGGGTGGCCCAACCGGGCGTTCGGTGTGCCGTCCACCCGGGCGACGGGCATGCCGGCGCGCAGGACGCGGTGCGCCCCGCAGTGGCAGGACTCGTAGACCACAGTGCCCTCGCTGGTCGGGTGGGACGAGCGGGGCAGCCACTCGTGCCGGTGCGGGGCCGGATCCGCAGGCAGCGGAACGGGGGCGTCATGGTCGCGGTCGTGGTCGGAATCGGTGGGTGAACAGGTCGATGTGGTCATGCGCTGACTGTGGTGCAATGGGTCAGTGCAGTTCAACCATGGCAATATGGTCGGCCCGACGCTCGCGGCGGAGCTGGCCTCGCTCGCCGCGCGGTCGTGGGACGCTGATGCGGCCGTCGGTGTCCTCCGCGCCCACGGCGTCCGCAGGCCCGACCTCGACAGCGCGCAGTCGAACCGCCTACGGGAGTGGGCGTTGGGGCTGAGGGCACCGTTTTCGGCGCCGGACGTGGCCAGCACGTGTGACGCGATCAACGAGCTATTGGACTCGGCCGCGTCGAGGCCGACTCTCAGTACTCACGACGGGCACAGACCCCACCTGCACTTTGCGGCCGACGGCGAGGAGGTGGTGGAGCGTGTCAGGGCCATCACCGCAGGTGGTCTGGCGATGTTCGCGGTCGAATCGGAGGGCGGCCGGCTGGGGGCCTGTCTCCGGTCGGGGTGCCCCGAGGTGTTCGTCGACACCAGCCGGAACGGTGGGCGGCGCTACTGCAGCGCCCGGTGCGGTAACCACGACGCCGTCCAACGGCACCGGGCCCCCGGCCGTCGACACGGGTGACGCTGGGTCTCGGCTGACGCAGGGGCGAGGCTGACGCCGGGTCTCGGCTGGCGCTGGTTCCCGGGTCACACAGGGGGTGTCGCCGAACCCCGTGATCGGGAATCATGTGTCGATGGACACACGAGACGAGCCCTGGCCGGCCCTGCCCCTGGAGTCGTGGATCGACACCAGGGACACACTCCACCTGTGGACCCAGATCGTCGGGAAGACGCGCATGGCCCTGGGGCCGGAGATCAACCACTGGTGGGGTATCCCGCTGTATGTGGACGCGCGGGGGCTCACCACGTCTCTGATGGTCGCGGGTCACCGCGGCCTGGAGATCCGCTTCGACTTCCTCAGCCACGAACTGCTGTTCCTCGTCACCGACGGCAGCACTCGCCGGATGGCGCTCGAACCGCGGACCGTCGCCGACTTCTACGCCGAGTACACCCGCCACCTGGGTGATCTCGGGTTCGACGTGTCCATCGTCGGGACCCCGGTCGAGCTTCCGGAGGTGATCCCGTTTGCCGACGACACCACGCACGCGTCGTACGACTCGGATGCTGTGGCCCGCTTCTGGAGGTCGCTGGTCAGCGCGCACGGAGTCCTCTCGACCTTCCGTGGCGGGTTCCGTGGAAAGTCCTCGCCCGTCCACTTTTTCTGGGGCGCGTTCGATCTGGCCGTGACCCGGTTCTCCGGACGCTCCGCCCCCGAGCATCCCGGTGGCGTCCCGAACTGCCCCGACCGGGTCATGCACGAGGCCTACAGCGACGAGGTGTCCAGCGCGGGGTACTGGCCGGGTGGTGCCGAGCAGGGAACTTTCTACGCGTACGCCTATCCCCACCCCGAGGGGTACGACACCCATCCGGCGGTCGAGGCCCCCGCGTACTGGGACGCCGAGCTGGGTGAGTACGTGCTGCCGTACCACCTCGTGCGACAGGCGGCGGATCCCGACGCCGTGGTGCAGAGGTTCCTCGAACAGACCCATCGCGCGGCGGAGGAGACGGCGGGCTGGGACCGGGTCCGGCCTTCCCGGTCCGGCAGCGACTAGGCGGAACAGAGTGTCAGGGGCACTACTACGCGCTGTTGGTCGCGGCAAAGACGAGAAACGCCACGAACAGTGCCGCCAGTCCCAGGCCGATGCCTATGACGGCCTCACGGTGGTTCGACGCCTCGCCTTGGTCTACTCGTTTCAGACCGACCCATCCACTGGCGAGGGCGACCACTGCGGCGGCGATGGTGATCGCACCACCGATGAAGGGCACCAGGGAGGCCAGTGCGGCGATGATGCCGGCGACCAGCGAGGTGGTCCCGGCACCGTTGCGGTCGTCAGAATGACCATCAGCGTGTGAGCAATCGGTATCGCGCATGGCGATCGCGGAGCTGTGGGCACGGTGCTATTCAAGCCGCAGAACGTCGGTTCGTGCGATCGAGTCCGCACGTTCATTCTCGAGCCGGATACGGCGAGGGTCTGACATGAATGCGTCGAGGGCCTGGGCGTCCGGGAAATCGATGCGCTGGACTTCAAGCGGGTCGGTGTCTGACTCACGTAGGACCTGATCGCGCGAGCAGACGGTTCCGCCGTGCTCGGCTATCAGGCAAAGGACCTGGTCCTCGTATCGGATCAGGGAGCCCTCCTTGCCGGGGTACGGCCAGAGGAGAACGCAGAGTCGCACGGTCACGTGCCAACCGTATTCGTGTGCACGGGCTCTCGCTCCCTGCATCTGGAGCGACACCCGGGCTGACAACCATTGACTGACTGTTCAGCCAGGCCTAAGCTGACTGAACACTCAGTCAGCGATGAAAGGCGGTTGCCGTGCCCGACGACGACCCGGCCCGCAGCGGAGCCGATCGAAGCGGAGCCGACCGCATCCTGGACGCCGCGATCTCCGGGTTCGGCGAGCACGGCGTCAAGGGGACGAGCCTCAAGACCATCGCCGCCGAGGCGGGCGTCTCGCAGGCGCTGATCCTCCACCACTTCGGGAGCAAGGACCGGCTGCACCAGGCCTGCGACGAGCACGTGGTGCGGCTGGTGCGGCAGGTCAAGGAGTCAGCGATGGGCCAGGGCCCGCAGCTGGATCCGCTCCTCGCGCTGCGGCAGATCGAGGACAGTCGCCCTCTGCTGCGCTACCTGGCCCGAACCCTCTCGGAGGGAGGCGATCACATCGCGCACCTCATCGACGAGATGGTCGCCGACGCGGAGGTCTACACCGGC
>JBKBUP010000188.1:0-5181 GCA_046289795.1 Dietzia sp. | reverse complement strand
CCGCGCTGGATCGGTCCGACGCGATCCTCGGCGTCGGTACCCCGAACCCGGGTATCCGCGTGACCATCGAGGTCGTCAACCCCAAGGGCCGGTACGTCCCCAACCAGGACGAGCCGCGGTTCTTCGACACCCGTGGCCCTCGGTGTTACGAGCCGGCCGTGGAGCCGGGGCTCTTCGGCGCGGCGCCCGGTGGCGCCATCGCCGACGGCGCCTACCAGCCGCCCACACGCAACCCGGGGCCGGAGTTCGTCCCGACCCTGCCCAACCCGCTCGACGAGGACGGTCCGGTTCCCGCCCTCCGGACCAGGGGAGCGGTCCCCACCGCTCCGGGTCGGGCCGTGCCCGAGCAACCCAACCTGCCGTTCCCGTCGACCGTCACCGCGGGTCGGGATCGGGACGTCATGGCGATGGCCTACGCGGGCTCTCCGCTGGAGACCGATACCGTCCGCACCGTCTACGGCGTCGCCACCGCGCGTGACGCAGGGGACATCCCCGCGTGGATCGGCGGTATCGGGGCTCCTGCGCTCCGCGGGGCGGAGGTGAGTTTCCGATGAGCACCAAGATCAAGGCCCTCTTCCGCGGGGGCGTCCTCGGAGCGTTCGTCAAGCTGGCGGTCTTCGTCGTGGTCACCATCCTGCTGAGCACGGTCCTCGCCACCACCATCCGCGGCGGAACCCGCGAGGACGGGACGGAGTACTCGGCGATCTTCTCCGACGTGACGATGCTCGAGAAGGGCGACGACGTCCGTATCGCCGGGGTCGTGGTGGGTCACGTGACCGACTTCGAGATCCACGACCGGGACCGGGCCAGGGTCGACTTCACCATGTCCGGCGACCGCACCCTGCCGGCCAACGTCCACCTCTCGCTGCGACTACGCAACATGATCGGCCAGCGCTACATGAACATCTCCCGCGAACCCGGGCCGGTCGCGCCGATGATGCCGGAGGGGACGACCATCGGAATCGAGAACACCTCGCCCGCCGTGGACCTCACGGCGCTGTTCAACGGCTTCCGCCCGCTGTTCACCACGCTGCAACCCGAGGACGTCAACGCACTGGCGGATTCGCTCGTCCGCGTTCTCCAGGGCGAGGGCGGGACCGTCACGAGCCTGGTCCAGCAGACCGGGCAGCTCACCAATCACCTCGCCGACCGCGACCAGGTGATCGGCGAGGTCATCGACAACCTCACCAGGGTCCTGCAGACGATCAACGAGCGGGACGTCCAGTTCCAGCAACTCGTGGTGACCACCAGGCAACTGGTGGAGGGACTGGCCGAGGAACGCGACGCGATCGGTAGCTCACTCGACTCGATGGCCGATCTGACGTCCTCCGCCGAGAACGTGATCAGTGCCACCCGGCCGAGCGTCACCGAGTCGCTCGACCACCTCAAGCTGGTCACGGACGACATCACCGAGAACCGGGACACCCTCAGCACGGTCCTGCAGAACATGCCGGTCAAGACCGACAACCTCATCCGGATGGGGTCGTTCGGATCGTGGTTCCAGTTCTACCTGTGTGGACTCGACGTGTCCCACGGGCCGGGCAACAACGTGCCCAACCTGCTGCCGAGCGGCGGCCCGACGATCAATCACCCGGTGTACACCAATGTGGCGCCCCGGTGTCATGAAGGGGGGATCGCATGAGCAAGCGGAAGCCGAGTGATCCCAGGTTCGGAAACGCCACGATCGGCGCGATCGGTGTCGTCGTGATCCTGGTCCTCACCACGGCGGCCTTCATGCTGGATTCGCTGCCCTTCGTGGGTGCCGGGCCGAAATACACGGCGCACTTCTCCGAAGCTGCCGGGCTGACCGACGGCAACGAGGTCCGTGTGGCCGGCGTCAAGGTGGGCGTGGTGACGGATGTCGAACTCGACGGGGACAAGGTCGTCGTGGGGTTCCGGGCGAAGGACGCCTGGCTCGGGGACGACACGAGGGCGAGCATCCAGATCAAGACCGTGCTCGGCCAGAAGTACCTCGCGCTCATCCCCGCGGGGACGGGCGAGCTGGACCGATCCGAGCCGATCCCGCTCGACCGCACGGTGGCGCCCTACGACGTCGTCACCGCGTTCTCCTCGGCCGCCGAGACGCTCGGGGAGATCGACGACGCGAAGCTGGCGGAGAGCCTGGACACGCTCACCGACGCCATGCAGGCCTCACCCGAGGAGTTCCGCGGCGCGGTCGACGGCGTGGCCCGGTTGTCCCAGACCTTGTCCAGCCGGGACGCCGAGCTCCGGGAGCTGCTCGAGGCCACCAGGACCAGTTCGGAGATCCTCTCGGAGCGCAACGACGACTTCCGTCGGCTCATCATCGGAACCGGACAGCTCCTGGGCGAGCTCAACGACCGCTCGGAGACACTCAAACTCGTGCTGGCGTCCACCCGTGGACTGTCGATCGAGCTCCGGAGGTTCGTCGCGGAGAACGAGGCGGAGTTCGGGCCGACCCTCGACAGCCTTGACTCCGCGCTGGAGGTCCTCACCGACCACGAGGAGGACCTGAAGAAGTCCATCCACAACCTGGCGCCCTTCTACCGGCTGTACGCCAACATGCTGGGCACCGGTCGCTGGTTCGACTCCGTGGTCACCAACCTCATCCCACCGGGCATCCCCGAGCCGCCCTTCTATCCCGGCGCCCGCGCGCCGGCCCGACAGAGTGGGATCAACTGATGCACAAGAAGCTGCCGTACTGGCTGGTCGCGCTGCTCCTCGTCGTCGTAGTCGCGATCGTGGCGGTCACCTACCTCACCGTCACGAGGATGGGTCGGACCACCATCACCGCGACCTTCCCCTCGGCTGTCGGCGTCTCACAGGGCACCGACGTCCGGATCCTCGGGGTGACCGTCGGCTCCGTCGACGAGGTCACCCCGATGGGCGACACCGTCGAGGTGAAGCTCCATGTCCGTAGAGGCGTCGAGATCCCCGCCGACGCCAAGGCCGTCCAGGTGACCCCGTCGGTCATCCCGGACCGCAACATCCAGATCCTGCCCGCGTACTCGGGCGGGCCCGTCATGGAGTCCGGGGCGCACATCCCGCTCGAACGGACCGCGACGCCCGTCGAGGTGGACAAGCTGTACTCCTCGGTCAAGGGACTCACGGACGCCCTCGGGCCCGACGGTGCCAACAAGGACGGCGCTCTGGACCGGTTCGTGACCACGTCCGCCGACACCCTCGGAGGCAACGGCGCGGCACTGGGCCGGTCGATCGACGAACTGTCCAAGGCCGCCACGACGCTGGCGGACTCGAGCCAGGACATCAGCGAGACCGTGGTCAACCTGCAGTCGTTCGTCACGATGCTCGCGCAGAACGACGCGCAGGTGCGCGAGTTCAACACCCAGATGGCGACGTTCAACCGGACCGTGGCGGGTCAGCGGGAGGACCTCCAGGGGGCCCTCGGTGAGCTCAGCTACGCGCTCGCCGACGTGGCCCGGCTGGTCCGCGACAACCAGGACGTGATCCGTAGCAACGCGGACCGGCTCGTGACCCTGAGTCAGATCACCGCCGACCAGCGGGACGATCTGGAGGAGATCCTCAAGACGGCACCGCTGGCCCTGTCCAACCTCATCGGCGCCTACGACGCGGAGTCGGGGACCCTGTCGATGCGCGCGAACATCCCGGAGAAGCAGGACCCGGCCGGCATTCTGTGCACACTCATGACGCTGGGCCGTCTCAACCCGGGAGACCAGATGCTGGCGGAACTGGACAACCTGCGTCGGGCCGACATCCAGGCCTGTGAGGCGCTCGCGCCGGAACGTAACCGCGAACTCCGGGCCTCCAACCCCGACCTGCCGCTCGGCATCCTGGCGGGCGAGATGAAGCAGTCCATCCCCGTGCCGGGGACGGTGCAGGGCAACTACGGCTGGCCGATGACGCCCGCCTCGGAAGGGGGTCGGGGATGAGCCGTCACACGCCCACCGTCGTCGTTCGCCGCAGGGTCCGTGCCCTCGGCGTCGCCGCCGTCGTCACCGCTCTCGCCTCCGGTTGTTCCATGGACCTCGAGGACTACACGCTCCCGGGCGGTGCCGACGTGGGGGACGACCCCATCACGGTGGCCGTCCAGTTCGAGGACGTGCTCGACCTCGTCCTCCAGTCCAGCGTCAAGGTCAACGGTCTCGACGCCGGCCGCGTATCGGGCGTCTCGCTCGCGGAGGACGGGTGGACGGCGCGGGTGGACATCACCCTGCGCGACGACCTCGAGTTGCCCACCAACGTCGAGGCGTCGATCCAACAGACCAACCTGCTCGGGGAGAAGTTCGTCCAGCTCACCCCTCCCGAGGACGAGCCGCCCACCGGCAGGCTGTCCGACGGTGACGTCATCTCGACGTCGAACAGTCGGACGGCCACGGACATCGAGCAGGTGCTCGGTGCACTCTCGCTGCTCCTCAACGGCGGCGGCGTCGACCAGATCCAACCGATCGTCGCGGAGCTGCGCGCAGCGACCGACGGTCGCGAGGAGGGGCTCACCGAGACCCTGCGCTCGGCGGACGAGCTCATCTCCGGACTCAACCGTCAGCGCGACAGCATCACCGATGCGCTCGAGGGCGTCAACCTCATGACGGCCCGTGCCAACGACCAGCGGCAACAGATCGAGGCGGCACTCGACGAGCTGCCCGCCGGGGTGGCGGTGCTCGAGGAGCAGCGCCCCCAACTGGTGGAGATGCTGCGCCGGGTCGACGCGCTGGGTCAGGTGGGATCCGACATCCTGCTCACCAGCCGGGAGGACATCATCGCGGACCTTCGGGCACTGCGTCCGGTGCTGCAGTACCTGGGCCAGTCCACCCCCGAGCTCATCGACCTGACCGCGTTCGTCCCCACCTTCCCCTTCCCCGACGCGTCGATCCAGTCGACCGTCGGCGGCTCGGCGAACGTGTTCCTCTCGGTGGACGCGTCGATCTCCGAGACGCTCCGCAACCTCGGAGCGAACCAGGGCAATCCGGTGCCGATCGTTCCGAACACCACCAGTGGCCCGTACAACGTGGACCCGGGCAACCCCTGGGTGGACGGAAACGGCCCCGACAGGCGGACCACCATCGTCCTGCCGCTGTTGCCGGTCCCGCCGATCATGGACCGGGCAGTAGTGCCCAGGCCCGCGCCGGGTACCTCGGAGTTCTCCGAGACGTACCTGCCTGAACCAGGGGAGCCCGGATACCAGTGAGCAAGACACTCAAGACCCAGCTCATCGCCTTCTGC
>JBKBUP010000187.1:0-5198 GCA_046289795.1 Dietzia sp. | reverse complement strand
GGTCACCTGCCGGTCGTCGCCGTGTTCGTACTGGGTGGCGCCCACGACCAGGCCGCCCTCGCGCGGGACGAGGTACAGCGGCCGGCCGCGTACGAACGCACGCACCACCCCGCGGGGCGGGTCCTCGCAGCCGGGCCGGGCGCGCAGTCGGAGCACCTCGCCCTTGACCGGCCGCACGGGCAGCCCCGCCAGGTCGGCGGACCCGGTGCCCGCGGCCAGGACGACGCGGTCCGCGTCGACGTCGTCGAGCGAGGTGACGGTGTCGCGCACCCACGTCACCCCCTCGGCGTGGCAGGCGCGGGTCAGGGCGGCCAGTAGGACGCGGTTGTCGACGGCACCCTCGGTGTCCATGCGGTACGCGACGCGCGCGACACGGGCCAGGGACGGCTCGGCCTCGCGGAGCTCGCGGCGGGTGATGCGGCGCAGGTCGGCCTCGGTGATCCCGGCGGGATCGCCCGACGGGTCGGGCTGGCGGGCGGCCCAGTCCATGGCCATGTCCAGGTCGCGGGCGTCGGCCTCGTCGACGGCCAGCATGTGCGTGTGCGAGGCGGTGCGGACGGGCGGGCCGGGCGGCCGATGCGGTTCGAGGGCGCGCAGGAACTCCGGCCACAGGCGCAGCGACTCCACGCCGAGGGCGAACACCGCCTCCTCTCCCGGCCAGGCCTCGCTGAAGGGGGCGAGCATGCCGCCGGCCACCCACGCGGCGCCGGAGGTGGGCACCCCGTCGGGCCCGGAGTCGTCGGGCTCGTGGACCGCGACCTCGTCGGCGAGCCCGGCGCGCGCGATCACCCACGCGCAGGCCAGCCCGATCACCGACCCGCCCACCACGGACACGCGGCGCGGGTGGGTTCCGACGGGAGCGCCGGGGTCGAAGGGGGGTCCGGGGTCCACAGTCACGACGGACAGCCTATTCACCATCAGGGACTCCGCGGGGTGATCGCCTACGGTTACGGTCATGACCGCACGCGCCGACCGCCTCCACTCCCGCCTCGCCGAGGCCCGCCTCTACCTCTGCATCGACGCGCGCCGCCACCTCGACGCGCAGGCGCGGGCCGAAGGGTGGTCCGGTGACTTCCCGGCGCTGCGCAGGGACGTGGCCGCCGCGCTGGCCGGCGGGGTGGACATCGTGCAGCTACGCGACAAGAACTCCCCCGGCGAGCGCGAACTCGGCCCCCTCGAGGCCGCTCACGAACTACGGGCACTCGCGGTGATGCGGCAGGTGTGCGACGAGCACGGCGCGCTGCTGGCCGTCAACGACCGGGCCGACGTGGCGGTGGCATCGGGGGCGGACGTGCTGCACCTGGGCCAGGACGACCTGCCGCTGGACTGGGCGCGCCGCATCGTGGGCGACGACGTGGTGATCGGCCGCTCCTGCCACGCCGTCGAGGAGGTGGACACGGCGGTCGCGGACCCGCGCGTGGACTACTTCTGCACCGGCCCGGTGTGGCCCACTCCCACCAAGCCCGGCCGACACGCCCCCGGCCTGGACCTGGTGCGACACGCGGCGGACAGTGCGGCGGGCAGTGCGGCCGGCAGTGCGGCGGACAAGCCGTGGTTCGCCATCGGCGGGATCGACCGGCGGAACCTTCCCGAGGTGCTGGCCGCGGGCGCGGGGCGGGTGGTGGTGGTCCGCGCGATCACCGGTGCGGCCGACCCCACCGCCGCCGCGCGTGAGCTCCGCTCGGAACTGAACTGAACCGCCTCACTGCCCTGGGTCCCCGGTCAGTCGGTGAGCTCCTTGGTCAGGGTCCTGCGCAACACCTGACGGGGCTTGGCATCGAGATCGTCACCACCTCGTCGTCGTCCTCTCCGGCCCCAGGACTCCGGCGCCAGGCCGGGCAGCAACGTCAGCACCCTCCCCAGTCCACCCGCGGGCCACTCGACGTGGGCGTGCTCGACCTTGACGGTGGCGCGACGGCCACGCATCACCAGGGTCATGACCCCGTTGTGGAACCAGATCCCGTCGGTGACCCCCCACCTCACCTGCGGCTCCCGCACGCCCACCGCACGGGAGAGTCGACGGGTCAACGCGGGCATGGGTTGCCGCACCGAGATCCGGTTGACCATGCGGATCGACTTCTGTAGAGGATTCCGGAACGGGGACATGACCAGCTGGTGCACCCGGGTGGGAGAGTCGGTCACCCGCGGTTCAGTGAGCTCGACCTCCTCCAGGTACGAGCAGTGGACGTCGCCGCCCAGCATGAGGATCGAGGCGGGAGCGCGTCCGTGGTCACCGGCGGCCACCTCGGTGAGCAGCCCGACCAGGTCGTCGAAGCTGTTCCGGAACGCCGCCCAGTGCTCGAGGTCCACAGCCAGTCGGATCCGCTCGCCCACCCGCGCGGTGAGCGGCTTGTCCGGCCTGTCGCGGCTCACGGCCTCGTTCCACCCCTCGAGGTGATGCAACGCCGGCAGCATGAACGCGGGCAGCGACGAGGCGATCACCAGGTGGTCCACCTCGGCGCCCAGGCACGCCTCGCGCGTCCACTCCCACTCCTCGGGGTCCATCACGCGCCGGTCCAGGGGGTCCAGTCGGCGGGAGGCCCGCACGTCGAGCATCACCACCCGCACCCGCCCGAAGTCGCGCTTGAAGCTCCACTGCGCGGTGCCGCGGTCGGTGTCGGCGGACAGGGCGAAGTCGTCCAGGATCCGCTCACGTTCTGCGTCGGAGCCGGCCGCCCGCACCGCCAGGTACACCTCGTTGCCCTCCAGTTCCCGCGGCGCGAGATTCCCCAGGTGCTGGTAGACGAAGTAGCTGGCGAACGCCCCCATCACCCGGTCACGCCACCAGGGCTGGGCGGTCATCTCGCGGCGCCAGGCGAACGAGGAGTTCCAGTCGTCGCGCAGGTCGTGGTCGTCGAGGATCATGCAGCTGGGGACGGTGGACAGCAGCCAGCGCACGTCCGGATCGCGCCACGACTCGTGGTACAGCCAGGAGTACTCCTCGAAGTCGCAGATCTCGCCGGAGACGTCGCGGTCCCCGCCGGCCCCCGCCGAGTCGCGCACCGACCGCGGTCCCTCCCCGGCCCGGCGGCGCGCGGCCAGCCGCTCGGTGATCTGACGGCTGGGGATGTCGGCGTACACCTGGTCGCCGAGCAGCAGCATCGCGTCGGGCCAGTCGTCGTGCGGGGTGTGGGCCATCTGGTGCGCGAGCGCCACCAGGGCGTCCGCGCCGATCCTTCGCAGCGCCACCGGGGTCTGACTCTCTCCGCGGCGACAGGACCCGAAGGACAGGCGCACCGTGTCGTCGGCGCGCGGGGTGCGGATGACGCTGGGACGATCCGGTTCCAGGGGCCAGGCGGGCACACCGTCGAGCGCCACCTCGTACGGGGTCTCCACGCCGGGCTCGAGTTCGCGCAGGTGCAGGACCGCGAAGTGGCGCCCGTGGACACCCCACGACTGTTCGGAGGCCTCGCCGTCACCGGCGCGGATCGTCACCCGGCAGGGCGCGGACACCTCGACCCACACCGTCGCGTCCGTGCTGTCGACGTACCGCAGCATGGGGCCGACCAGGATCTCGGGCGCCGTGGGGGGCTGACTCATTGCACCAGTGTGCACGCGGGCCGGTGGGTGCCGGGTGCGACGGGTCCGCGGCGCGTGGTCCGATCTACCCGAGGAGGACCCGGGGACCGACGACGACGACGTCCTCCGGCAGCCTGGCCCGCAGTCCCCGGTCGGCCGTCACCACGACCACCCGGCGGCGGGACCCGCCGGACCCGGCCAGCCCCGCGGCGAGATCGACGATCGCGTCGTCGCCCGAACCGGGGGCGCGGTGGACGACGAACTGACCGGAGTGCTCGGCACCGCGAGCCGCACCCTCGATCACGGCGTGCGCGCGGGCGACCCAGCCGAACCCCTCGGGCATCTCGACCGTCCGTGGCATGCCCACGCTCAGCTCGTCGAGCAACCTCGTGGTGGCGCCGGCCCGGTCCCGCCACCACCCGTCCGGCCGCGAGCCCAGCACGTTGGCCACGTCCACCACGAGTTCCACCGGTCGGGAGCGGAGCCCGTCCGCCCAGGCCTGCGCGAACGCGGGCATCAGCGGCAGCTCGGCGACCCGGGACTCGGGCACCCAGCGCAGTTCCAGGCTCTCGTTGTTGGGCACGGTCTCCAACGCCCGGGGGGCATCGGCCACCACGGTCGTGTAGGTCCACTCCACCGCGTCGGTCGACTCCTGGACCAGCGGGGGGATCGTCCGACCGCGGACTCCGGGATCGTCCGTGTGCTTCTGGTCGGGCCGCAGGCGACGCATCATCTCGGCCACGTGCCGCATGTCCAGGCCGGGCCGGTGCCACACCGTGCCGGGCATCCGCGAGGTCACGCGCACGGCTCGGACCACCACGTCGGCGGGCCGGATCTCGGCCTCCTCCTGGGTCTCCCGGAGGGCCGCCTGTGGGGCGTCCTCGTAGGAGTCGCGGGCGCCGCCGGGCAGCGCCCACGTGTCGCCGGAGGCCGTCCACACCGCGCGGTGCTGCAGCAGGACGAGCGGGGTGTCGGGGTCGGAAGGGTCCGCCGCGCGCAGGAGCAGGCCCGCGGCACCGAAGCGGCCCCACCGCCGGTCACCGCCGGCCGACACCACCCAGCCGTTGCCGTCACCCTCACTCGTGGCCACTGGTCCTCCACTCCACCGGACGCCTCACCGGACCGGATCCGCCCCGGATAGGGCAGAACTGCGTACTCCTCGACCAGTCTGCCCGACGTCGCCCCGCCACTTCACTAACCTGGGACACACGCCCACCGGATCCTCAGCACCGGCGGCCGAGAACCGGGAGGTGAGAGACGCGATGGGCCTCCCGACCCTCACGAAGAGCAGCGAGGCCGGCCCGGGCCCACGGTCCGGTTCCGGTGCGGGCTCGCGCGCCGGCTCAGCATCGGGCTCCGGCTCGGGACCCGGTGCGGGTATGTCCGGGGGCCCCGCCGCCGAGGACATCCCCGTCAGCCCCCGGCGACCGGTCCGCCGCCGGGCCGCACGGTTCTGGAACGACGTCCTCACCACGCCGGGGCGGATGTCGGTGTTCGCGGTGCTGGCGATCGTCACGGTCCTGCTGGGCGGCACCGTGGCGTCGCAGACCATCACCATGCGGCAGAGCCACCACGAGACCCTGCTGGCCGAGGTCGAACCCGTCGCCAACGCCTCGCAGACGCTGTACAGCTCCCTGACCATCGCCGACTCGGCGGCCAACACCGCCTTCATCACCGGC
>JBKBUP010000186.1:0-5213 GCA_046289795.1 Dietzia sp. | reverse complement strand
CGGGGCCCCGGGGCTGCCGGCCGAGCCGGTGGTCTGGGATCTCTACGGGGGAGCGGGCCTGTTCTCCGCAGCGGTCCTCGACGTCGCCCCGCGTGCGCAGGTGACCATCGTCGAGTCCTCGCGCGCCTCGTTGGGGGCGGCCGGAACCGCGCTCGACGTCGGGCCCGGCGTCGTGCCGGTATGTGCGAGGGTCGAGACGTTCCTCGAGGGGACGGACGGGGATCCCGACCGGCCCGGCACGCCCGATCTCGTGATCCTGGATCCGCCCAGGGGCGGCGCCGGGATCGACGTGATGGCCGATCTGGCGGGCAGGACGAGGTCGCGGATCATCCACGTGGGATGCGATCCGGCCAGTCTGGCCCGCGACGTCGGTGTGCTGGTGGCGGCCGGGTGGGCACTGGTGGATCTGCGTGGGGTGGCCGCGTTCCCCGCGACGCATCACGTGGAGGGTCTCGCTGTTCTCGATCCACCCCGCGTGACCTGACCCCGTCGCTTTCGCGGGTCTCGACCGACCGGCCGCCAGCGGGGTCGCACGGCGTTTCCCCGTAGACTGTTGGCTCGACCCCGCGGGGTGCGGCCAGGGAAGGGGCAGTCGACGGCAATGAGTGTGCTCGATCAGGTGAACGGCCCCTCCGACCTCCGGGCACTCGGACCCGACGAGCTGCTCCGGCTCTGCGGCGAGATCAGGGAGTTCCTCATCCGGAAGGTCTCCGCGACGGGCGGGCACCTCGGTCCCAATCTGGGCGTGGTCGAGCTGACCGTGGCGCTACACCGGGTCTTCGACTCCCCACGGGACCCCATCGTCTTCGACACCGGACACCAGTCGTACGTCCACAAGATGCTCACCGGCCGGCGGGACCAGTTCGACGGTCTCCGCACGCGCGGTGGTCTGTCCGGTTACCCGTGCCGTGCGGAGAGCGAACACGACATCGTCGAGTCCTCGCACGCCACCTCGTCGCTGTCGTACGCCGACGGCCTCGCCAAGGCGTACTCCCTGCGCGGGGAGACCGACCGCACCGTGGTGGCCGTGATCGGCGACGGCGCGATGACGGGTGGGATGGCCTGGGAGGCGCTCAACAACATCGCGGCCGGCAAGGACCGGCCCATGGTGATCGTCGTCAACGACAACGGTCGCTCGTACTCACCCACCATCGGAGGTCTGGCCGAGCGCCTCGGCGTGCTGAGGTTGCAGCCCGCCTACGAGAAGGCGATGGACCACACCAAGCGCACCCTCGGCGCCCGGAAGGACTTCGTGGGCAAGGCCGTCTACTCGATCCTGCACGGGATCAAGACCGGTCTCAAGGACGTGGTGTCCCCACAGGAACTGTTCGCCGACCTGGGCCTCAAGTACATGGGACCGGTCGACGGACACAATCTGGCGGCCACCGAGGCGGCGCTACGCCTGGCCAAGGATTTCGGCGGCCCCGTGGTGGTACACGTGGTCACCCGCAAGGGCATGGGGTACGTCCACGCGGAGAACAACGTCGCGGACCTGATGCACGCGACCGGGGTCATCGACCCCGACACCGGCCGCCCGCTCTCGGCCTCGTCGGCGGTGGACTGGACCTCTGTCTTCTCCGCCGAGCTGTGCGAGATCGGTGCCGAACGGGACGACGTCGTGGCCATCACCGCGGCCATGGCCGGGCCCACCGGGCTGACCGCGTTCGGTGACCGCTTCCCGGACCGGATGTTCGATGTGGGCATCGCGGAGCAGCACGCCGTCGCCTCGGCCGCCGGACTGGCGCTCGGAGGTCTGCACCCGGTGGTGGCCGTGTACTCGACCTTCCTCAATCGTGCGTTCGACCAGCTCCTCATGGATGTCGCCCTGCTGGGGCTACCGGTCACCATGGTGCTCGACCGCTCCGGCGTGACCGGTCCGGACGGCGCCAGCCACAACGGCATGTGGGACCTGTCGCTGACGGGGATCATCCCCGGTGTGCGTGTGGCCGCACCCCGCGACGCCGTCACCCTCCGCACGGAGCTCCGTGAGGCCGTCGCGGTGTCCGATGGTCCCACCGTCGTCCGGTTCCCCAAGGGGTCGGTGGGTGAGCCCGTCCCGGCACTCGAGACGACCGCCGACGGTGTCGACCGGGTGCACGGCACCGGCGACGCCGATGTCCTGGTGGTCGCCGTCGGTTCGATGGTCGTGCCCGCGATGGCGGCGGCACGTGCACTCGACACCGAGGGTGTGTCGGTCGATGTCGTCGACCCGCGGTGGGTCTATCCGGTCCCGCACTCGATCGTCGACTCCGCCCGGGGTCGACAGCTCGTGGTGACCGTCGAGGACAACGGACTCCACGGCGGCGTCGGATCGGCGGTCTCGGCGAGTCTGGAGCGCGCGGGCGTCCGGGTCGACCGTCTGACGCTGGGGATCCCCCAGGAGTTCCTCGACCACGCCTCGCGGGGGGAGATCCTCGCCGACGCCGGGCTGACCCCGGAGGGGATCGCGGACGGGATCCGCGGACGCCTCGGCGACCGGGTCGACGGTTAGCCGCGTCGGCCGGACCGGGTCGGGCCGGGTCGGGCCGGACCGCGTCGCCTGTCCCTAGCCGCCCGACCTGAACTCGTGGACCGCGCCCAGCAGCGGCGCCTCCGTCAGCCCGATCTGCCATCGACGGGCACCTTCGTCCTGCAGTACCCGGTGCAGCAACTCCGCGTCGTCGGCGGGGTCGGTGGTGGCCGCCCGCCACGCCCACAGTCTGAGCGTCGACGCCTTGAGCAGCAGACCCTGTTCGATGCCCAGCTCCTCGGCGAGCGCCCCGATCGCCTCGCGAGCGGTGTCCAGGAGCGCTGCCGCCTCCGGGTCGGTCCGCTTCCACGTGGTGTGCGGAGGGTGCTCGCCGCGCGGCGCCTGGCGGGAGGGGAGGTCACCCCGCCCGAGTTCGGCAGCCCACTCCAGCGCCGCCAGCCACTCGTCCGCCAGTCGTCTGCGGTGCGGGCCGTCGAATCCGTCGATCGCCAGTAGCTCGGAACGGTTCGTCGGCGCGGTGCGGGCCGCCTCGATGATCGCCGCGTCGGTGAGCAACCTCTTGGGAGCGATGTCCCGCTCCGCCGCCACCCGGTCACGCGCCATCCACAGCTCGCGTGCCCGGGCGATCTGCCGGGTGTCGCGCAAGGAGGTCAGGCGGGCCAGTCTGCGCCAGGGTTCCGGGGCGGCCGGTGCCGGATCGGAGTCGACGAGGTGTCGACACTCTGCCTCGAACCACTCGCGACGGCCGAGCTCGTCGAGCCGGGGGAGCACCGCATCGGCCAGTTCGTGGAGGAACAGCACGTCGTACGCGGCGTAGTCGAGCCACGCCGCGGGCAACGGGCGTCGCGACCAGTCCGCGGCCGAGTGGGCTTTGGCCAACCCGATGCCCAGGTGCTCGGAGATCATCGCTCCGAGGTTCACCCGCTCGATGCCGAGGAACCGGCCGGCCAGCTCGGTGTCGACCAGAGAGGTCGGTCTGATCCCGAGTTCACGGAGGGACGGCAGGTCCTGGCTCGCGGCATGGAGGAGCAGTGGGCGATGCGACAGGAGGTCCGCGAGCGGCCCGACCGTCTGACCCGGGGTCTCCGGATCGACCAGCAGGGCGGGGCCGGCGGCGGGCCGCAGTTGGAGGAGGAAGGCCCGCTCGGAGTAGCGGATCCCGGATGCGCGTTCGACGTCCACCGCGACGGGGCCGGCCGAGGACCCGAGGGCGGACGCGACCGACTCGATTCCGGAGGCGTCGTCCACGAACTCGTATTCGGCCGGCGGAGGCGGCGCCCCAGGCGGGGTCTCTCCGCGACGGCGGCCGCTCACGCCCGACGGTGGAGGGAGGTCACGCCGACGGGCGGTAGTCCGGCGGCCAGCGCGAGGGTCTTGCAGAACGCGGCCGCGTGGCCGGTCAGGTCGGGCTCGAGAGCGGTCCACGAGGCGCGGAGCTCGAGCTGGTGGGCCTGGGGGGGACCGGAGATGTCGCCGTATCGGACCGATGCGGTGCTGGTGACGGTGCCGCCCAGTGACGTGTACGGTCCGGCGTCCTCGTCGAGCGCCTCGGTGAGCCAACTCCAGGCGACCTGGGGCAGGAGGGGATCGCCGGCGAGGGAGGCCTCCATGTCGGCCTGGATGTAGGCGACCAGACGGAGGGTGCCGTTCCACGCGTCGTCCCCGGACGGGTCGTGCAGGAGGATCAGACGGCCGAACGCGTCACCGTCGGAGAACTCGGGCACGTCGTCACCGGACGGCGGGATGATCTCCACCCCGAGCGCGTGACTGTACGGCGCCAGTCTCTGCGGCGGACGGATCGGGCCGACGGAGATCTCCGGGCGGACCTCGAGTCGGGACAGCGACTCGACCGCTTCCCGGAAGACCTCGGGCTCGCCGTCATTGACCGATGTGCTCACGGGTCGTCACGCTAGCGACCACCCCGCGACGCCCCGAGGAGGCGCGCCGTCGTCCACCCGGGGTGGGGTGCACGGCCCCGGTGACGGACTCATGGGACCATGGGGGTGTGCTGAACTCCGATGTGCCCTCGAATCCCAGGTCCGTTGACACCCAGGGCTCCGGGCGCGCCACCGCGCGCCGAGCCGGGACCGGACCCTATCTCGACGAAGTCAGTGGCACCGGCGCCGCTCACACCCCGGTGTGGTTCATGCGTCAGGCGGGTCGCTCGCTGCCCGAGTACCGGGAGCTGCGTGCCGGGAGCACCATGCTCGAGGCCTGCTTCGATCCCGAGATGACCTGCGAGGTCACGCTGCAGCCGGTCCGTCGCCACGGGGTGGACGCCGCGATCTTCTTCTCCGACATCGTCATCCCGCTGGCAGCCGCAGGTGTGGACATCGACATCGTGCCGGGCACCGGGCCCGTGGTGGCCCAGCCGATCCGTGACGAGGCCGGGGTCGCCGCACTTCCCGACCTCACCCCGGACCGGCTCGAGAAGATCCAGGAGGCCGTCCGCATGGTGGTGGCCGAACTCGACCCGCAGGTCGCGCTCATCGGCTTCGCCGGCGCCCCCTTCACCATGGCCTCCTACCTCATCGAGGGCGGTCCCAGCCGCAACCACGAGCACACCAAGTCGCTGATGTACTCCCGTCCGGACGTCTGGAACTCGTTGATGTCCAAGCTGGCGGACCTGACCACGGTGTTCCTGCGCGCGCAGATCGACGGCGCCGACCTCGATCTCGAGGCCGTGGTGCGCGCCCGCACCGATCTGGCTGCAGGCGGGCAGGGGAGCGATCGCATCCACCTG
>JBKBUP010000185.1:0-5230 GCA_046289795.1 Dietzia sp. | reverse complement strand
GTGCCGAGCAGGGCTGCGACGGGGGCGAGGCCAGGTGCGAGTTCCATGTCCACGAGACTAGGTGACGCCGGAGTCCCACACCGGCTGACCGTGGGCGTCGATCCGGAGGCCGCCGTTCGGGGAGTGCCCGGTGTCGGGGGGGTCGCGCCGCTGGTCCGCGGTGAGGGTGCGGCCCCGCCCGGGACGCCCGTGCCCCACGGTGAGCAGCATCAGTTCTCCGAGTGCTCGGCTCCGGCTGCATCCGCGGCTGCGGTCCCGGACCCCGACTCGTCCCGTCGGCGCGGGATCACGTGGGCGATCGCCACCACCACGGCGCCGACGACGAGCCCGAACAGCAGCGAGCACACCGTGTTGACCAGCCACCCGAGCACGCTCCCGACGCCCGCCACCGCGGCGGCGGGCTCCTCCAGCAGGTGGACCAGGTGGTACGGGGCGGTCATCCCGAGTTCGTCCAGTCCCACCAGCAGGATGTGTCCGCCGACCCACAGCATCGCCAGCATCCCGACGAACGAGATCACCTCGAGGACGGTCGGCATGGCCTTGACCAGACCACTGCCGAAACGCTGGACGCCGGGGGAGTCCTTCCCGGCCAGGTGGAGGCCGATGTCGTCCATCTTCACGATCACCGCGACCACGCCGTAGACGAGCGCGGTGATGAACAGCCCCACCACCACCAGGATCGCGGCCCGCGTCCAGAACGGCTCGTCGGCGACCTCGTTGAGCGCGATCATCATGATCTCAGCGCTGAGGATGAAGTCCGTGGTCACCGCCCCGCGGACCATCCGTTTCTCCGCGTCGGGGCCCTTCTCGACGACGGGCGTGGCCTCCTCGTGGTGGCCCGAGACGCGCTCCCACACCTTCTCCGCGCCCTCGTAGCAGAGGTAGACACCACCGAGCATGAGGAGCGGGGTGAGGATCCACGGCACGAACTGGCTGAGCAGGAGGGCAAAGACGATGATGATCGCCTTGTTCCCCAGTGAGCCCGTGGCGATCCGGCGGATGATGGGCAGTTCGCGCGACGGCTCCACGTCGCGGACGTACTGCGGGGTCACCGCGGTGTCGTCGACCACCACACCGGCGGCCTTGACGCTCGCGCGGCCGGAGGCGGCCGCGATGTCGTCGGTACTCGCGGCGGCCATCCTGGCGAGCACGGCGATGTCGTCGAGCAGGGCGGCGAGACCACCGGCCATGGGTACCTCACTGGGGCGGGCGGGAGAGGCCCCCGCCGACGGGACGGCCGACCCGTGCTGGATCGGATCGTCACAGGGTAGCCCCGTTCGGCCCTCCGCGCCGTCTCAGCCCTCCACCGCGTCGAGGACCCACCTGAGTGTCGACACCCCGGTCCGTCCGAGGTGCAGGGCCGCTGCCCGGGAGCCGAAGGGGCCGTCGGGTAGGCCGAGGGTCCTGCGGGCCCAGGGGGGCAGCGCGGCGACCGCGCCCTCGCGGAGCATCGCGTAGGCCGGTTTGTCGGTCCATCCCACGGGCGGTTCGTTCAGCAGGAAGTGCCGGGCGTCGAGTGCGGCCGGGGAGGCCTCGAGCTCGGGCCGGTACTCCTCGAGGGCGGCGTCGAGTTCCGCGACGGTCATCGGTACCCCCTTGGCCCCCAGCATGATCCCGGTCCGCGACGCCTGGCGCACGTACTCGTCCCGCCGCTCCTGCGACAGCGGCGTGCGCCCATAGAGCCGGTGGCACTCGAGGAAGCTCCAGATCTCGGCCACGTGCACCCACAACAACAGGTGCGGATCGCGGGCGTCGTACGGGCGGCCGCGGTAGTCGGTTCCCACCACCGACCGGTGCACACCGTTGATCGCCCGGATGAGCTCCGAGGCGTCGGCGACCGTCCCGAATGTGGTCGTGGCGATGAACTGCGAGGTGCGCTGGAGCCTGCCCCAGGGGTCACCGCGGTAGTCGCTGTGGTCGGCCACCCCGGCCATGGCCAGCGGGTGTAGCGACTGCAGCAAGAGGGCGGTCAGGCCGGCGGCGAACATCGAGGCGTCGCCGTTGACCGCGCAGATCGCGTCCCCGGGGGAGTTCCATCGTTCGCCCTCGGAGTGCCAGATCCGCTGCCGCCGCTCGGCCGCGTCGTCACCGGCGATCCGGGAGCGCACCACGAGCCCGGCCCGGCGACGGGCACCGGTCAGGGCTCGAGACGCCGTAGTCGTCATCGCGGGCATGTCGGACACCACCTCGGGGGTCGATCGTGACCGTCACCATACCCCCGGTACGGCCCGTGTGCCCGGTATCGTCGAACCGATGACGCCGCAGGTGACCGCCCGTTCCGACCGCGCCCGGACCAGCGGGGTGGCGGGGGTCCTCGGGATCCTTGCCGCTCTGGTGGGGATCAACCTCGGCGCGAACCTCTCGGGCCTGCCCAACCGGGAGTGGATCGTCCCACTGTCGGTCCTCGCACTGGTCCTGGTGGTCAGGGCGCGCGGGATGCGCTGGTCGGAGCTGGGACTGTCGGTCCGCCACATGCCCCGTGGCCTCGCCTACGGATTCACCGCGACGGTCGCAGTGTCCGCCGTGGTGACCGCCGGCTGTCTGATCCCGGCCACCAGCCCGTTCTTCCTCTCCGAGCGCTACTCCGACCTGCGGATGGCGGTGTTCTCGGCGCTCGTGTTGATCCCGCTGATGACCGTGCTCCCGGAGGAGCTGGCGTTCCGGGGGGTCCTCCAGGGCGCGCTCGAGCGGGTGTTCGGCACCACCGGGGTCTTCGTGGTGGGTTCGCTGGCGTTCGGGCTCTGGCACGTGACGTCCTCGCTGGGACTGACTGCCGGCAACGCCGGGTTGGCGGACCTGTTCGGAACGGGCCCTGCCGGTCGGTTCGCGGGGATCGGGCTGGCGGTGGCGGCGACGTCTGTGGCCGGTGCCGGGTTCATCTGGTTCCGCCGACGCAGCCGGAGCCTGCTCGCGCCGATCGGACTGCACTGGGCGTTCAATGCCGTCGGTGCGCTCGCCGCAGCTCTCACGTGGCGCGCACTGGCCGGCTGAACACCACCACCACCGCCACCACGACCAGGGCCGCGCAGGTGCCCATCACCACGAGCATCGGTACCGCGGAGTGCGGGCCCGCGAGTCCGGTCAGCGGCGAGACGAGCGCCGCCAGGCCGAACTGCGCCGCGCCGAGCAGCGCGGATCCGGATCCCGAATGCCCCTGGGTGGCCTGCATGGACAGCGCCGCGGCGTTGGGCAGGATCAGCCCGATGGACAGGGTCAGCAGGATGAACCCGGCGGTGACCGGTGCCAGTCGCAGGGTGCCGGCGGGGGAGAGGGCGACGACGACGAGCACCGCTATCGCCGTGACCATGCCGACCACGCCGGTGCGCATGATCTTCTCCGGGGCGAACCTGCCGACCAGGCGTGCCCCGGCCAGGTTCGAGGCGAGGATTCCCAGGGCGTTGACGGTGAACGCCACCGAGTACGCGGTGGGGGAGAGACCGACCATGTCCTGGTAGATGAACGGGCTGGCGGAGATGTACGCGAAGAGCACGCCGAAGGTGAACACGAACGCCGACACCCGGGCCAGAAAAGGCCCGTGGGTGGCCACGACCCGCATGTCGGCCAGGGTCGACACGAGCCCACCGGTCCGGCGCGAATCGGTGCGCAGGGTCTCGGGCACCGCCGCGACGACCCCGATCGCCGTGATCACCGACAGCACGGCCAACAGCCAGAACACGCCCCGCCAACCGCCGAACGGGACAACGGCGCCGCCGATGAGCGGGGCGATCACGGGAGCCACGGACTGGATGGCCATGAGGGTCGCGAACGCCTTGGCGACACCGGCCCCGCGACCGACGTCCACCACCACGGCCTTGCTCAGGACGATCCCGGCCGCGCCGAAGAACCCCTGGGCGACCCGGCCCAGCACCAGCACCCAGATCGACGGGGCCACCGCACACACCACGGCCGCGATCGCGGTGCCCACCGAACCCAGGATCAACAGGGTGCGCCTGCCCATGCGGTCCGAGAGCGGACCGATCACGAGCTGACCCACGGCCAGTGACACCAGGAACGCGGTCAGCGTGAGCTGGGCGGCCGAGGCGGACACCCCGAACTCGCCCACGATCAGCGGTAGGGCGGGCAGGTAGGTGTCGGTCGCGAACGGCCCGATCGCCCCGGCCAGGGCAAGGGCCATGAGCATGGTGGCGGGCACGGAACCCGGCAGGGGGGACGGGGACTTCGCCGCCGTGGCGCGGGACGGGGTGGACTTCACGCGAGGACGATAGCCCCTCCGAGGTGCGACGCGCGACGCCCCGATAACCCGTTGTCACCCCCGTCCCGGCGCCCGATGAGCGAGGATTCGAGGGCTGGTGAGGGGCGATTTCCCGGCTAGTCGACCCGGACCTCCGCGACACCGTCGAGGTAGGTGATGACCCCGCCCTCGAAGGTGGAGATCCATCCCCCGTCGGTGGTGGCCTCGTCCGCGGTGGGGAAGCCCAACTGGCCCTCGGGCCCGCCCTCCTCCTGGTACGCGGTGAGGATCGCGCCCTGAACCACGAAGGCGCGACCCGCCGGGGTGAGGACGATCGCCCCGCGCTCGAACTGGGTGACGGATCCGTCCTCTACGTCCGTTGCGGGACCGGTCGCGCGGCCCAGCTCGCCGGTCTCGCCGCCGAGGTCGTTCCAGCGGTCCGCCACGGGTGCAGGGATCTCGACCGTGGAATCGTCGGGTCCGGGGACGGGGGCCGAGCTCGTCGTCGTCATCACCTCGGACGTGGTCGGCGACGACCCCGTCGCCCCGTCCTGATCCGACTCCCCGTCCGATGAGCAGGCGGAGAGCCCGGCGGTGGCAGCGGCGGCGACCGTGACGGCGGCGAGGGCGCGCGTGATCCTGTTCATGCCCGCCGATCCTAGTCGCGGGCCGGTGGACGTGACTTTCGTTGCCGGATCGCGACACGGCGGGGTGTTCCGCGAGGCCCGTGGTGGGAGGACACTGGATCCGGGCCCCGCCGGTCGGGGCGGGAGGAGCGGTCGTCATGTCGAGGTTCGTCACGTGTCTGTGGATGAACGGGCAGGCGGAGGAGGCCGCGGAGTTCTACTGCTCGGTCTTCCCGAACTCCCGCGTCATCTCCGTCGACGAGTCGCCGGTCGACACCCCGGGGCCGAGAGCCGGCGAGGTCCTGACCGTGGAGTTCGAGCTCGACGGGCGGGCGTTCCTCGCCCTCAACGGCGGTCCCGGGGTCGAGTACACCGATGCGATCTCGCTGGAGATCAGGTGCGCGGACCAGGC
>JBKBUP010000184.1:0-5281 GCA_046289795.1 Dietzia sp. | reverse complement strand
GGCTACGAGATCATGGAGTCCGGCGGCGCCGGCATGGTCCGCGGGATCAGCGTCCACGACGACTGACCCGGCTCCGCCGGCCGGACCGGCACCGCTGCCACGACCGCATCACCCGTGGGCCCCGGTTCTCCTCGAGAGGGGTGGACCGGGGCCTCCCCATATTTCGGACCGGACTATTTCCGACTGGACACCGATACCCCCACGGGTACACTGAGGTTCTGACACGACACCCGCACCCGCGGAGAGCAGGAGGGCCCGAGATGGCTGACGACGAGGCGAGGAAGCAGGTCCTCAACCGGCTGCGCCGTGCGCGAGGACAGCTCAACGCGGTGATCGACATGGTCGAGCAGGAGCGCCCGTGCAAGGAGGTCGTCACGCAGTTGGCGGCGGTCTCCAAGGCGCTGGACCGGGCCGGTTTCAAGATCATCAGCACCAACATCCAGGAGTGCCTGGCCAGCGACGGCGACACCGGCGAGGACGGGATCACCGTCGCGGAGCTGGAGAAGCTCTTCCTCTCGCTCGCCTGACCCCGGGCCGCGGGCGTGGGATGCTGGGCGTAGTCACCATCTGACGAGACACGGAGGATCACGACATGGACGTCGGAATCGGTACGTACACGGCGATGGGTTTCGACGAGGCCGTGGAGGCGACCCGCGAGGCGCTCGCCGACCGCGGTTTCGGGATCCTGCACGAGATCGATCTCACCGCGACGCTCAAGAAGAAGATCGACAAGGACATCGAGCGGGTCCTGATCCTGGGGGCGTGCAACCCCGGGTTCGCCGGCGACGCGTTCGACGTGAGCAAGGAGGTCGCGCTGTTGCTGCCCTGCAACGTCGTGGTCCGCGAATCGTCAGGGGGCTGCGTCATCGAGGCACAGAACCCGGCGCTGCTGGCGCAGGTCATCTCGGGCGGTCTACAGGACATGGCTGACGAGTTGTCCGCCCAGATGCGGTCGATGATGAAGGACCTCACCCGCTGAGTAGCCTGGGGGCATGACCCAGGAGCCGTACACCGACCCGCGGGCCATCGCGCAGCAGAGACTGGAGGCGATGGTCGGGCGGGGTGAATTGTCCCTCGCCGAGTTCTCGGACCGGGCAGCGAAGATCTGGTCCGCGACCTGCCCCGCCGAGCTCGAGGTGGCCCTGAGCGGGTTGCCGATCGGGCTCGCCCCGGGCCCTCACCCGGCCTCGGCGCGGCCTCCCGCCACCAGGTCGACCGGGGCGATCACCGTCGACGAGAGCCAGAAGAAGACCTCGGTCTTCGACACGCTCAAGCGCGAGGGTCGCTGGTCGCTGCCGGACGACTACCGGTTGACCTCCTGGATGGGTGAGATCTACCTGGATGCCCGCGAGGCCGTGGTCGACCGCCCGCGCACCCACCTCAAGCTGGACCTCTGGGGCGCCAACGCCAAGATCCTGCTCCCGCCGGGGGTCTCCGTGGCGGTGACCGGCAACCGGACCTGGTCCGAGCTCAAGATCGACGAGGGCCGCTACGACGTCCGCGGCGGCCCGCACCTCGACATCGAGATCAACGGCTTCATGGCCGGCGTCAAGATCAAGATCCTGGCCGCGGGGGAGAAGATCCCCAAGACCTGGAAGTGGTTCTAGGAGGTTCGCCGGCGCCGCCACACCGTGTGCCGGTGCCGCACCTCGTCGTCGTACCCCTCGACGCTGCTCCGTGGATCGGTGATCCACTCGCCCACCTCGACCCGCTCCCACGCCTCGTCCAACACCGGGGCCAGCACGGCCCCGGGGGCGTCCGCGTCGATCTCGGTGACCAGACACTCGTCCGCGGCGCCGAGCGCGGCGGCGTAGATCTGGCCGCCGCCCATCACCGCGGCGTCCGGACCGGCCGACGCCAGCGCACCCTCCACCGACGCCGCACGCTCGGCGCCCTCGGCCGACCACCCGGGGTCCCGCGTGCACACGATGTTGCGACGGCCGGGCAGGGGCCGGAAGCGGGTGGGGATCGACTCCCAGGTGGCCCGTCCCATCACCACCGGCAGGCCGACGGTGGCCTGCTTGAAGAACGCCAGGTCCTCCGGGATGTGCCAGGGCATGTCACGGCCGTCGCCGATCACCCCGCCACGGGCCTGAGCCCACACCATCCGCACCGCCACGGTTGTCGTCTCCCGGTTCAGACCGCGACCGGGGCCTTGATGCCCGGATGATGCTCGTAGCCGACGACGTCGAAGTCCTCGAAGCGGTAGTCGAAGATCGAGTCCGCCCGGCGCAGGCGCAGCTCGGGGTAGGGGTAGGCCTCGCGGGAGAGCTGCGTCCGGACCTGCTCGACGTGGTTGTCGTAGATATGGCAGTCGCCGCCGGTCCAGACGAACTCACCCACCTCGAGCCCGACCTGCTGCGCCACCATGTGGGTGAGCAGTGAGTAGGAGGCGATGTTGAACGGGACACCCAGGAAGAGGTCGGCGCTGCGCTGGTAGAGCTGGCAGCTCAGCTTGCCGTCGGCGACGTAGAACTGGAACAGCAGGTGGCAGGGCGGCAGCGCCATGTCCGTCAGCTCGCCGACGTTCCACGCGGAGACGATGTTGCGGCGCGAATCCGGGTCGGTCCGCAGCAGGTCGAGGGAGGCCGCGATCTGGTCGACGTGCCGACCGTCAGGGGTGGGCCAGGACCGCCACTGCACCCCGTAGACGGGTCCGAGCTCGCCGCGCTCGTCGGCCCACTCGTCCCAGATGCTCACGCCGTTCTCGCGCAACCAGCCCACGTTCGAGTCGCCGCGCAGGAACCACAGCAGCTCGTAGGCCACCGACTTGAAGTGGACGCGCTTGGTGGTGATGAGGGGGAATCCCGCCGCCAGGTCGTAGCGCAGCTGGTGGCCGAACAGGCTCCGCGTGCCCGTGCCCGTGCGGTCGGACTTGGGGGTGCCCTGCTCCAGGACGAGTCGGAGGAGGTCCTCGTACGGGGTGGGGACGGTCATGCCCGGCAGTCTACGTTCGGGTCGCCTGGGCGGCCTGCGCGGCCAGGATCTTCTCGGTGAGCTCGGGGCGGCAGATCAGGACGTCGGGGGAGTGGGTGTCGGGCTTGTTGAACAGGATCGGCGAGCCGTCGAGGCGGGAGGCGTGCAACCCCGCGGCCAGGGCGACGCCCACGGGCGCGGCCTGGTCCCACTCGTCCTGCCCCCCGGCGTGGAGGTAGACGTCCGCGTCGCCGAGCAGGACCGAGAGCATCTTGGCGCCCGCAGAGCCCATGGGGCGCACCTCCAGGCCGGCGGCGTCCGCCACCTGCTGCGACCCGGGCGGCGGGTTGTTGCGGCTGATGACCATGGTCCCCGACTGGGGTCCGTCGACGTGGTCGACCTGGTCGGAACGGAACACCCGTCCCGAGTCGGGGAGACCGACGGAGGCGACGGTGGGGTGGCCGTCGACGACGAGCGCGACGTGCACCGACCAGTCCGAGCGGCCCGTGGAGAACTCCTTGGTGCCGTCGATGACGTCGATGATCCACACCCGGGACTTCTCCAGGCGGCTGAGATCGTCGGAGACCCCCTCCGAGAGGGTGCCGTCGTCCGGACGGTGCACGGCCAGGACCTCGTCGGTCCAGTTCTGCGCGACCTCGTTGGCGACACGGGCGAGCGAGCGCCCGCGGAGCAGCCCCCCGGCACGCGTGCCCCTGACGATGTCCCCGATCCCGGTGGCGAGGAAGTAGGCGAGGTCGTCGTCGTCGAGATCGCGCATGCTGTCGCTCTGCATGCTCACACTCTACGGAGGTGGGGCGTGAGTCGGGTCGATGTCGTAGGCGTGCGTCATCATGAGTTCATGTCCGACGCACTGGAGCGGTTCCACCCGGCCACAGCCTCGTGGTTCCGTGGGGCGTTCGACCGACCCACCCCCGCGCAGGAGGGTGCGTGGGGGTCCCTCGCGAGCGGCGCCCACACCCTCGTCGTGGCACCCACGGGGTCGGGAAAGACGCTGTCGGCGTTCCTCGCCTCGCTCGACCGGCTGATGCTGGGCGGTGGCGGTGGCGGTGGCGGCGATGGAAAGAGCGAGCCCACGCCCGGCACCCGTGTCCTCTACATCTCCCCGCTCAAGGCGTTGGCCGTGGACGTCGAGCGCAACCTCCGGGCGCCGCTCGCCGGGATCGCGCGCGAAGCCGCCGCCCTCGGGGTGGAGACCGCGGACGTCACCGTGGGGATCCGCACCGGCGACACCCCGACGGAGGAACGCCGCCGCCAGCGCTCCAGGCCACCGCACGTGCTGGTCACCACTCCCGAGTCGCTCTTCCTGCTGCTCACCTCGGCCGCGCGCGAGACCCTGGCCACGGTCGAGACGGTGATCATCGACGAGATCCACGCGGTGGCCGCCAGCAAGCGCGGCGCCCATCTCGCCCTGAGCCTCGAGCGACTGGACGACCTGCTGGACACCCCTGCCCAGCGGGTGGGCCTGTCCGCCACCGTCCGGCCGCATTCCGAGGTGGCCCGCTTCCTGGCGGGCGAGCGGCCGGTCACCGTGGTGGCGCCGGGTTCCGACAAGCGCTTCGAGCTGACGGTGCGGGTGCCCGTGGAGGACATGGCGGACCTGTCCTCGGCCGGTTCGGACGTCACGGCGCCGCCCGGCACCCCTGGTGAGGGGTCCATCTGGCCGCACGTCGAGCGGCAGGTGGTGGACCTGGTCACGGCGCACCGCTCCACCATCGTCTTCGTCAACTCCCGGCGCCTGGCAGAGCGGCTGACCGCGCGCCTCAACGAGATCTACGCGGAGGACACCGATCCGGGGTCGTTGCCGCCCGCGCCGGCCCGCCCACCCGCGCAGATCATGGTGCCGTCGGAGGTGTCCCGCGGCGCCCCGGCGGAGCTGGCTATGGCCCACCACGGGTCGGTGTCCAAGGAGCGACGAGCTCTGATCGAGGACGCCCTCAAGTCGGGTCGACTGCGCGCGGTGGTGGCCACGTCGTCGCTCGAGTTGGGGATCGACATGGGCGCGGTCGACCTGGTGGTGCAGGTCGAGTCGCCCCCCTCGGTGGCGTCGGGACTCCAGCGTGTCGGCCGTGCCGGGCACCAGGTCGGCGAGGTCTCCCGCGCCGCGGTGTTCCCCAAGCACCGCGCGGACCTCGTCCACAGTGCCGTGACGGTGGAGCGGATGCTCGCCGGCGCGATCGAGGCGATGTCGGTCATCACCAACCCGTTGGACATCCTCGCGCAGCAGACGGTGGCCGCGTGCGCTCTCGAGCCGATCGACGTGGAGGACTGGTTCGCCGCCGTTCGCCGCACCGCCCCGTTCGTCGGGCTGCCGCGGTCGGCGTTCGACGCGACGCTCGACATGCTG
>JBKBUP010000183.1:0-5296 GCA_046289795.1 Dietzia sp. | reverse complement strand
ATGATCCGGTCCGCCTCACCCGGTCCCGCCTCGGACCAGGAGCGCCCGTCCGCCAGATGCCGGGGGTGCCACTGCGACCACAGCGTCAGTTCGTGTCGACCCGCCGGGGCGAGCGAGGGGTCGAGAGAGCTGAAACTCATGGCGAGGACGGCGGGTTCGGCATCGAGTCCGCCAGCCGCCGCGACCCCGTAGCGATGGTCGAGTCGGCGACGGTCCGTCACCAGTAGTTGCAGTCCGTGCGCGCTGGTGGTCGTGGGCACACCCGGGTACCGGGGCAGGTCCGTCGTTCCCAGCCGGACCACCATCCCCAGCCCGAACCCGGGACGGATCCGCCGGCGCCAGGCGTCGAGCCTCGCTGCCGGGAGTTCGTGGGCGAGGAGATCGAGCGTGGTGTGGACGTGACAGGCCGCGACCACGGCGGAGCAGTGCAACGACGGGCCTCCCGCGGTGTCGACCCGCCACCCGTTCCCCGATCGGCGGATAGCCGTGGCGCCGGCACCCGCTGTGACCGATCCGCCACCGGCGCGGACGGCGGACACCAGCGCCTCGGCGAGAGCGCCCGACCCGCCGATCGCTCGGCCGGGAGGTGTCCGGTGCATGAGCGCGGCGAAGCCGATCATCGGCGCTGTGCCCGGATGGGACATCGGCGGTCCGGACTGGGCGCCGAACCAGGACAGGGCGGCTTTGAGCCGCTCAGAGGTGAAGGTGTCGTCCAACAGCGCGTCCCCGGAGGACAGGAAGGTCTGGACGGTGCCGAAGGGATCCCGGAGATCGTCTCGACCGAGGAACGCGGAACCCAGACCCGCAGCCGTGGGGCGCACACCGAACCCCTTCATCATCCGGCCGGCCAGGACGTCCCACCGGCGGACGAATCCGCGGTAGGCGTCCGCGTCGGCCTCGCCGCACGCGGCGGCGATGCTGGCGCACGTCGCGTCGAGGTCGCGGCGGAAGACGATAGGCGGAGCGTCGCTCCCCGGCGGAGCGGGGGCGAACCCCCAAGGGTCACAGTCCACGTACCGCAGTCCGTGGGCGGCCAGGTCCAGTTCCTCCGGGATGCCGGTGTGTCGGATCATCAGGTGGGCGGATGAGCCACGATCCGTCCGGTGCCCGGGGTAGCGCTCGACCGTGGAGGTGGCACCGCCCAGGACAGTGTCCTTCTCCACCACGTGGACGTCGAGACCGGACCGGGCGAGATAGGCGGCGCAGATCAGACCATTGTGGCCGGAGCCGATCACCACGACGTCATGACGGTTGTTCAAGCGGGCCTCCGTGCTGGGGAAGGGGGAGCGGACGCGAGAGTACGGCGAACGGCCGGGCATCGCCTTCGAACCTGTACGCCCTGAGCACGTCCGTGAAGCCCATCGACCGGTACAACCGCCACGCCCCGTTGGCCTCGTCGTGGACCTCGGGGGTCGAGAGCAGCACGGATCCCTCCGGGCGGCCGGACAGGAAGCGCCGGAGCAGGGCCGTGCCGATTCCGTGTCCCTGGTAGCGGGGGGATACGTGGAGTTCCGTGAGTTCGACATAATCCGCAGGCAACTCCAGATCATGTTCTCGCAGACCTCGTGCCACCTGTTCGTACCACCACTGTCCGGGGGATCCCCGGTAGCCGTAACAGATGGCGACCAGGGGGCCACGGGCGTGTCCGAGAAGGCGCCGCCGCGGTGCCTCGAAGGCGGCGACCCCCGACCATCCGTCCCGGTGGCTGTGCTCCATCCACGCGGGGGCACGCGACCGGATCACCTGGGACGGATAGCCCATGGCGTCGACGTAGACACCGAGCGCCTCCGGCAGTCGGTCACGGAATTCCCCGGCGTCCAGGCTGGTGATCACGGTGTCCATCCACCCCATCTCACCACGTGCGGGCGTTCACGACCGCGAGTTGTGTCGGACCCCGCCGATACCGTGCGGGCAGAAGGGGAGGTGCAGCGGAGATGGGTTCGAGAATCGGAGTACATGCGCCGGGCGGGGGTGCCATCGGATCCCTCGGTCGGGCGGGGCGCGCCGAGATCCACCGTGGCCGCGCGCTGGCCGCCTCGTCACCTGCCGAGCGGTTTCTCGAGTCGTACCGAGCAGCGCGTTCCGCGGCGGCGGCTCTCCTGTCCCCGGGGCCGCGGCGACGTGGACCGTCCGATGTGTGGCACAGACTCGCCGCAGAGGTTCCCGAACTGGGGGAATGGGCCTCCGCCTTCGGTGGGTACTCGGCCCTGGCCGCCGCGGTGGAGGACGGGCTTCCCCGCACCGTGACACCCCGGATGGCGGACGATTTCCTCTGGGCTGTCGGCCGTTTCCTGGACCTGGTGGACGAGCGGTTGGGGGTTCTGGGTCCGGCCGCGTGAGGCTGAGGGCGAGGTGCGGGACGACCTTCCGGTGCATACACGGAATCCCGGTGGTCACCACCGCCTCGCGCTCGTATGATGGGGGGAACCCTTGACCGGCTGATCCCCGTAGACGGTCGACGTCATACGGCCAAGCCGGCCGAGCTCGTAACCACGAGCGTTCTAAGGAGGTCGAAGTGCCCCTGTCCGAGCACGAGCAGCGCATGCTCGACGAGATCGAAAGCGCGCTCTACGCCGACGACCCCAAGTTCGCGTCGTCTGTTCGAAAGACCGGTGGGACCGGTGGTCGACGTCCTGCCGGGCTGGTGGTGATCCTCGGTCTCGTGGGGGTGGCGCTCCTGGTGGGCGGGCTGGCACTCGACTTCAAGCCGGGTGGATTCCCCGTCCTCAGTCTCGTGGGTTTCCTCGTGATGTTCGCGGCGGGAGTGTTGGCCATGCGCTCGGCGCCGTCCAAGAGCTCGCCGTCGACCGGTTCCGCTGGCGGCGCCCGGGTGCCGGGTGCCGGAAAGGCGTCCCCCAAGGGGACCGAAGGGCAGAGCTACTCCTCTCGCATGGAGGACCGCTTCCGCCGTCGTTTCGAGCAATAGTCACGTAAGACCGACCACGTCCCGGGAGGGGGGGGGGCAGCCCCCGCCCGCCCCCCCCCCCCGCCGCCACCGGGGCCCGCTCGGCTCATGGGCGGGCCGCCCCTCTCGTGTAGGTGTGGCTGAATGTGCGGGTTGCTTTGAGCGTCAATCCGAGAGTCGAACCCGACCGAGGACGCGACCGTCAGCCTCGACGGGGCGGGGCAGGAAGCGCCCATAATCGGTGGTTACCGTCCGGCACGGATGCGTCCGCTCACTCTGGTGACCGGGGCAAGGCCAGCGATAGAGGCGCCCGCTCGACGAGTGGTCGCATTTGACGGATTTTGGAAAGCCCCACCTGGGAGAACGTGATCAGGAGTGACCGCGCGGCGGGTGGTGACCCGGTGCCGGTGACGAGGTGGATCGCTGGAGCGCCCGGGGCACCGGCTCGCGCCACGCAAACGGGGCCTGTAAACGGGACGGTCCATAAGCGGCGCTATGGGCGCTTTTGCAGCCGGGCGGGGCGGCTGATCAAGTGTCGAGCAACGCGGGGTGCTGGCTACGACGGCGTGGGGTTGGTGAGCCACCAGGTCACGATGCGCCTCACCGGTTCTTCCGTGGAGCCGTCGCCCAGGCGGGGCACGTCGAACCACACGCGTAGAGGCGGCCCGCCGGGCACGGGGACGTCGATGAACTCGAGCGTGCGCTGTGGGGAGCCGTACGGTGACCTGTGGGCGGTGGAGCACGAGATGACCGGGACGAATCCCGTCGCGCACGCCACCTCGCCACCGGGCTCGATCGGGGTCAGCACCCGGGTGCCGGGGACCGCCGGGTTCCAGAACGCCGGATCACTTGGTCCGAGCACGTCGCTGACGATCTGGGGCATGCCGCGGGGGATCGCGGGCGTCGGCGTGGCTTGTTCTGGGTTCGCCGGGGTGGCGGTGGCCGTGGCGGGGCCGAGGACGGTCGCTGCACCGGCCAATGCCAGAGCGAGGCCGAGCAGTCGGCGGGTGGGCGAGTTCCGTTGCCCGGTGCGGTTGGTCATGGCCTCACTTTCACAGACTGGTCAGCGACGTGAACATGCACAGGCTAATCTGAGCTTCTTCTCACCGGAGCCACATCTGTGGCCTACACCCCTCGAGGTTCTCACCAATGATCCGTCGTTCACTTACTGCTCTCGGTCTGGCGACTGTCGCCGTTCTCGGCGCGACCCCCTCCGTCGTCGCTGCCGAGATCCACGTCGGATCGGGGACCATCGCCGTTCCCGAGTTCGCGCCGGTCGTCGTCCCCGCCCCTATGGGCCTCGACGCCATGGCGCTGCCGCTGCTGCCGTACCCGTTTGTCTGGTCCTTGCACTTCGTGCCGGCACCGGGTGTGGCGGCTCCCGCGCCCGCCCCCGCGCCTCGACTCTCGGGATGTCGGGAGGCGTGGAACCTCGGCGTCGCCCCCATGCATCGAGGTAGCGAGTACTACCACACGGCCATGGATGGCGATAACGACGGGATCGCCTGCGAGCGGGATCCCCGCTAGTCCGCGCCGATTGTGTCGGACCCTTCCGGCATTCTCTGCGAGTGTGGCTTGAACACTCATCTGACTTTGGGGTTGAACATGGGGCAAGAGATCGAGTTGATCAACGACGGTGACGGCGTCGCTATTGTTGGTGACCGCACGGCTGTGGAGAAGTTCCTCAGTGCGCAGGGCATAGCGTCGCGGGAACTCGACTTGCGGCGACTCGGCCCGGTGCTCAACTCGGCAGCGGGGATAGCGCAGGCGGGTTCCGAGGTCGCGGAAAACTCCGGCCGTTGGGTGAAGTTGACCAAGGAATCCGCGGCGGCGTTCAACCACAGCCAGGCCAAGCTCATGAAGGGCTCCGAGTTCGGCGTCAACCGCGCGGTGTTGACCGATGACGGCGGCAAGATCAAGGGGATCCTTGAGATAGTCACAGCTCCCGGCGCGAATCTGGCGAATCCCGGAATGCTGGCGAACCCCGCGATGCTTGCCGGCGCCGCAGGAATCATGGCGCAACTGGCAATGCAGCAGACCATGGACGAGATCACGGACTATCTCGCGGTGATCGACGCCAAAGTCGACGACGTGCTCCGCTCGCAGAAGGACGCGGTGCTCGCCGACATGATCGGAGTCGACTTCATGATGGAGGAGGCCATGGTCGTCCGCGAGCACGTTGGTCGTGTCTCCGAAGTCACATGGTCCAAGGTCCAGGCGACGTCTCACACCGTTGCCAGAACGCAGGGATACGCGCTGCGTCAACTCGATGGAATCGCTGACAAGCTGGAGAAGCACACCAAGCTCGGGGACCTCGCGGATACATCCCGGGTTGCTGAGCGCACGGTGCAGGAGTGGCTGGCAGTGCTCGCTCGGTGTTTCCAGCTGCAG
>JBKBUP010000182.1:0-5358 GCA_046289795.1 Dietzia sp. | reverse complement strand
TCTACTCCCTCGTACACCGTGAACCCCCCGCCCACGGGCCCCGCGAACCGGCCGAGTCCCCGGAGAAGTCCGGCGCTGCGACGCCCCGCCTCATCGGGCATCGGATCGGTCTTGTGCCTGCCCCTCGTGTCGGGGTCGAGCTCATCCGCGAGAGCGGGCGCCCAACCCTTCGCGGCCCCGGTGACCGCGGTGGCGGCGGTTCCCAGAACCACCGCATCCGGTCCCGGGATAGGCTCCCGGTCCACCTCCGGTGGGATGGCCCGATGCATCATCTCGGCGACGGCATCGACCTCCCGGCCGTAGTGCTGATCCAACGACCCGACGGTGTCCAGGGCCAGGCCGAGCGCCTCGACATGCCCGTCGACGACGTCCTGGGTGATCTCGTCGCGACCGGGGGCCGGTCCCACGGAGTCCTCGCCCACCACGAGCCCGGCGGCCTCGGCCTCGGCGACACGATCGCGGACCGCCTGCAAGGCCGGCCCCAACGCGGCGGCAGCACGGGAGAGGGTGTCGGAGAGATCCTCGAGACCGTTCGCGAGCTTGGTCACCTGCACCTTCTCGCCCTCGGCGGCGTCCAGGACCGCATCCGCAGCGACCCCGTCCCAGCCCTCGTCGAGTGCTGACCGTCCGACATCGAGGGTCGTCCGCGCGTCCTCGGCGATCGCCAACCGCTCGGCGACCGCCGAGCTCGTCGTCGTCACGCCCCCGGCATCCCACCGTCTGACCCGGCCGATCGTGTAGCCCACGCCGATCCCTTCTCACGCGCCGTCACTGTGTCTGACGGCCCGCGGGGCCGGTTCGGTTCCACCACGAGCTGAACCTGTGCGGATCCCGACCCGCTACGTCGCGAACCTGCCGGCGAACAACCGGAGCGGCAGATCGGCACTGGTGACGACGCCGGCGGGCGCGGCGATGACCGACCTGATGGAGTTGATCGCGGGCATGCCGGTCACCGTCATGCCGATGGACGCGAAGTCCTCGGGATCAGACAGGTCGACGCCGGGGGCGGGGAAGATCATGTGCTTGTTGTAGATCTGGGGGTCGCCCTTGATCATCGTGATGTAGCAGCCCTTGATGTCCCACTTGGGCTCGGTGAGCGGGGTCATCTGCCATTCGAGATGGGTCTCGACCCTCGCCACCCCGTCGACCATCCCGAGGTACTTGATGTAGCTCCCGCCGAGGGAGCCCGCGGGCAGTTGGTACCAACCCAGGTCGACGTCCTCGGTGCAGGCTCCCATCTCGCAGTCGAACACCACCTCGTCCAGCTCCAGGTCGAACGCGTCGGCCATCATGTAGACCGAGTCGGCGAACACCTCCGTGTACTTGCGCAGCATCCCCGGCAACTCCGGGTCGTCGACGGGCCGACCGTAGCCGACCTCTTTCCAGGTGTCGGCGGAGTGGTGGCAGGAGACGTCGACGGATTCGATCGTCGTGACGTTCTCGATGTCGGCCACATCGGCCGAGGCGACGACGCCCAGGATCTGGTTGAGGCCCGGGTTCATCCCCGTGCCGTAGAAGGTCACCCCACCCTTCTTCGCGGCCTCGTCCAGGATGTCCTTCCACGACCGGCCGGACGGGTGCGGATGGTTGAGATCGCGGTGGTGACCGGTGATCCAGTCGGCGGTGGTGACCACGTTGATGCCGGCCTCGAGAACCTGCAGGTAGAGCTCCTCGTCGGGGAAGACGCCGTGGAACGTCAGCACGTCCGGGCGTGCCGCGATGATCTCCTCGACGGTGCCGGTCGCGACGACCCCGACCGGCGCGATGCCGGCGAGTTCGCCCACGTCGCGGCCGACCTTCTCGGGCGAGTAGCAGTGGACGCCCACGAGTTCGAGGTCCGGGTGGGTGCCGATCCGCTTGATCATCTCGCTACCGACGTTGCCGGTGGCGACCTGGAACACGCGGGCGGGCTTACTGGTTCTGCTGGTCATCTCTGGCGTCACCTTTCGAGAAGTGAGTTGTCGGGATAGAACTGGGTGGCCCATTTCCGCAGCGCGGTGAACCCCTCGTATTCGCCGGGAGCGAGCGCGGCGGGGTCGGAGTACTTCTGGTATTTCCAGATGGCGAGGTCGGCCTCGAACTGCTTGATCACGGCGTGGCCGTGCTTGGCAGCGAGCTCGGCGGACTCGTCGTCACCCAGGTCCGGCCGCCGACGGATCCAGACGGAGAACCGCACGTCGGAGGTCTCGTCGTCGACCGGGGTGACGCATGTGGCCGTGCGGTTGTCGAGCATCCCGTGGCTGCGGGTGACGGCCACCCCCAACCCGCCGTTGATGGCCTCGACTCCGCTGTCGACCTCCTCGATCGACCCCGGCGAACCCTCGAACGCGATGGTGAAGTCGACATAGGAGACCGGTCCGTCGAAGTCCTGTCGGGTGAAGACCGGGATGATCGGCACCTTGTGGACGAACTCGAAGTGCGCGAAGTCGACACCGTTCTCCAGGACGTACTGCGCATGGAGTTGCAGCTGCTCCTCGTAGAGCGTGGTCCGCGGGTGGCACGGGTGGTAGTCCTCGGCGCTCGTACCGTCGTCCCAGCTGGTGAAGACGTCGGGGACGTCGAAGTACGGGTCCCGGCCCTCCAGGTCGTGCCAGATGTAGATCGATTCGTTCCGCTCGACCACCGGATAGGTCGTGATCTTGCGACCGATGTTCGGACGGTCCGCGTAGGGGATGGCGGTGTTGCGCCCGTCCGAGTTCCACTGCCATCCGTGGAAGGGGCACTGGATGGTCTCGCCGACAACGGTGCCACCGTGGCCGAGGTGGGCGCCGAGGTGCTTGCAGTACGCGTCCATGACGGTGACCCGGCCGGATCGGCTCCGCCAGGCCACCAGGTCCTCCCCGAACGCTGTGACCCGGTGGACGTGACCGACGGGGATCTCGGCAGACCACGCCACCTGGAACCAACCGGTCGGCCTCATCGGGAGCGGGGGTTTGGGCATCGCCGGACTCCATTCTCTGTTCGAACGAGCAACGGGTGGTGAACCGCCCGTCTGCAAGAGCAGAATGACGATTCTGCGAAGGTAGCATCGAGGCGTGGAGGCCACAAGAAGTACGTCGACGACGCGGAACGGGGAACATGTGCAGCCGGGGCGCGGTGGTGCGTCTGGCGGAGCGGCAGGCGCGAGGGCCCGTGAGGAACGGCTCCACGGATACCGGCAGCAGATCATCCACGCCGCGGAGCGGGAGTTCGGCAAGGCCGGGTTCGCCGCCACGCCGATGAACTCGATCGCCGCCACCGCCGGGTTGTCGCTGGCCACCGTGTACAAGTCCTTCTCCGGCAAGGCGGAGATCTGGGACGCCCTGCACCGCACGCGGATGGACGCCCTGGTGGAGGCCGTCAATCAGGCCGACACCGGGGAGCCGGGTCTCGAGCGCCTGCAGGGCGGGCTGAGAAGTGTGTTCCTCTTCCTCGCCGAGCACCCCGCCTATCTGGACATGAATCTCCGGGCGGGCGGGGGATGGGCGAGCAGCGTGGAGGGCGCCCACGGGATCCAGCGCACGGTGTGGAGCTCGGGGCTGGAGGTGATCGCCGCGGGAATGCAGGCCGCGGCGGACCGGGGGGAGCTCGCGGGCCTGAATCCGCGCGTCGCTGCGGGGATGGCGATCTCCGCGCTCCAGGTGTGGCTCTCGGAGTGGGTGGCGTCGGGTCGCGTCGAGGACCCGGAGGTGCTGGTCGACGACATGACGCGGCGGCTACGCCTGATGTTGACGAACCCGGACCCAGGCGCGCAGAAGTGAGGCCGGCCGCCCACGGTCAGCGGCTCGAGCCCGGGTATCTCTCGGCCGCCAGGGCGCTGAGCCGCCGCAGGAATCGGCGGAAGAGCAGGTTCAACACCGGCCGGACCGCGGCGATCGACCGGTTGGTCACAGCGTTCCCGTGCATCGCCAGCGTCCAGGTGAGGCGGCAGCCGCCCTCGGTGGGCACGATGTCGTAGGCCTCGGCGAAGGCGTGGATGCCCTTGGTGGAGCTGGCGTTGAACCGGAATGCCATCCGGCGCTCCGGCTCCCAGGCCAGGAATTCCTCCTCGCCGACCAGGCCGCCGAGCATGTGGACGGTGCGGGTGGTGCCCACGCCGTAGGGGGCCTCGCTGGTCCAGACCACCTTGGTGATCACTCCCGCCCATCGCGGCCACGAGTCGGCGTCGATGAAGATCTCGAACAAGTGCCGTGGCGAGGCGGGGATCTCCACGCTGTTGGTGAAGCGGAACCGGGCGGTGTCGGTGTACCCGACGTCCACCGGCTCACAGGGGTGCATGGTCGGCATCGCCGCTCCTCTCGTCTGACATCGGGGACCCGTGCACTACGGCTACTCCTCGGACACGACCCCGCGCAGGCCGTCGGCGCCGAAGAGTGGCTCCAGCATCGGGGAGAAATCGGGGCCCCGGCGCAGCATCTGTCCGCCGTCGACGTTGATCACCTGGCCGGTGATCCACTCCGACTCGTCGGCCAGGAGGAAGGTCGCCAGGTTGGCGACGTCGCCGACCCTGCCGATCCGGGGCAGTGGGGTGCTCACCCGGTAGTCCTCCGAGAGGGCCGGGTCGGCGAGGACCGGTGCCACCAGCTCGGTCTCGATGAGTCCCGGCCGGATGCCGTTGACCCGCACCCGGCTCGCCCCGAGCTCGTCCGCGCCCAGGCGGACGAGGTGGTCCACCGCGGACTTGGTGACCCCGTAGGCGCCGAACCAGCGGTGGGTGTTGCTCGCGGCGATCGACGAGATGGCGACGAACGACCCTCCGCCCCGAGCGACCAGGGCGCGCGCCGAGTGCTTGAGCGTGTACATCATGCCGTTGATGTTGAGGTCGACGGTCCGCTTCCAGGCCTCGGTGTCGGTCTGGGTGAGGGGCCCGATCGTCTCGCTGCCCCCGGCGCACGCCACCACGCCGTCGAGCCCGCCGCCGTGCTCGACGGCCGCCGCGACCGCGCCGCTCACCTGGTCCTCGACCGTCACATCGGCGGGGTGCGCGCGGACCGCGTCCGGGCGCCCGGTGGCCTCGCCGATGCGTCGCGCGGCCTCGGTCAGCCGCCCGGCGTCCCGTCCGATGATGGTGACGAGGGCGCCGCGACGCGCGAGCTCCTCGGTCACTCCCGCACCGATTCCACTCCCACCACCGGTGACGAGGACTGATCTGCCCTGGAGGTCCATGGCCCCGAGGGTAGAACACGTTCTCATCGAGCGCGCCGGATCGGCAGGCCCAGACCTCACAGAAACCGCTCAGGAGCCCCCGACTAGCCTGGGTCGAAATCGGCGCCGCGACAGGTCGGCGCGCCGCGAACCGCAGATGGACCCCATGTCAGAGCCCAGAACCGCCGCCGCCCGCTCCCCGCTGGCAGGCGTGACCGCATTCCTGCGCAACTC
>JBKBUP010000181.1:0-5367 GCA_046289795.1 Dietzia sp. | reverse complement strand
GTACGCCTCGCTGGACGAGGCCCGCGCCGAACTGGCGGGTGAGCCGTACAAGCTCGAGCTCATCGAGGACAAGGGTCGGGCCGACTCCGGCGACGCCGAGGGTGCCGAGGCGCTCGAGGACGCGGAGATCATGGAGGTCGGGGCCGGAGCACTGACCGCGTACGACAACCTCAACCCGCGCACGGGCGAGGTGATCTGGTCGGATCTGTGCCGGGGCCCCCACACGCCGACCACCAAGTTCATCCCCGCGTTCACCCTCACCCGTTCCTCGGCGGCGTACTGGCGCGGCGACCAGAAGAACGCCGGCCTCCAGCGCGTCTACGGCACCGCGTGGGAGAGCACCGAGGCGATGGACGCCCACCTCGACCGCCTCGCCGAGGCGGAGAAGCGCGACCACAGACGTCTGGGCACGGAGCTCGACCTCTTCAGTTTCCCCGACGAGATCGGCTCCGGTTTCCCGGTCTTCCACCCGCGTGGCGGGGTCGTCCGCAACGAGATGGAGCAGCATTCACTCCGCCGCCACCTGGGGGCCGGGTACTCGCTGGTCAACACCCCGCACGTGACCAAGGGCGACCTGTTCCGCAAGTCGCAGCACCTGAGCTGGTACTCGGAGGGGATGTTCCCTCCCATGATCCTGGACGCGGAGTACGACGCCGACGGCAAGGAGACCAAGCCGGGGCAGGACTACTACGTCAAGCCCATGAACTGCCCCATGCACAACCTCGTCTTCGACTCGCGCGGCCGCTCGTACCGCGAACTGCCGCTGCGGATGTTCGAGTTCGGCACGGTGTACCGGTACGAGAAGTCGGGCGTGATCCACGGGTTGACCCGCGCCCGCGGCTTCACGCAGGACGACGCCCACATCTACTGCACCGAGGACCAGATGGAGGGCGAGATCGCCTCCGTCCTGTCCTTCATCATCTCGCTGCTGCGCGACTACGGCCTCGAGGACTTCTACCTGGAGCTGTCCACCAAGGACCCCGAGAAGTACGTCGGCGGCGACGAGATCTGGGAGCGGGCCACCGAGACGCTGCGTCGGGTGGCCACCAACTCCGGTCTCGAGCTGGTCCCGGACCCGGGCGGGGCGGCGTTCTACGGCCCCAAGATCTCGGTCCAGGCGCGGGACGCGATCGGCCGCACCTGGCAGATGTCGACGGTGCAGCTCGACTTCAACCTCCCCGAACTGTTCGATCTCACCTACAACGCCGCCGACGGCACCAAGAAGCGTCCGGTGATGATCCACCGCGCGCTCTTCGGTTCCATCGAGCGGTTCTTCGCCGTCCTGCTCGAGCACTACGCCGGGATGTTCCCGGCGTGGCTCGCGCCGGTCCAGGTCGTGGGGATCCCCGTGGCGGAGGCGCACGAGAAGCACCTCGAGGACGTGATCGACGAGCTCCGCGGCCGGGGGATCAGGGCCGAACTCGATCTCGCGGACGAGCGGATGCAGAAGAAGATCCGCAACCACACGACCGGCAAGGTCCCGTTCATGCTGCTGGCCGGCGACCGGGACGTGGAGGCGGGCGCGGTGAGCTTCCGGTTCCCCGACGGCACCCAGCTCAACGGGGTGTCCCGGAACGCGGCGATGGACAAGATCGTCTACTGGATCAACTCGCGGCGCAATGACGTGCCCACGGCGGAGCGGGTGTGACGGCCGGGGAGTCGACCCCGACGGACGGGTACCGCCAGTACGGGGTGGGGGAGGACCGACTGCAGCTGCTGTGGACTCCGTACCGCATGTCGTACATCGCGGAGACGCGGCCCGAGCCCGCCGAGGGGATGACCGGGGAGCCGTTCCTCGACATCCCCCGGATGAGCGACGAGGACGGTCTGCTGGTCGCCCGTGGCGCCCACGTCTACGTGGTGCTCAACCTGTACCCCTACAACCCGGGGCACGCCATGGTGGTGCCGTACCGCAAGGTGGCCGACCTGGAGGATCTCGACGACGACGAGTCGCGCGAACTCATGTCGTACACACAGCACCTCATCCGGGTCATCAAGGCCGTGTCCCGGCCCGATTCGTTCAATGTGGGACTCAACCTCGGTCACGCGGCGGGCGGTTCCCTGTCGGACCATCTTCACCAGCACGTCGTGCCACGCTGGATCGGAGACGCCAACTTCATTACCGTGACCGGCGGTACCAAGGTGTTGCCGCAGTTGCTCCGTCAGACCCGACAACTGCTGGCCGAGGCGTGGTCGACGGTGCCCGGGCCCGACCACACCTGATTGCGGGGGGACTAATGCTCAGCGAGTTCGGAAGGTCGGGTGTCACCAAGGTGGCACACCCCTTCGCGGCGTTCCTGGTCCGGATCGGGGTCACCGCCAATGGCATCACCCTCGCCGGGCTCGTCCTGACCTGTGCGGCCGCCGTCGCGCTCTTCGGCAACGGCCATCTGGTCGCCGGTGCGATCGTGATCGCCCTGTGCACCCTGCTCGACCTGGTCGACGGTGCGGTCGCGCGCGCCTCTGACGGCGGGTCACCATACGGCGCCCTGGTCGACGCGGTGTCGGACCGGGTGGCCGACGGCGTGATCCTCGCGTCCCTGCTGTGGTGGCTGGTCGACGCCGAACCGGACAACAAGTACGCGCTCGGCATGCTGCTGTCGTGTCTGGTCCTCTCCCAGGTGGTCTCGTACTCCAAGGCCCGTGCGGACGCCGGGGGACTGCGCACACCGGGCGGTCTCATGGAACGCGCCGACCGCCTGGTACTGATCCTGCTCGGTGCAGGGTTGGAGGGACTCGGCGTGCCGTGGGCCCTGGAGGTCGCGATCACGGTGGTGGCGGTGGGCAGCTTCATCACGGTCCTCCAGAGGGTGTGGGGCGGGCGGGCCGATCACCTCGGACGGCTCGACCGGCTCGATTCACCGACGGCGGGCGAACGGTGACCCGGATCGGCCAGCGCGCCTCGGACCTCGGGTACGCCGCGGGGTGGGCCGTGGTCCGCGCTCTTCCAGAGCCGGTGGCGCGTGCAGTGTTCAGGGTCGGCGCCGATGCCGCCGCCCGACGACAGGGTGAGGACTCCCAGCTGCGCAGGAACCTGTCCCGGATCCTCGGGGTCAGCCCGGCGGAGGTCCCCGACGATCTCGTCCGGGACTCCTTCCGGTCTTACGCCCGTTACTGGCGGGAGGCGTTCCGCCTGCCCTCGATGGACCGCGAGGCCGTGGCCCGGGAGATGGACCGGACGATCGAGGGCGTCGAGCACCTCGACGCGGCCCTGGCGAAGGGTCGCGGAGTGATCGTGGCGCTTCCACATTCGGCCAACTGGGATCTCGGCGGGACGTGGCTGGCCCGGCGGTACGGCACGTTCGCGACGGTCGCCGAGAGGTTGGAGCCGGAGTCGCTCTACCAGCGGTTCCTGGAGTACCGCGAGAGCCTGGGGTTCACCATCTACCCGCACACCGGTGGGCCCACGCCACCGCTCGAGGCGCTCAGGGAGTTCCTCGCCGGTGGCGGTATCGTGTGCCTGCCCGGCGAACGGGACCTGCGGCGCACCGGTGTTCCGGTGACCTTCTTCGGGGAGGCCACCCGCATGCCCGCCGGTGCGGCGAGGCTCGCGGTGGAGACCGGCGCGCCGTTCCTGGTGGCGCAGTTCTGGTATGAGGATGAGGAGACGATGCGGGTGCGGATCACCCCGCCCATCGACGTCTCCGGTGGGGTCGAGTCGGCGGTGCAGGCGATGGCCGACCTCTTCGAGGAGGGGATCGCCCGTCACCCGGCGGACTGGCACATGCTCCAGCCGCTGTGGCTCGACGACCTCTCCGCCGACCGCCGAGCGCGGATCGAGGACTGATCGGGAGTGCGCATCGGCATGATCTGCCCGTACTCCTTCGATGCGCCGGGCGGCGTGCAGGCCCATGTGGTGGACCTGACCGAGGAGTTGCGTCGGCGCGGCCACACGGTCCGCGTCCTCGCTCCCGGTCGCCCGGAGAACGCGCCCGTGGCGGGGATGACGCTGACCGGACCCGGCGTGCCGATCCCCTACAACGGGTCCGTGGCCCGGTTGAGTTTCGGACCGGCGGCCTGGCGGGCCACCCGCCACTGGCTCCGCCGGGAGCCGCTGGACGTGCTGCACATCCACGAACCCAACGCGCCGGGAGTCGGGATGTTCGCCCTGGCCATGTCCTCCGGACCCATCACCGCCACCTTCCACACGTCCACTTCCGGCTCGATGCTCCTCGGTGCTGCGGACGGGGCGCTGGCCCCGCTGCTGGAGAAGATCCGAGGCCGCATCGCCGTGTCGACGCTGGCCCGGCGGTGGCAGATGGAAGCCCTCGGATCCGGTGCCGTGGAGATCCCGAACGGTGTGGACGTCCCTGCATTCCGTGCGGTCGACGCCACGGCCGAGAGGTCGACCTCACCCACCGTGGCCTTCCTCGGACGCTACGACGAACCGCGCAAGGGGATGGACGTGCTCGTCGCCGCACTCCCGGACGTTCTCAGGGAGGTGCCCGACCTCCGTCTGCGGATCATGGGTGACGGTGACGAGCGCGCCCTGCGGGCCCGGATGCCGTCCGGCCTCGACGTGGAGTTCCTCGGCCGGGTCGACGACACGCGCAAAGCCGCGGTACTCGCGGCCGCGGATGTCTACTGCGCCCCCAACACCGGCGGGGAGAGCTTCGGGATCGTCCTGGTCGAGGCGATGGCCGCCGGCACCGCGGTGGTGGCCTCCGACCTCGACGCGTTCCGGCGGGTCCTGGGCGACGGGGCCTGCGGGGAACTCGCCCCGGTGGGGGACCCCGGTGCCCTGGCCGCCGCCCTCGTCCGCGTGCTCGGTGACGACGCCCACCGCGCCGGCCTCTGCGCCCGCGCGTCCGAGGCCGTCCGGGAGTTCGACTGGCCGGTCGTGGCGGAGCGTGTGATCCGCGTGTACGAGACCGTCCGTGGACCGGGGGAGACCCTCCGTGTCCGGTGAAGTGATCCTCCTCGTCGTCGTCCTGGTCATCCTGGCGGTGACCGCCCTACTCGTCGCGTATCTCACCGCACATCGTCTCGATCGACTCCACATCCGGACCGATCTCGCGCGGGCGGCGCTGGTCGGCGCGCTCGAGCGCCGCCACACGGTGACGGCGGCCATCGTCGCCGATCTGACCGACCGGGACCCCGGATCGGCACGGCAGTTGTCGAACGCCCTGGCACTCGCCCGCGCCCATCCGCCCGACGCGGTGACCGGCGGCGCCCCTCGGCCGGAGCCGGAGCCGGAGCTCGGGCCGGAGCCGGAGCCGGAGCCGGCCAGGCGCGGTCGCCCGTCGACCGGTCGCCCCGGGGACGACGGGGCCCCGGACGCCGAGCGGGCGGAGAACACCCTCGGCACGCTGCTGTCCGGGCTGGACGTCGCGGCGCTGCCGGCCGACCTGGCCGCCGAACTCGGGG
>JBKBUP010000180.1:0-5372 GCA_046289795.1 Dietzia sp. | reverse complement strand
CGCGAGGTTGGTCTTGCCGCACGCGGACGGGAAGGCCGCGGCGATGAAGTAGACCTTCTCCTCCGGGGAGATGAGCTTGAGGATGAGCATGTGCTCGGCCATCCAGCCCTCGTCGCGGGCCATGGCGGAGGCGATCCGCAGAGCGAAGCACTTCTTGCCCAGCAGGGCGTTGCCGCCGTAGCCGGATCCGAAGGACCAGATCTCCCGGGCCTCCGGGAAGTGGGTGATGTACTTCTCCTCGTTGCACGGCCACTGGACGTCGTCCCGGCCGGGCTCGAGCGGGGCGCCCACGGTGTGCAGGCCCTTGACGTACGCGCCGTCCGTGCCGATCTTCTCCAGGGCGGCGGTTCCCATGCGGGTCATGATCTTCATGGACACCACCACGTAGGCGGAGTCGGAGAGCTCGATGCCGAGCTTGGGATCCTCGGCGTCGAGGGGGCCCATGCAGTAGGGCACGACGTACATCGTGCGGCCGCGCATGCTGCCGCTGAACAGTTCCCTCATGTGGCCGCGCATCTCGGCCGGGTCCCGCCAGTTGTTGGTGGGGCCGGCGCCCTCCTCGGTCTCCGAGCAGATGAACGTCCGCGACTCGACCCGGGCGACGTCCTTGGGGTCGGACTGGGCGAGGAACGAGTTGGGCTTCTTGGTCTCGTCGAGCCTGACGAAGGTGCCGCGTTCCACCAGCTCCGTCGTGAGGCGGTCCCACTCCTCGTCGGAACCGTCAGCAAAGACGACCCGGTCCGGCTGGGTCAGCTCGGCGACCTCGGCGATCCACGCGAGCATCTCCGCGTGATCGGTTGGCGCCTGACCCTCGAGGCCGGGAATGGTGGTGGTGGTCATCACAGCTCCTCGTGCACGGTGCATGGTTTCGATCACAGACTATCGTCAACCCGGTGGTCCCGCCGCCTTCCGGCCCCCGTTCGTGGCCCCGACGTGAGCAATGCCTCAACTTTTCAGATGTGGCCGTGGTCGATGCGTTCCCATCGGGCGGGCGTAGGCGTCGAATCCGGGGACCCGGTTCGGGCCTCGTTGGTGAAGCCGCCGAAGGGGACTCCCTCCGCGGGGTTGGCCAGTCGCCAGGAGTCGTAGCTGCCGTCGAACCGGACGGTCGAGACGTGGTCGACGGTCCCGTCGCCGTCGACATCCGTGTAGACGGTGAGCCCCCGTCCGTCCCCCCGGGTGACGGCCTCCATGAAGCCGTCGCCGTCGAGGTCCGCCTCGGGTGAGCCGAGATCGAGGACGCCGTCACCGACCGGAACGTGCAGGCCGAGCGACGAGGCCTCCGCGAGCGGGGCGCCGTCGAGACCGCACACGTCGGGCTTGGCACTGAAGTCGGACGGTTCGGAACCGAAGAGGGGGTCGGTCATGGGGAGGGGCTCCCTGAGGTGGCGAGGGCGGGCGGGGGCGTACCGGAGGGCCCCGCAACAGTATCCGTGGTGGGCGGGGCGGGCGCGGAGGCCCGCCCCGCCAGCCGTGACCGGCGGATACGGCGTTCCAGGTCACCGACCCGGGGGCCCGGGTCGTGGGCGAAGCCGTCGGTGATGATGGCCTCCGCGGCCAGGATCCTGGCGCCGAGGGACTGCTCGACCTCGGCGCGGAGTGCGGCGAGCCGTTCGGTCACGACGGCCGCCGTGTGCGTCCGCAGCGTCTGGGTCCGCCGGACCGCGACCGTGGTCCACCCGAGTGCCACGCCGCAGAGCAACGCCAACGGGATCACCATCGTCGCCAGACCGGGGACCTCGGAGAGTGGGGCCAGGAGCATGCGCCCCACCCCGGTCCCGCCGGCCGCGCCCATCATCATCACGAGCGACTCCTCGCCGAGGTTGCGGGGCGGACGACCCGGGGTGATGCCGCCGGTCGGGGCGGGGATCCGCGGTGTCGTCGGCGCCGCCGCCCCGAGGTGGCGGGCCACCAGCGAGTCGGCGCGACGGTCCGCGCGGGCGATGGTCCCGGCGACCGCGGTGTCCGCGTCCGAGGCCAGTGCCCCGACGATCCCGTCGACCCGGGAGCGGGGAGCGGCCGCGAGTTCCTCCCGCGCGCGGCTGCCGAGGTCGCGCATCGATCGGTGAAGGTCCTGCACCACCTCCATGCGCAGGGCCTGCACGTCCTGCCGCAGCGACTGCGAGCGCGAGGTGATCGCCTCGGTGCGGCGCGCGAGGAGCCAGTCGACGGTGGTCGTGGCGGCCTCCGGTGGGGCCGCCCGGTCCGTCCCCGACCCCCGGGCGCCCCCGCCCGTGTCGGGACCCGAGCCCCTCTCGCGATCGACCGGGATGCCGAGTACCGCCTCGAGCAGGGCGGCCGCGGCGGCGGGATCGGCGTCCACCACCCGGACCGGCGCCCTCACCCCGGCGTCGGCGAGGCGTCGGGTGGTGACGTCGAGCGTCTCCGACAGGGCCTCGGGCTCGCACGTTCCGACTCCCCCGGCGAGGGCCACCGCCAGCGGGACGCGGGAGGCCACGCCGCGGGCGACCTCGAGGTCGTCGGGTCGGATGGGGCAGACGGCGTCGACGACGAGCACCGCCGCATCCGGTCGGTCGTCGGGTCCGGCGTCGACCAGGACGCGGATGTCGCGATCGCGGTCGGCGGGGTGCGGACCGGCGGCCGCGGTGAGGGCCCGGGCCACGGCCGGAACGGCGGAGTCCCTCGCGCCGAGGACGGCCACGGTCCGCGTCACCCGCCCGTCCGGCACCGGCGGGGTCGCGCTCATGTGCGGCCCTGCTGGCCGAGCGCACACAACGCGGCCTCGGCGAGATCGCCGACCACGTCGTGGACCGCGAGTCTCTCCAGTTCTGCCTCGAGTCGGGCGCCACGGACCGCGGCGAGACCGTCGAGGGCGCGGTCGAGAAAGGTCACGACGACGTCGATCGAACCATCGGACGCCCGTCTGGCGTCCACGGTGGGTAGGTCACGGGCCCATCGGGGTGGGTCGGCCCGGTCGACCCCGGTGGCCACCACCAGCAGGGCGTGCGCCCGCGGGCGACGCACCCAGGCCTCCTCGTGGCGGCAGGGAGCGGTACGCAGACAGACGATCTCGACGTCCGGGGGTGTGCCCACCGGTCTCCCGGGCGCGGCGAGCTCGTCCAGGTCGTCGATCGTGGGGCGCCATCCCCTGCGCGTCCGTAGGGCCGCGGCGAGGGTGCGTCGGCCCGATCCGAGTCCGCCGCGGACCCGGATGTCCACCGGCGCGTCGAAGCGGGCGAGCGCGCTCTCCACCTCCCGGAGACCGTCGGTCTCGATGTCGTTGACGCCGTGTTCCCGCGCGGAACCGAGCATCCGCCGGACCCGGGAGGCGGGGTCGGCGTGGGTCGGCTGCACCGCGGGACGGGGAGCGGTGTCCTGGGTCACGATCGGCACGGGGTCATGGTGTCCCGGCGGGGCTCCGGCGGCAAGACCTTCCCCAGTCAGCACGGCTTCCCGGGGAGGATCTGCCGCGCCGGGCCGCGACCCGCCCGGCCACCGGATTCGGAACCGGGCCGCGGACTACGGGATGATGTCCGGGTGAACCAGAGCGAGAGCCCCGGACCGGCGGATGGTGCGACCCCGGACGGTGACACCCAGGGCGGTGCATTCCCGGGCGGTGCGACCCCTGACTACGACCCGCGTCTGTTCCCCCGGGTCACGGCCTACCGGTTCCGGCGCGGCACCCTGCGCCCGGGGCAGCAGCGCAACTGGGAGGAGCACTGGCCGACCTACGGCCGCAACGTCGCGGACGAACTCGTCGACCAGCAGGCCCTGTTCGGTCGCGTCGCGCCACTGATCGTGGAGATCGGCTCCGGGGCGGGGACGTCCACGGCGGCGATGGCGGCCGAGGAGCCGGACGTGGACGTGATCGCGGTGGAGGTCTACCAACCGGGTCTGGCCCAGCTCCTGGGGATGGTCCTGCGCGAGGGGCTCGAGAACGTCCGGATGATCCGCGGCGACGGCGTGGACGTGCTGACCAACATGATCGCGCCGGCGAGCCTGACCGGGGTGCGCGTGTTCTTCCCGGATCCGTGGCCCAAGGCACGCCACCACAAGCGGCGGCTCCTGCAGGCGGGCACGTTCGAACTGATCGCCTCCCGCCTCCGTCCCGGTGGTGTGCTCCACGTGGCGACCGACCACGCCGACTACGCCGACTGGATCGCCGAGACCGGCGACGCGGAACCCGCACTCGAACGGCTCGACGCCACGACCGAAGCCGGACACGTACCGTTCAGTCTGAAAAGACCCGTGACGAAGTTCGAGGGCAAGGGTCTGCAGGAGGAGCGAGTGATCAACGAGTTCCTCTGGCGTCGTAGAGACTGACAACCCCGTATCTACAAGAAGACCGAGGCAGCAGACGATGACCCCACCTGACGGACCGGACGACCACGAGATGTCGGACGTGGCGCAACCCGACGCCCCGGGCCTGGTGCTGCTCGTCTGGGACGCGCCCAACGTCGACATGGGGCTGGGGTCGATCCTCGGCGGTCGTCCCACGGCCGTGTACCGCCCCCGCTTCGATGCGCTCGGTCGGTGGCTGCTCGGCTACGCGGCCGAGTTGTCGGTGAGCACCAACGACACCCTCGAGGCCGAGGCGACAGTCTTCACCAACATCGTCCCGGGCACCTCGGACAACGTCCGCCCCTGGGTCGAGGCGCTGCGCAACGTCGGCTTCGCCGTCTTTGCCAAGCCCAAGACCAGCGAAGACTCCGATGTCGACGACGACATGCTCGAGCACATCGACCGGCGCGCCGAGTCCGGGCGACTCGCGGGTGTCGTGGTGGCCTCGGCCGACGGCCAGGCGTTCCGTGAGCCGTTGGAGGAGCTCGCGGACGAGGTCCCCGTCACCGTCATCGGGTTCCGGGAGCACGCCACCTGGGCCGTCCAACACGACACGATCAAGTTCCTCGACCTCGAGGACATCCCGGGTGTGTTCCGGGAGCCCCTGCCGCGGGTCAGCCTCGAGAACCTGCCCGACGAGGGTGCCTGGCTGCAGCCGCTCCGGCCGCTCACAGCCCTGCTCAACTCGCGTTAGGAGCGCGCAGCCGTGTTCAACTCACTCGGGCGGTTCGTCGCCCACCGCCGTGTCCTCGTCCTGGTCTTCATGGTCGTGGTCATGGCCGTCCTCAGCGTCGCGGGCAGCATGTTCGGCAACGCCTTCGGTCAGGGCGGCTTCGAGGACCCGAAGAGCGGGTGGGCGACCGCCGAGCGGCTCGAGCAGGAGGCGTACGGCCGCGACGCGCTCGGCGACGTCGTCGTCACCTACCACGCCCCCGAGGGCACCACGGTCGACGATCCCGCGTTCCAGGACCCCGTCCGGGCCTCCCTCGACACGATCCGCGACGAGTTCCCCGACGAGGTCACCGGCGTGACCAGCTTCGTCTTCAACCAGTCCCCGGCCCTGGTCAACA
>JBKBUP010000179.1:0-5507 GCA_046289795.1 Dietzia sp. | reverse complement strand
GTTCCCGGCCGCGTCGGCCCCGGGTGACCATCTCGACGCCCGACGGACGGGTGGGGGCCAGGGCGTTCGTAGTGCCCGTACTCACAGTTCCCTGACCTTCTGTCGGCGCACGATGGCGATGAAGATCGGCGCGCCGACGAGGGCGGTGATGATGCCCACGTCGATCTCCGCGGGCCTGGCGACCACGCGGCCGAGCACGTCCGAGGCGGTGACCAGGACCGCGCCGGTGAGCGCCGAGAACGGCAGCAGCCAGCGGTGGTCCACCCCGACGAGCAGGCGGCACGCGTGCGGGACGATCAGCCCGACAAACGCGATGGGGCCGGCCACGGCGGTGGCGGCGCCGCAGAGCAGCACCGCCCCGAGCGAGGCGAAGATCCGGGTGAGCAGGACACGCTCGCCCAGCCCGGCCGCCAGGTCGTCGCCGAGCGCCAGCGAGTTCAGGGGCCGAGCTGCGAGGAAGCAGATCACCGCGCCCACCACGAGGAAGGGCAGAACCTGCTCGATTGCCTCCGCGCTGGCCCCGCCGACGCCGCCGATCTGCCAGGACCGGACCCCGCCCGCGATGTCGCCACGGGGGAGCACCACCGCGGTGATGAACGAGGAGGCGGCCGCCGAGGTGGCCGCGCCAGCGAGGACGAGCTTGAGCGGGGTCGCCCCGCCGCGCCCGAGGGAGCCCACGATGTACACGAACACCGCGGCGATGCCGGCGCCGGCGATCGCGGCCCAGATGTAGCCGGTGTAGGTCCACAGCCCGAACCAGGCGATGCCCACCACCACCGCAAGCGAGGCGCCCATGGTCACGCCCAGGATGCCGGGGTCGGCGAGCGGGTTGCGGGTTACGCCCTGCATGACCGCCCCGGACACGCCGAGCGCCGCGCCCACGAGCAGCGCCATGATCGTGCGGGAGATCCGCTTGGTCACCGCCGCCTCGCCCAGGCCGTCGGTGGATCCGCCCAGCGCCGCGGAGATCTCCTCCCACGTCACCACGCGGGATCCGATGGTCACCGACCAGATCACGACGACGACGAGAACCGCGAGCATCACCAGCAGCCAGCCCACGCGGACCCGCGCCGGGCGCCGCACGGCCTGGACAGCAGACGTGGCGACGCCCGACGCGGGCTCTGGTCTCGCGATGGTCACTCGGCTGCCCTGAGGGGGCTCGGTCACTCGCCGGTGCCGGCGGCCTCCGCGAGCTGCGCGACGTAGTCGTCGAGCACCCACGAGATGGCCAGCGGCGTGGGGTTGGCCGCGGTGCCCATGGGGCCGTTGCCGTCGAGGAACACGATCGCGTCGTTCTTCACGGCCGGCATCTGGGACAGCAGCGGATCGGCCTTTAGGGTGTCCACGAGTTTCTGGTCGCCGTAGGTGACGATCAGCTCGACGTCGTCGAACATGTCCAGCTGCTCGGCGCTGATGCTGCCGGAGAACTCGCCGCCCTCGGAGGCCTCGGCCACGGCTGCCGGGGTGGCCAGGCCGAGGTCGGCGAAGAACGCGGCGCGGGTGTCGGCGGCGGTGTAGAAGTTCACCGTGCTCAGGTCGGTCGGGTCGACGTGGGTCATGAACATGGTCTTGGTGCCGTCGAGCTGCGGGTACTCGCTCGACGCCTCGGAGATCTCGCCCTCGATCTGGCTGATCAGCGCGTCGCCCTCGGCCTCCAGTCCCAGGCCCATGGAATTGAAGCGGATCGAATCACGCCACGACGTGGCCCACGGCTGCTCCGGGTAGGCCACCACCGGCGCGATCTCGCTGAGGGTGTCGTAGTCCTCCTGCGTCAGTCCCGAGTAGGCGGCCAGGATGACGTCCGGATCGGTGTCGGCCACGGCCTCGAAGTCGATCCCGTCGGTCTCGTCGAACAGCACGGGGGGCTTCGCTCCGAGCTCGTCGAGCTTGTCCTCCACCCAGGGGAGCATGCCGTTGCCGTCGTCGTCACCGAAGTTCGCCGCCGCCATCCCCACCGGAACGACGCCCAGGGCCAGCGGCACCTCGTGGTTGGCCCACGCGACGGTGGCCACGCGCTCGGGCGCCTGATCGATAGTGGTGGTGCCGAGCGCGTGCTCGATCACCACGGGGAACGCCTCGGACCCGCCGGCGGCGCTCGCGCCGTCGGGGGAGTCGGCGTCGGTCGACGACCCGCACGCGGACAGCACCAGGGCGGCCGTGGTGGCGATCAGAAATGGGACAACACCGCGAGAACGCATAGGGCGGCTCTCTCACTCTCGAGAAGATGAACAGGGCAGGGCCCACCCGGAGCCAGCGCCGAGTCGTACAACCCGGGCAGGGCATTAGGTGAGGCTTGCCTAAGACACTACGACCGCGCCGTGCCGGGGCGCAATCGCTCGATCAGGACGCCGGATATCGCGGATCGGACAGGCCGGCGCTCGAGGCGGCGTTTCCGGCAGGGCTGAGCGCGGGGCGGAACTGTCCCGGGGTGAGTCCGGTGGTCCGCCGGAAGGCGGCTCCGAAGGCGCTCGCCGAGCGGTACCCCACCCTCGCGGCCACCTCGTCGACCGGCACGCCACTTCCCAGCAGGACCGATGCGTGCTGGGCACGGAACGCCGCCTGCCAGGCGCCGAAGCTCAGGCCCGTCTCGGCCCGGAACGCCCGGGTGACGGTCCGCTCGCTCACCCCCAGCCGCGCCGCCCACTCGGTCAGTGATCGGTCGTCGCCGGGGTGGGTCTCGAGCGCGGCCACGATCGGGCGCAGCAGTTCGGCGTCCGGTCGCTGCACCAGCAGGGCGTGCGGCGAGGGCTCGAGGAGGTCGAACACCATCTGCTCGGTGAGCTCACGCGACCTGGTCCCCAGGCTGTGGTCCACGAGGCGCTCCAGCACCAGGGTAAGCAGCGGGGTCACCTCCACCGCCACGGGTTCGGCCGGCAGCGGGGAGTTGGTGCGCGTGTCCACGTGGGCGGTCCGGTACCAGGTGCCTGCCGGGGCGGCGGCGGAGTGCAGCACGCCGGCGGGGATCCACAGCCCGACCGAGGGGGTGATGGACCAGGTGCGCGATCCGATCGTGGCGGTGGATGCCCCCGACCGGTTCCACAGCAACTCGTGCGTGGGGTGGGAGTGCGGTTCCCACTCGGTGTCGCGGGCCACGAGCTCGTCCATGCCGGTGATCACGAACGGCATCACCGCGCCGCCCGCCTCGTATACCGGCAGGGTGCGCGTCTCCACGTCGCTCCGCCGCGCGGTGCTGGTCCCGGTCATGGGCCGATTCTGCCCCACCGCTCGAGCCGACCTCGTAACGGTGGTCACATCAGCAAAGTCTGCCGAACGTCCTGCAGTACAGTGCGAGGGTTCCCGTGCGCGCCGCTAGGCCTCGCCGGGCTTCCCACTTTGTTTCGACCCGTAATCTCTAAGGATTCCCGTGACGACCGAGTCATCCGCCGCTGCCGTTTCGCCCGCCCAGCGGGACCCCTCCCTCGGCTCCCCGCCGCTGCCCGCCGCCACCAAGCGGCTCATCGCCCTGCTCGTTGCCGCGGCGTTCGTGGTGATCCTCAACGAGACCATCATGTCGGTCGCGATCCCCGAGCTGATGGGGGAGTTCGCCGTCACCGCCGCCACCGCGCAGTGGCTCACCACGGCGTTCATGCTCACCATGGCCGTGGTCATCCCGTTCACCGGGTGGATGCTCATGCGGTTGCCGCTGCGGACGGTGTTCATCATCGCGATGACCACGTTCACCCTCGGCACCCTGCTGGCCTCGCTCGCGCCGGTGTTCCCGGTCCTGGTCGCCGGCCGGGTGGTGCAGGCCGTGGGCACCGCGATCATGATCCCGCTGCTCATGACCACCGTGCTCAACGTGGTGCCCGCGGACCGTCGCGGCCGCACCATGGGCGTCATCTCCATCGTGATCGCGGTGGCCCCGGCCATCGGTCCCACCGTCGGTGGCCTGGTGCTGGACGTGCTGAGCTGGCGCTGGATGTTCTGGTGCGTCCTGCCCATCGGGGTGCTGGCCCTGGTCGCCGGAGCCACGCTGATCCGCAACGTCACCGCCACCCGCGCGATCCCGCTCGACATCCTCTCCGGCGTGCTCTCGGCCGTCGGCTTCGCGGGCCTGATCTTCGGCCTCAGCTCCTTCGGCGAGGCCGCCAACGACAACGCCCTGGTGTCCCCGTGGGTCCCCGTGGCGGTGGGCGTGGTCGCCCTGTCGGTGTTCGTGTGGCGGCAGCTCGCGCTCAAGGACTACGCGCTGCTCGACGTTCGGGCCTTCACCTACCGCACCTTCACCGTCAGCCTCACGCTGATGCTGCTCTCCATGATGGCGCTGTTCGGCACCCTGATCCTGCTGCCGCTGTACATGCAGCAGGTCCTGGGCACCACCACCCTCGAGTCCGGCCTGGCGCTGCTGCCCGGCGGCCTGCTGATGGGTGTCCTCGGCTGGTTCGTGGGTCGGCTCTTCGACCGCATCGGCCCGCGCCCGCTGATCATCCCCGGCTCCGTGTTGGCCGCCGCCGGCCTGTGGGGCATGTACACCTTCTTCTCGGCCGAGAGCTCGCTGGCCATCGTGGTGGTGTGGCACATGATCCTCAGCGTGGGACTGGCACTGCTGTTCTCGCCGCTGCTCACCTCGGCCCTGGGCTCGCTGCCCCCGCACCTGTACTCGCACGGCTCGGCGCTGCTCAACACGCTGCAGCAGGTCGCCGCCGCCGCGGGCACCGCGCTGTTCATCACCGTGATGACGCTGGGCATCGTGGCCGGCGCCGAGTCCGGTGAGGGTGACGTCGCCGCGCAGATGAACGGTGTCCACAACGCCCTGTTGGTGGGCGCGATCATCTCGCTGATCACCGTGGTCGGCGCGTGGTTCGTCCGCAACACCGCGCAGACCGAGGGGCCGGCGACGGCGAAGCTGGCCGAGGAAACCGCACCGGCAGAGGCTCCCGCCCACGCACCGGAGTGACGCACGTCATATCCTTAGGGGCGTGAAGGTAGATCTGACGGTCCTGGCCATCCCCGGCTTCATCGCGGCGATGGCGGCAGAGTACGCGTGGCAGTCCCGGAATCCGGCTGACGGTGAGCGAGCCGGCGACTACGAGTTCGCCGACACCATGGCCAGCCTGTCGATGGGCGTCGGCAGTCTGGTCGCTCCCTACGTGGCGGACACTCTGCTCGCGCCCGTCACCCCGCGCACGGGCCGGTACGCCAAGGCGTTCATGGGCATGTCCCTGGCAGCGGCGGCGGCCGCGACCGTGGGAGACGTGGTGCGGCGCACCCGGACCACCGGTCTGCTCAAGGCGGGCGCGTTGCCGTCGTCGAGGGTGGCGAGGGTGTCGTCGTCACATCCCGGCGGAGCGGCACGGATCGACGACGACGACGAGTTCCCCGGCTCTGAACCGGCGCTCGACGCCGGGGCCGCCCAGGTGCCGCCCGCACTGCGACGCATCACCGGCGGCTCGGCGGTCACGTCGCTCGCCTCGGCGGTGGTGACGGTCTCGACGTTGTGGAGCGCGGAGACGGCGAGCAGCAAGCTCTTCCGGCTCTCCCCGCTGGATCTGGGCAAGGGGCCGCTC
>JBKBUP010000017.1:0-22691 GCA_046289795.1 Dietzia sp. | reverse complement strand
TAGATCGGTGCGCCCGGTAGGGGCACCGATATTCTCCAGCAGTCTAATGAGAGGCCCCCCTCATGTGTGGGATTGGGGGTCCAAGGGTTGCCCGACGGGGGCGGGCGGGCCGGCTGGTCGCCTCTCTGACCTGCTGGTCAGGCGCGGAGACCAGGGCGCCACAACTGGTGCGCGTGGAGCCCGGCGTCCTCCAGGAGACGCCGGAGCAGCGGCAGGCTGAGCCCGATGACGCTCGACGGGTCGCCGTCGATCCGGTCGATGAACCAGCCGCCGAGCGACTCGATGGTGAAGGCGCCCGCGCACTCGAGGGGTTCGCCGGTGCGGAGGTACACGTCCAGGTCGGCGTCCGAGGGGGCGCCGAAGTGCACGGTGGTGTCGGAGGTGTCGGTTCCGCTGTTCGTGACGACGAGGGGGCCGTCTCCCGTGAGGTCGGCGATCACCATGGCGTGGCCGGTGATCAGGACCCCGTGGCGCCCGCGCATCTTCTTCCACCGCGCCATGGCCCGCTCGTAGGTGTGCGGCTTGCCCTCGAGCCGGCCGTCGACCAGGAGCATCGAGTCGCACCCCACCACGACGAGCGTGTCGGCTCCCGCGGCGCGGGCCTCGGCCGCGAGTGATCCGCCCTCGCGCTCGAGGACGTCCTCCGCCTTCGCCCGGGCCAGTTCCTCGACGACCCGCACATGCGGGGTGCCCTGGGGGAGCGAGGCCTGGAGGGCGTCCTCGTCGACCTGTGGGTGTCTGATGAGCGGGTCCACACCGGCCTGCTGGAGGATCCGCAGACGGGACGGGGAGGCCGAGGCGAGGACGAACGTGATCATGTGCCCAGCGTAACCAGGGCCTCAGGTCCGCGGCAGCAGCATGGTGACGGTGAGCGTGGTGGGTTCGAGCGCGCGCACCGAGTGTCGCAGCGTCGGGGTCAGGTGGAGCATCTCGCCGGGCAGCAGGTCCACGGTGCGGTCCGGGAGTCCGAACTCCACGCGTCCACGGAGTACCTGGACGAGGATCGGGTGGTGGGCAGCGTGGTCGCCCAGCTCGTGGCCCACTCCGAATTCGAACGCCACGATCTTGGCGGTCTCGTCCTCGTGCACGACGGTCGCCCGTGGCCTGTTCTCCGACGGCTCGGCGCGGCCGATGATGTCCGTCAGATGGGTGGCGGTGCCCTCGGTCGTCCCCGCACGGCTGCCGTGTTCGCGCTCGTCCCGGGCGACGGGTTCCGAGCCGTCCTCCGGGGTCGTGGGCTCGTCGGACATGCGCTTCCTCCCGGAGCTGGCTGAGGTTCCAGCGTACGGGCCGGCCGGCTCTGAGGGCAGCGCCGCGAAGAGCGGCATCCGCGATCGCGCCTGCCAGTACCGAACACAGCCGCCCCCGGCCCTGCACTCCCGCCTGCGCTTCGGTGCGCGCGGGTGTGCAGGGTCGGGGGCGGCTGAGTGGGGCGCCTGGGTGGCCGGCCGGGTGGGGTCGGCTCAGTACTGGCGGCGGTTGAGGAACGACGTCGGGTTGTACCCGAACGGCGGCCGCAGTCGGTCGTCGTACGAGCCCCAGTCGTCCTTGATCCCGGTGGGGAACTCGCCCTCGTGGACCGCGTTCCCCTGCGCTGTGGCCAGGACTGCGGACAGGATGCCCACCTCGACCGCGGTGGGATTGCCGCGCACCACCCGGAAGAACGGGCCCTCGGCCTTCTTCTCCGCGTCCTTGCCCGCGTCCGGCTGCTGTTCGGCGGCGGTCACAGCGGGATGTTCCCGTGCTTCTTGGCGGGCACTTCGACGACCTTGCGGTCGAGGAGCCGGAGCGCCTGCGCCACCTGAAGGCGGGTGTGCGACGGCGGGATGACGGCGTCGACGTACCCGCGCTCGGCGGCGACGTACGGGTTGACGAGGGTGTCCTCGTACTCGGCCTGCAGCTTCAGGCGCAGCGCGTCGACGTCCTCGCCGTTCGCGGCGGCGGCCTTCAGCTGCTCGCGGTAGACGAACCCGACGGCCCCGGAGGCGCCCATGACGGCGATCTCGGCGGTCGGCCACGCCAGATTGAAGTCGGCGCCCATGTGCTTGGAGCCCATGACGTCGTACGCCCCGCCGTAGGCCTTGCGGGTGATCACGGTGACCTTGCCGACGGTGGCCTCGCCGTAGGCGTAAAGCAACTTGGCGCCACGGCGGATGATCCCGTCGAACTCCTGGCCGGTGCCCGGCAGGAAGCCGGGGACGTCGACCAGGGTGAGGATCGGGATGTTGAAGGCGTCGCAGGTGCGGACGAAGCGCGCGGCCTTCTCGGAGGCCTTGATGTCCAGGCAGCCGGCGAACTGGGTGGGCTGGTTGGCCACCACACCGACGCTGCGGCCCTCGACCCGGCCGAAGCCGACGATCACGTTCATGGCGTACTGCGCCTGGGTCTCGAGGAACTCGCCGTCGTCGACGATGTGGGAGATGACCTCGTGCATGTCGTACGGGCTGTTGGAGGAGTCCGGGATGATCGTGTCCAGCTCGAGGTCCTCGAGGGTGAGGTTGTCCTCGATCGCGCCCTCGGTCGGCGGGACGGGGAAGCGAGGAGCCTCGGCCCGGTTGTTGCTGGGCAGGTAGGACAGCAGGTCCTTGACGTAGTCGAGGGCGTCCTGCTCGTCGTTCGCGGTGTAGTGGGAGACGCCCGACTTGGTCATGTGCGTGTTGGCGCCGCCCAGTTCCTCCTGGCTGACCTCCTCGCCGGTGACCGTCTTGATGACATCCGGGCCGGTGACGAACATCTGCGAGGTCTTGTCGACCATCACGGTGAAATCGGTGAGCGCGGGGGAGTAGACGTGGCCGCCGGCGGAGGGGCCCATGACGAGCGACACCTGGGGGATGACCCCGGACGCCCGGACGTTGCGGTGGAAGATCTCCCCGTAGAGACCGAGCGAGACCACACCCTCCTGGATGCGGGCACCCGCGCCGTGGTTGATGCCGATCATCGGGCGTCCGGTCCTGAGCGCCAGGTCCATGACCTTGACGATCTTCTCGCCGTAGACCTCACCGAGGGAACCGCCGAAGACAGTGGCGTCCTGCGAGAACACGCAGACGCTGCGGCCGTCGATGGTGCCGTACCCGGTGATGACACCGTCGCCCAGCGGTCGACGCTCGGCCAGACCGAAGGTCGTGGCGCGGTGGCGGGCGAGTGCATCGATCTCGACGAACGAGCCCGGATCGAGCAGGTTCTCGATCCGCTCGCGGGCCGTCATGAGGCCCTTGTCGTGCGTCCTGTCGATCGCGGCCTGCCCCATCGGGGCGCGGGCTTCGTCGAGTCGCCGACGCAGCTCGGACAGCTTCCCGGCGGTCGTGTGGATGTCGGGCGTCGCAGCGTCGGTCTGGACGTCGTCACTCACGTCCGGTTCTGAGGCAGTCGTCATGTTGTAGGACTCTATCGACTCGACCGGCTCCGTGGCGACGTGACCCGGTCGACTCCCCCGACACCGACCCCGCCGTCGGTCGGAGTTCGGACCTACTCTGGACGTCGTGCACGCAGACCCCGGAACCGATTCGCCGCGCCCGCTCGACGCCGACGCGCTCCGCCGAGCGCTGGTCGAGGGGCCGGATGCGCCGTACACCTCGCTCGAGGTCCTGGAGGAGATCGGGTCGACCAACGCGGAGGCGATCAGACGCGCGGGCCTCGGGGCACCGGACCGCAGCGCGTTCCTGGCGGAGTTCCAGGCCGCGGGGCGCGGGCGACTCGGACGCACGTGGACGGCGCCGCCACGGACCCAGGTGGTGGTGACCGTCCTGCTGCGGCCCGGCGCGGTCTCGCCCACCCTGTTCGGCTGGCTGCCGCTGGTCACCGGGCTGGCCGTCCGTGACGGGCTCGTGGCGGCGGGTGGTGTGGACGCCACCCTCAAGTGGCCCAACGACGTGCTCGTCAACGGGTGCAAGATCGCCGGGATCCTCTCGGAGATGACCACGGTCCCCGCGGAAGGGGACTTCGGGCTCCGGCTCCCGGCCCTGGTGGTGGGAGTGGGGATCAACGTGAGTCTGACGCAGGAGCAGCTACCGATCCCGCACGCGACCTCCCTCGCTCTCGCCGGCGGGACGACCGACCGGGACGCCGTCGCGCTGGCCGTGCTCGAGGCACTGGCCCGTCGGCACGCCCAGTGGCGCCGATGCGAGCGCGGGAGCGGCTCGTCGATCACGGACGAGCTCATGGCCGAGTACTCGGACGCCTGCTCGACACTCGGCGCCGAGGTCCGCGTCGAACTCCCGGGGGGCATCGTGCGGACCGGGCGGGCGGAACACGTGGACAGGGAGGGCCGCCTCGTCGTCGTCACACCGGACGGGGAGTTGTCCGTGGCCGCCGGCGACGTCACCCACGTCCGCCCCGCCGGCGGCCGGTGGGGCGGCTGACCCGTGGGGTTCGTCCGTTCGGTCATCGCTCCGGGGGAGACGCTGATCGTCCACAGCCACCCGCACTGGCGCGCACTCGTGCGTCCCGGGTTGGTGACGGTGATCGGCGCCGGGCTCGCCGGGATCGCCGGGGGGTTCATCGAGACGCAGGTCGTGCACCCGGGCGACCGCGCCGCGACCTGGGCCATGGTGGCGGGGATCTACCTCCTCGTGGTCCTGCGCTTCGGCCTGTGGCCCGCACTCCGGTGGGCGCGCACCGACCTCGTGGTGACCGACGAACGCGTGCTCTACCGGCCGGCGGGGTCGTCGCGACGGTGTGTCGACGTGCCGCTGCGCCGGGTCAGTGCCGTGCGGTTCCGGCACACGCTGACCGACCGGGCTCTGGGCACGGGATGCCTCATCCTCGAGTGCGGACACCTGCCCCCGGTGGAGATAGACCACGTGCCCGGCGTGGCGCGCGTCCACGCCACGGTCTACGACGAACTGCTCCGACTGCCCCCTCCGCCCCCGCCCGGGCCGCTCGCTCAGGTGCCCCGCTTCCGCTGGGGGCTCCCGGGGCGACGGTGACGGGCCCGCCACACGTGAGAACATGGGCCACGTGAACGACGACTCGCGCATCCGCCGCAATCCGCTCGGCACGCCCGTCGTGGCGATGATCGGGGGCGGTCAACTCGCCCGCATGACCCACCAATCGGCCGTGGCACTCGGTCAGACCCTGCGCGTCCTCGCCGCCGACCCGGAGGATCCGGCCGCGCAGGTCACGCCCGACGTCGTGTTGGGCGCCCACGACGACCCGGACGCGGTCCGTCGCGCGGCCGCCGGCGCCGACGTGATGACGTTCGACCACGAGCACGTCCCGCCGGAGATCCTGCTGGAGCTCGAGTCCGCCGGCGTCGCGGTGCGGCCCCGGGCCTCGGCGCTCATCCACGCCCAGGACAAGCTGGTCATGCGTCGCGCGCTCGCCGAGATCGGCGCACCCGTCCCGCCGTTCACGGCCGTCGACTCGGTCGACGACGTCCGACGATTCCACGGCGAACAGGAGGGACGGATAGTCCTCAAGGCCGCGCGTGGTGGATACGACGGACGCGGGGTGTGGATGCCGGACTCCCTGGAGGAGGCCGAGCGGATCGCGACCGAGCAGCTCGACGCCGGCGTGCCGATGATGGCCGAGGCGCGGGTGCCGTGGACCCGGGAGCTCTCCGCCCTCGTCGCCCGCTCGCCGTTCGGCCAGGGAGCGGTGTGGCCGGTCGTGGAGACGGTTCAACGAGACGGCATCTGTGCGGTCGTCGTGGCACCCGCCACCGGGCTGCCCGACGACCTGCGCTCCGCCGTCCAGGCGACCGCCCTCCGCCTGGCCGAACACCTCGATGTGACCGGGGTGATGGCGGTCGAACTCTTCGAGGTCATCGGCTCCGACGGCCGCCCGGGTGTGCTGGTCAACGAACTGGCCATGCGTCCGCACAACTCCGGCCACTGGACCATGGACGGCGCCACCACCAGTCAGTTCGAGCAGCACCTCCGGGCGGTGCTCGACTACCCGCTGGGCTCCACCGTCCAGACCGCCCCGGTGACCGTGATGGCCAACGTGCTGGGGGCGGCGGAGGCTCCGGAGATGAGCATGGACGAACGGGTACACCACCTCGGCGCCCGGTTCCCGCACGCGAAGGTCCACCTCTACGGGAAGTCCGAGCGGCCGGGACGCAAGATCGGACACGTCAACGTCCTCGGCGACCCCGGCGTCGACCCGGACGACGCCGATCAGGTGGCCACGGTCCGCGCGGTGGCGGAGCACGCCGCGCACTGGCTCTCCCACGGGGAATGGGCCGACGGCTGGGACCCCCACACGGGGGCGCCGGTCGGAGACTTCGACCGCTGACGCCACACCCCCTCCGCCACACCCCCTCCGCCACACCACCTCGACGAAAGGCACCACCATGACCGAACCACAGGGCGGGCCGCAGGTCGGTCTGATCATGGGCAGCGACTCCGACTGGCCGACGATGGAGGCGGCCGCGGAGGCGCTCGCCGAGTTCGGGATCCCCTTCGAGGTGGGCGTGGTCTCGGCGCACCGGACCCCGCAGAAGATGGTGGACTACGCCCGCTCGGCCGCCGGCCGGGGGATCCGGGTGGTGATCGCGGGTGCCGGTGGCGCCGCTCACCTGCCCGGGATGGTCGCCTCCGCCACTCCGCTGCCGGTCATCGGGGTTCCGGTGCCGCTCAAGCACCTCGACGGGATGGACTCGCTGCTCTCGATAGTGCAGATGCCCGCAGGGGTGCCCGTGGCCACCGTGTCGATCGGGGGGGCCCGCAACGCCGGGCTCCTGGCGGTCCGCGTCCTCGCCGCCTCCGATCCCGCTCTGCGGTCGCGGATGGAGAGCTTCCAGGCCGATCTCGAGGCCATGGTGGAGCGCAAGGACGCCGCGTTGCGCCAGAGCCTCCTCGGCTGACCGGGGAGTCCCCCCGGCGGGGCGCCCGGGCCGTCACGGTGTCCCCGGCGCCCGGGCCGGGGGGCCGTTTCCGGCTGGTAACTTGGGTGGTCGGGCGCGGCACGTAGGACCCCGCGGCGACGACGACGGCAGGACGTGCGCCGTCGGCGTCACCGGGAGGTTCCCTGGACGGTGTCCGCCGCGCGACCCGCACCGACGAACCCCTCTTGGAGGACCGCACATGTCCGGTAACCCCGACTTCGACCTGTACCGCCCGGCTGAGGAGCACGAGGAGCTCCGCGCCGCGATCCGCGCACTCTCCGAGAAGGAGATCGAGCCGCACGCCGCGGACGTCGACGAGAACGAGCGGTTCCCGCAGGAGGCCCTCGACGCGCTCAACGCCTCGGGCTTCAACGCCCTCCACGTGCCGGAGGAGTACGGCGGGCAGGGCGCGGACTCGGTCGCGGCCTGCATCGTCATCGAGGAGGTCGCCCGCGTCTGCGGATCGTCCTCGCTGATCCCGGCCGTGAACAAGCTCGGCACGATGGGCCTGATCCTGGCCGGCGGCGAGGACCTCAAGCAGAAGGTCCTGTCCGAGATCGCCGAGGGCAAGATGGCCTCCTACGCGCTCTCGGAGCGCGAGGCCGGTTCTGACGCGGCGGCCATGCGCACCCGCGCCCGCCAGGACGGCGACGACTGGATCCTCAACGGCAACAAGGCGTGGATCACCAATGGTGGAAAGTCCACCTGGTACACCGTCATGGCCGTCACCGACCCCGAGAAGGGCGCCGGGGGGATCTCCGCGTTCATGGTCCACGCCGACGACGAGGGCTTCGGCGTCTCCAAGACCGAGAAGAAGCTCGGCATCAAGGGCTCGCCCACCGCGGAGCTGTACTTCGAGAACGTCCGCATCCCCGGTGACCGGATCATCGGCGAGCCGGGCACCGGGTTCAAGACCGCGCTGCAGACCCTGGACCACACCCGCCCGACCATCGGCGCCCAGGCCGTGGGCATCGCCCAGGGTGCGCTCGACGCCGCAATCGCCTACACCAAGGAGCGCAAGCAGTTCGGTCGCGCGGTCTCGGACTTCCAGAACACCCAGTTCATGCTCGCCGACATGGCGATGAAGGTGCAGGCCGCCCGACTCATGGTGTACACCGCCGCCGCCAACGCCGAGCGTGGGACCGCGCCGGGTGGCGAGAAGCTGGGCTTCATGGCCGCCGCGTCCAAGACCTTCGCCTCGGATGTCGCGATGGAGGTCACCACCAACGCGGTGCAGCTCTTCGGCGGCGCCGGCTACACCCGCGACTTCCCGGTCGAGCGCATGATGCGCGACGCCAAGATCACCCAGATCTACGAGGGCACCAATCAGATCTGTCGCATGGTGATGGCGCGCCAGGTCCTGAGCTGACCTGACGGGGCCGCACCCCGCACCCCGCACCCCGATCCCCGAGATCCGCTACCCCGAGGCCCGATCCGCTACCCCGAAAAGGGTCGCGGATCAGGCGGGAGGGTAGCGGATCTCGTGGTTGTGCCGGGGTGCGCGGACTGTCAGAGGGTGAGGGTGGTCCGCTCCGTGGTCGCCACGTCGGCGACACCGGGCGCATCCGCGTCCGACCCGGTGACCAGCACCGCGGAACCGCCCGAGGCGAAGATCCGGGCGAGGACCGTCAGGATGTCGTCCCGCTCCCGGCCCGCGACGAGCGCCCGGCCGGCCAGTGTCGGGTCCGCGAGTTCCTCGACCCTCCGCCCGTCCAGGGCGGACCGACCCTGACCGGACGGAACGAACGCGTCCGGGTGGATCCGGCACGACTCGGCCAGGTCGATGACCCCCGGGGGCACGTCCACGCCGACCGCGGCCAGCGGGCGGCCCATCGGGTCGGTGGTCATGAGGAGCGTCTCGACGTCGGCGGGATGGCGGTCGAGGCGGTCGGCCGTGGTGATCACCGCGACGGCGTCGTCGGCCGCGCCGGTCCGGACCTCTGCGCCGGCCCACCAGGCGCCCAGGAGCACCCCTGCGGTGAGCCAGTGGGCCGGGAGGTCGCACACCACGACGTCACCCGGCGCCACGCTCACCTCGTCCCGCAGCAGCCCGGCGATCTTGGCGGCCCAGTTGGCGGTGGAGGTCACGGACAGCTCGATCCGGGACGGGGCCCCGAGGTCGTAGTGGGTGACCAGCGGCGCGCCCGGGTCCGCTGCGAGGAGCGGCTTGAGCACGATGTCTGCGGCGGTGTTCACGGGTCGTCCTCCGGGGGTCGGTCAGGTGACGCTGGATCGGGCCAGGTGATGATCGATCGGTTGACGCTCGGCCAGGTGACGCTCGGTCAGTTGACGCTCGGTCAGTTGACGCAGGGGACGTCCGAGCCACCGGCGTCGAAGGTCGGACGCTGCGCTATCGAGGGCGGCAGGGGGGCGTAGGTGGTGGTCTCGGGGGAAAAGGACTCGGTCGCGGAGGCGTCTCCGGTGGGGCCGCTGTAGTCCTCGGCGAGGACCACGCGGACCGCCCCGGGGGGCACCGCGGGATCCACCTGGACGGGCAACCCGCCCAGGGCGTCGGACACCGCGAACGCCGCGGCGTCGTCGGCCGAACCGGCCGCGACGTGCGAGGTGTAGGCGGCGGCCGGATCGGTGAGCAGATCCCCGACGCCGTACCCGAGTTCGGACAGCGAACCGGAGACCCGGGCGGCGAGACCGTCGATGACGGTCGTGTTGACCACCGACACCATCACGGCGGCGGGGTCCACGCCGGGAGTGCCGGTCGGGGTCTGGTCCTCTTCCTCCTCCATGTCCTCGGTACTGGCGAATCCGCCGACGAACTCCGCGACCTGGTCGGGGTCGACGGTGACGATCGACTCGCCCCACTCGGTGAACGAGTCGATGCTGGTGACCGGGATGGTCTCGAACCGCACGTTGCCGCCGCTGATGTCCTGGAGCTTCATCGCGAAGTCCACGAAGTCCCAGTTCTCGTCGATGACGAACGAGCGCCTGGCCGCGTCGACGAGCGCTCCGAGCTTCGACGGGTCCGCGAGGGTGCCCGCCGACAGGGTCTTCTTGACCAGCTGGGACATGAACGCCTGCTGGCGGACGATCCGGTCGAGGTCGCCCGCGGGCAGGTCGTGCCGCTGACGCACGAAGCTCAGGGCGTCGGACCCGGAGACGGTCTGGACCCCGGCCCGGAAGTTCGCACCGGACAGCGGCTCGTCGACGTCGGCGTTCAGGCACACGGGCACGCCGCCGACTGCGTCGGTGAGCAGGACGAATCCCAGCAACCCGATCTCGGCGTAGTGGTCCGCCTGCACACCGGTGAGGTCCCGGACCGCGTTGATCAGCCCGTTGCGGCCGGCCTGCACGGCGTCGCGCTGGTCCTGTTCGTCGAGCGCGCCGTCCGGGTCGGAAGCGACGGCCTGGTCGAGATAGGCCTGCTTGTAGCCGGCGTAGACCCCGTTGATCTTGCCGCCCCCGATGGTCGCGGTCTCCACGTAGACGTCCCGCGGGATGGAGATCGCGGTGGCGGAGCTCCCGTCCTCCGGGATCCGGATGAGCAGGATCGTGTCCGTGTTCTCACCCTCCTCCTCGCCGGTCCGGATGGTGGCGAGCTCCTCCTGGCTCAGCGCGTTGCCCTGGGCGTCGGTGCGGTTGTCCGTCCCCACCAGGAGGATGTCGACTGCTCCGTCGAGCCCGCCGTCGCCCACGTCGAGCCCTCCGGCGGAGGACAGGTCGGAGCTCAGACCGTTGAACAGCGACCAGCCGACGCCGGTGACCAGGAGGCAGAACACGGAGACCAGGGCGGCGAGGGTGCGGCCGATCCGGGAGCCCAGCGGCCGGGAGGGGGTGGCGTGGCGCCGACCGCGTCCGGGGGCCGGTGCGCGACGGGGCGTCGCTGGTAGCTCGGCGCTCATCCACCGTCCTTGTCGTCGAATCGGGGCGGTCGGTCCGCTCCAGTGGGAGGAGGGACCGGCCCGCGGGCCGGTGCCGTCGGTGTGGCACGGGGGCCGCGCGAGGCCGCCGATGATCACCCCACGGTACCGCGCCGCGTGCCGGGCGTCGGAATCGGCGTGCGGCGTCGTAGGGTGTTGCGCGTGACGACCCGACTGCCCGTCGTGACGGTGACCTACTCTCCCGGCGACCACCTCCGCCACTTCGTCGAGACCCTGCCCGGGTCCACGACGCGGCCGGTGGGGCTGGTGATGGCGGACAACGGTTCCACGGACGGCGCGCCCGAGGCGGCGGCGGCCGCCCACGACTTCGCCGAGTTCTTCCCGACCGGGGGCAACCTGGGTTACGGGACCGCGATCAACCGTGCCGTCACGGAGATCTCCCGGCGCCCCGCGGAGTTCGACCAGGAGTTCGTCCTGGTCGTCAACCCGGACGTGCGGTTCGAGCCGGGATCGGTGGACGCGTTGCTCGAGGCCGCCGACCGGTGGCCCCGGGCGGCGGCGTTCGGCCCGAGGATCGCCGAGACCGACGGTTCCGTGTACCCCTCGGCCCGCGCCGTCCCGCGGCTCGGCGCCGGTATCGGTCACGCGGTGCTCGGCCCGGTGTGGCCCGGCAACCCGTGGACCGCCCACTACCTCGACGACTCCGACATGGACTCCGAGCGGCCCGCGGGGTGGCTGTCCGGGTCGTGCCTGCTGCTCCGCAGGGAGGCGTTCGACGCGCTCGGCGGATTCGACGAGCGCTACTTCATGTACCTCGAGGACGTGGACCTGGGGGACCGGCTCGGCCGCGCCGGGTGGCAGAGCGTCTACGTTCCGTCGTCTGTGATCCACCACGACCAGGGTCACGCGGCCAGGACCGTGCCGGAGTTCACCCTCCGGGCGCACCACCGCAGCGCGTACCTGTTCCAGGCGGACAGGCATCCGAACGCGTGGCAGGCCCCGATACGCTGGGCCCTCAGGGCGGGCCTGGAACTGCGGTGCCGCCTCGCGATCCGATCCGCTAAGCGCGACCTGCGCTGACGCCGGACGAGACCATCCACCGGACCGTGTGGCCCGCGCGAGTGCGCGGCCAGGGGCCCATGACATCGGGAGCAGGACTGTGACCTCGACGACCTCCACCACCACCGGGCCGGACGGACTGATCGCCGACACCGAGGCGGTGGTCCTGGTGGGCGGGAAGGGGACCCGCCTGCGTCCCCTGACCATCTCGGCGCCCAAGCCGATGCTGCCCACCGCCGGTCTGCCCTTCCTCACGCATCTGCTCTCGCGGATCCGCGCGGCCGGGATCCGGCGCGTGGTGCTGGGCACCTCGTTCAAGGCCGAGGTGTTCGAGGAGTACTTCGGCGACGGGTCCGATCTCGACCTGGAACTGACCTACGTGGTGGAGACCGAGCCGCTGGGTACGGGTGGTGGTATCCGCAACGTGCTGGACGAGCTCACCGCCTCGACGATCATGGTGTTCAACGGTGACGTGCTGGGCGGGACCGACCTCACCGAGATCCTCGACCTCCACCACGCCAAGAACGCGGACCTGACCATGCACCTGGTCCGGGTCTCGGACCCCCGCGCGTTCGGCTGTGTGCCGACCGACGACGAGGGACGGGTCCTGGAGTTCCTGGAGAAGACCCAGGACCCGCCGACCGACCAGATCAACGCCGGCTGCTACGTCTTCCGCCGCGAGCTGATCGCACAGATCCCCGAGGGCGTCCCCGTCTCGGTGGAGCGCGAGACCTTCCCCCAGCTGCTCAGCGAGGGGAAGCGGGTCTACGGCTTCGTCGACTCGGCGTACTGGCGTGACATGGGCACGCCCGAGGACTTCGTCCGCGGGTCCTCCGACCTGGTGCGGGGCATCGCGCCGTCGCCCGCACTCGAGGGCCGTCACGGTGAGGCGCTCGTCCACGACGGCGCGGGGGTCGGCGCCGGGGCGGTACTCATCGGCGGGACGGTCGTCGGGCGCGGCGCCGAGATCGGGGCCGGTGTCCGACTGGACGGCGCCGTGGTCTTCGACGGTGCCCGGATCGAGGCGGGGGCGACGGTCGAACGATCGATCATCGGCGCCGGCGCCCGCATCGGCCACCGGGCGCTGATCCGCGACGGGGTCATCGGCGACGGCGCGGACGTGGGCGCCAGGTGCGAGCTGCTGCGCGGGGCCCGGGTCTGGCCCGGCGTCGTGATCCCCGACGGCGGGATCCGCTACTCCACGGACATGTAGGCGTCCCCGGCCGGGCGCGGTGCCCGGGGCGGGACCGGCTCGGCCGGGACACCGACGGCCACCGCCCCCAGCGGCCGCCAGGACGGCGGTAGGTCGAGCGCGCGGCGGGTGGTCTCGGCCGCGAAGATCGTCGACCCCACCCAGCAGGACCCGAGTCCGCGCGCGGACAGTGCCACGAGGAGCGACTGAACGGCGGCGCCACCGGCGACGGTGAACATGGTCTCCTCGCAGGCGCTGCGCCGCGGGTCCGGGTAGTCGTGGGCCCCGGCGGAGTCGTCCACGAACGGCAGGATCAACTCGGGGCAGGTGCGCAGGAGGTCGCCGCGGGACAGGCGGCGGGCCAGCACGTCGCCGGAGTGGCCGTCGGCCCGCAGGTCCGCCTCCCAGTCGGCACGCAGTGCGTCGAGCAGGCGCGTGCGGGCGTCACCGGACACCCGGACGAACCGGATCGGGGTGCTGTGGTGCGGAGCCGGCGCGGTGAGCGCGTCGGCCACGGCCCCGGCGAGCGCCTCCGCGGGGACCGGCTCGCCCGTGAACCGCCGGACCGAGCGGCGGCCGGGCACGGCCTCACGTCGTCCCTGCGCCAGCGCCTCGGCGGTGCCCAGCCGGAACAGGTCCGACGCGCTGTCGCGGACCAGGTCGCGGGCCCGCCGCGGGGTGCCGCGCTCGTCGTCGTCATCCCCGAGCAGCAGGTGTCCCACCCCCCGCACCACCGCGACGGGTCGGGCGCCCAGTTTGCCCTTGACCAGGTCGGCGGCCGCGGCGATCTCGTCGGCCACGGCGACGTCGGTGACGAACAGCTCGTTGCCCTGGCGGTCCACGGCTCCGTCGTAGCCGACCGACACCCGCAGCCCCGCGGCCCCGATCGCCACATCGATCTGGCCGGTGCGCCAGGCCCGGCCCATCGTGTCGGTGACGACGACGGCCACCGTCACGCCGGTCCGCAGACGCAGTTCGCGGGCGAGCGCGGAGGCGGAGGCGTCGGGGTCCTCGGGGAGCAGCGCGAGTTCCCGGGCGTCGACGTTGGAGCCGTCGACGCCGGCGGCGGCCTGGACGATGCCGAGCCGGTTCTCGGTGATGAGGGTGCGGTTGACGCGCGCCACCACCCGCACGGACTCCTGCTCCACGAGCCGTCTGCGCAGTGTGTCCCGCTCGTCCGGGTCGGTGGGGGCGGTCACGATCCGCCCCTCGGTCTTGGAGAGCACCTTGGAGGTGAGCACCACGACGTCGCCGTCGGCCAGCCCGCGCGGGTCGTCGGTGAGGGCGCCGGCCAGGATGCCCGCGAGGTCGTCGCCGGGCCGGAACTCCGGCAGCCCGTCCGGAGCCCACATGGTCACGTCCGCGGGGGCGGCGTGTTCTCCCGACCAGTGGCGGATCTCGGGGACCGCTCCGTCGGTCATCGGTCGGACCGCGCGGGGACCTCGAGTCCGGCCAGTTCGATGGCGGCGGCGACCATCCGCGCCGTGGCGTCCGGGTCGGTCATGAGCAGCGGGGCCTCGCGGACGGCGATCCCGTCCACCTCCGCGCGGGCATCGGTGGTGCCGTCCCCGGGGGCGACGAGCCAGCCGTCGAGCAGACCGGTGCCGGACCGGGCGCCGAAGTGCCGGGCCACGGCCAGTGCGGAGGTCTCGACGCCGATCGCGGACAGGCACGCGTCGGCCATCCCGCGCAGCACGGCGCCACCGATCACCGGGCTCACGCCGACGACCGGCGCGGAGGTGGAACGCAGCGCGGCGCGGATCCCGGGGACGGCGAGGATCGCGCCGACGGAGACCACGGGGTTGGAGGGGGCGACGACGACGAGGTCGGCCGTCTCGATGGCCTCGAGCGTCTCCGGGGTGGGCCGGGCGGCGTCGGCGCCGATCTGCACGAAGCCGGAGGCCGGCAACTGCGCCCGGTGCTTCACCCACCACTCCTGGAAGTGGATCGCCCGCTCACCGGCCCCGTCCACTCCATCGGTCCCGCCGGAGACCACGACGTGCGTCTCGCAGCGGTCGTCGGTCACCGGTAGCAGGCGGACCCCGGGTGACCAGCGGGCGGACAGTGCCTCGGTGACGTCGGTCAGCCGGTAGCCGGCGCCCAACATCTGGGTGCGCACGAGGTGCGTGGCCAGGTCCTTGTCCCCGAGTCCGAACCAGTCGGGCTGGACGCCGTAGGCGGCGAGTTCGTCGCGGCAGTTCCAGGTCTCGCCCGCGTGTCCCCAACCGCGTTCCGGGTCGATGCCCCCGCCGAGGGTGTACATGCAGGTGTCGAGGTCGGGACAGATCCGGACGCCGTGCATCCACGCGTCGTCACCGACGTTGACCACCGCGTCGATCCGGTGCACGGGATCCGTGCCCGGGAGCGGGGCGTCCGCACCCCCCGGTGCGGGGTCCAGTCCGAACAGTCGGCGTGCGCCGAGCAGGAAACGGGCGCCACCGACGCCACCGGCCAATACACAGATCCTCACGTCGACCAAGAGTAGTGACGAGGGGGTGACGCGGCCCGGGGGGCCGGGTGTGTCAGCCCCACCCCGGCGCACGATGGTGTCCCACGCCACACGATCCGCGGCGTGTCACTGGCCGGGCGGGCGGACGAAAATGCTAGGGATCCCCGAATTCGCTTGACCTCAGCGATTCGCATGTGTGTAATCACAGGTGTGTCATTCGTTTCTGAGCGGCACTCCGGGCCGGGCAGACGCACGAGCGACGAGCAACGTAACACGAGGGGATGACCGTGGATCGACAGTCACGCACCGCAGCGGGACCCGAACTGACCCTGGTCGACTTCGGCACCGGTGCGCTCTTCGTGGAGGACGAGGAGGAGAGCTGGCAGGACCGGGCTCTCTGTTCCCAGACCGATCCCGAGGCGTTCTTCCCGGAGAAGGGCGGCTCGACCCGCGAGGCCAAGAAGATCTGCACGGGGTGTGAGGTCAAGGCGGAGTGCCTCGAGTACGCACTGGCCAACGATGAGCGCTTCGGGATCTGGGGCGGACTGTCCGAGCGCGAGCGGAGACGGATCAAGCGCGAAGCCGTGATGTGAGTCCCTCCGGGACCGACACGTCTGCGGGCCTCGGGGGCCACTGGCACACGTCGGCACCCGGCAGCCCTCCCACTGCCTGACCACCCTCACTGTCTGACCACCCTCACCACTCCGCGGGGTGGTCAGTTGTCGTTGGGGCCGGCCTCGACCTCGTCCGGCGAGATCTCCAGGTGCTGCGAGACGAGTTCGACGAGGACCGAGTAGACCAGGTCGCGCAGGTCGTCCCCGCCGGGCGCCCGGCGGGTGAGGGGCCTGCGGAACAGGACCAACCGCGCCCGCGTGGGCTGGCCTGCCCGGTCGACGCCGGCGGGGACCAGCCGGGCGAGCGGGACCAGTCCGTCAGCCACGACCTCCTCCGGCCATGTCTCGCCGGGCTTGAGCCGCATCCTCGGCACCATGTCCACGGCGAGGTCCAGATGCACCAGGCGGGAATGCCAGTGCTGATCGATCTCGGCGAACGCCTCGAGCGCCGCGGCGTCGAACTCGGCGGCACGGCTCCGCCACCGGGGGACCTCCGGGGGCAGGATCGGCCCGCGCGGACCGTGCCCGCGTCGGGCGGCACGTCGGGAGGTCACCACCCGTCGGCCGCGGCGTCCGGGGTCGCCGGGGAAGTCCCGGACCGAGATCCGGCTGCCCGCACACACGTCGTTCTGGCCGGCGCCCGGGATCGCGTTCCCTGTCGGCGGCCTTCCGGGGACCGGTGCGGTTGGGGTCATGACGCGAGGGTAGCCCCCGTCTCGCGGGCACCGCGGTACCGACGCGGCGGGTCGCGGGGCACGAGGCGGCCCCGCGGGACTACCCTGGGGCCTCGTGAGTGAGAACCGTCGTTGCTGCCGCCCGGGGTGTCCCAATCGTGCGGTCGCCACGCTCACCTACGTCTACGCGGACTCGACGGCCGTCGTCGGCCCGCTCCCCGCGGTCCGGGAGCCGCACTCGTGGGACCTCTGCGCAGCGCACGCCCTGCGCATCACCGCCCCCCGCGGGTGGGACCTGGTCCGCCATCCCGACATCGACGCCTCCGCCGAGGACTCCGACCTCACCGCCCTGTTGGACGCCGTGGCCGGCGGTCCGGTCGGCGGACGGCGAGCGGGTGCGGCACTGGTGGACGCGGACCGGCTTCGGCGGCTGGGGGTCTCCGACCCCGGGCCCGTGCTCGCCGGGGCCCCGGTGGAGCCCTCCGGTGGCCGCCCCCACCTGCGGGTGGTCCCCAACGCCCCGGACCGTGACGAGACCTCGTCGACGGGACCGGCTGACAGCGCCCGGGAGCCGGGGCCGGGCCTCGGCTGACCGGGCACCGACCGCCCACGCCCGCAAGCGGCGGACCGGGCGGGAACCCGGCGGGTAGGGTCGACGGATGACACCGTCCGACCGCCTCTCATCCCTGGAGCAGCACGTGGCACGCAGCGCCGAGTCCGTCCGAGCAGTCATCAAGGCCTACGACGTCCGAGGCGTCGTGGGTGAGCAGATCGACGAGGACTTCGTCCGTGAGGTCGGCGCATCGTTCGCCCGCCTGATGCGGTCGGAGGGTGCGGAGACCGTGGTCGTCGGCCATGACATGCGCGACTCCTCCCCGGCGCTGTCCCAGGCGTTCGGGGACGGCGTCACCGCCCAGGGCCTGGACGTGGTGACGATCGGCCTCGCGTCGACCGACCAGCTCTACTACGCCTCGGGACTGCTCGACTGCCCGGGCGCCATGTTCACCGCCAGCCACAACCCGGCCCGGTACAACGGGATCAAGCTGTGCCGTGCGGGCGCCAAGCCGGTCGGCCAGGAGTCCGGGCTCGGCGTGATCTCGGACGGGTTGATCGAGGGCGTCCCGGAGTACGACGGGACGGCCGGCACGGTCTCCGAGCGTGACGTCCTCGACGGCTACGGTGCGTACCTGCGTGAACTGGTCGACCTGTCGGGTATCCGCCCGCTCAAGTTGGCCGTCGACGCCGGCAACGGGATGGGCGGCCACACGGTGCCCGCGGTCCTCAGCGGACTGCCCCTCGAGATCGTCCCCCTGTACTTCGAGCTCGACGGCAACTTCCCCAATCACGAGGCCAACCCCCTCGAACCGGCCAACCTGGTGGACCTCCAGGCGCTGGTCCGTGAGTGCGGGGCGGACATCGGCCTCGCCTTCGACGGTGACGCCGACCGCTGCTTCGTGGTGGACGAGCGGGGCGAGCCGGTCGCTCCGTCGGCCATCACCGCACTGGTCGCCGGGCGCGAGCTCGACAAGGAACCCGGCGCCTCCATCATCTACAACCTCATCACCTCCCGGGCCGTCCCCGAACTCGTCGAGGAGAAGGGCGGCGTCGCCGTCCGCACCCGCGTGGGACACAGCTTCATCAAGGCCCAGATGGCGGACACCGGTGCGATCTTCGGCGGCGAGCACTCGGCGCACTACTACTTCCGCGACTTCTGGGGCGCCGACTCGGGCATGCTCGCCGCGATGCACACGCTCGCGGCACTGGGGGAGCAGAACGCGCCGCTCTCGGAGGTCATGGCCGAGTACACCCGGTACGCGGCGTCGGGGGAGATCAACTCCACCCTGGACTCGGCCGAGGAGCAGGTCGCGCGGATGGAGCAGGTCATCGAGGCCTTCTCCGGCCGTGCCGCGTCGGTGGACCGGCTCGACGGCGTGACCGTCGATCTGGGTGACGGCGCCTGGTTCAACCTCCGGGCCTCCAACACCGAACCGCTGCTGCGCCTCAACGCGGAGGCGCCCACCAGGGAGGACGTCGCCGCGGTGGTCGACGAAGTCCTCGCGATCGTCCGTGCCTGACCTGACCAGCGACACCGGGGCCGGTCGGGTGGACCTGGACGACGCCGACGCCCTCCGTTCCTCCGACGCCACCGGGGCCCTGCTCCACGCGTCGATGGCCGGGGCCCAGCTCCGTGCGGTCGCGACGGCCGTCGACTCGGGAGCGCTGGACGGGCTCTCGGGGTTCCGGCCCAGGGCACTCGTGTGGGTCTCCGGGCGCTCGGACCGTGCGCGGCACGCCGCCGGCGTGGTCACCGCCCTCTGCGAGGTCGTCGGCGGAGCGGCCGTCCCGCCGATGGTCCACGCCCACACCCTCCCCACCTGGGTCGGGGCCCTGGACGTCGTCCTGGTCTCGGGCGACGATGCCGGCGACCGTGACCTCGCGTCCGCCGTCGAGACCGCCGCCAACCGGGGCGCGGCCGTCGTGGTGGACGTGCCGCGGGAGGGCCCGGTGGGTGAGTCGGGGAGGGGCCGGGCCGTCTGGCTCGCGCCGCTCCCGTACCTGCCGCCGCACCGCGGGGTCCTGCACCACCTGGCCGCGGGGATGGCGGTCCTCACCGCCCTCGGCGTACCGGGGCTGGACGTCGGTGCGGCCGCGGACGCGGTCGACGTCGAACTCGAGGGTCTGGGGCCCGATCTCGCGACCCCGGTCAACCCGGCCAAGCTCCTGGCCACCTCGGTCGCCGGTTCCGACCCGCTCGTCTGGATCCACTCGGATCCGTTGTCCGCGGCATATTGCGACCGGGCCGTGGCCGCGTTCTGCGACGCCGGCCGGGTCACCGCGACCTCCTCCGTCACGGATGCCGTCCGGTCCCAGGCCGAGCGCGCCCGGGGCCTGCCCGCCGTGGACCCCCTCGCGAGCCTGTTCCACGACGACGAACTGGACGGTGCTCGGGAGGACAGGACCATCCGGCACCTCGGTATGGTGTTGAGCGCGGACGAGGAGTTCGTCCGGATGGCCGCGGGCCCGCTCGCGGACGTCGAGTGGATCTCCGACCGTGGTCGGGACACGGTCGGCGCCGCACCGGCCCCGTTGAGCGGAAAGGTGGCCGCGCTCATGGCACGGACCGAACTCTCCGCCGCGTACCTGCTGGTGGGGGGGCTCTAGATCCGTGGAAGTTCTCAGCCCGGTCGTCCAGGCGTACGCGTGGGGCTCCCGGACCGCGCTCCCCGAGTTGTGCGGGACGGTCTCCCCGGCCCCGCACCCGGTGGCCGAGCACTGGTTCGGCGCCCACGACTCCGGCTCGTCGCTCTGCGCTGACGGGCGCGGGCTGGACGCACGGATCGCGGCCGACCCCGAGGGCGAGCTCGGTGCGCGGGTGGCCGCGGAACACGGGGGCGGGCTGCCGTTCCTGGTCAAGCTCCTGTCCGCCGAGCAGGCGCTCTCGCTCCAGGCCCACCCGTCCCCTGAGAGGGCCAGGGAGGGGTTCGCCGCGGAGGACGCGCGTGGGATCGCCGTCCACGCCCCGGACCGCAACTATCGCGACGCCAACCACAAGCCCGAGATCCTCGTGGCACTGACCGAGTTCCACGCGTTGGTGGGTTTCCGTCCCGTGTCCCGGACCGTGGCGCTGCTCGACGCCCTCGACGTGCCGGCGCTGCGCCCCTACCGCGACATGCTGGACGGCCAGCCGGACGCGGAGGGCGTCCGCGCCGTGTTCACCACCTTTGTGACGATGCCGCACATCGCGCTGGCGACTGTCGTGGGGGACCTGGTCACCGCAGCCGTCGGCTATCTCACCGCGAGGGGGGTCGGGGAGGAGTGGTCGAACGAGGCCACGACGGTGGTGGAGCTCGCCGAGCGGTATCCCACGGACCCCGGTGTCCTGGGCGCCCTGCTGCTCAACAGGGTGGTCCTCCGGCCAGGACAGTCCGTGTACCTGGGCCCCGGTCAGCTGCACGCCTATCTGCGCGGCGTGGGGGTGGAGGTCATGGCCAACTCCGACAACGTCCTCCGCGGGGGTCTGACACCCAAGCACGTCGACGTCCCGGAGCTGATGCGGGTACTCGAGTTCGACCCGCTGGAGGACCCCACGGTGCAGCCGGTACCGGCCGACCGCGGGATACCCGGCGAGATGGACTACCCCACGCCCGAGCCCGACTTCGCGCTCTCGCGCATCGTGCTGCCCGCGGCTTCCGCCCCCGTCAGCTACCACCCTGACGGTCCCGAGGTCCTGCTGTGCACCGCCGGGCGGTTGCGCGTGTCCGAGAACGGAGCCACGGAGACCCTCGGACCCGGTCACGCCGTGTGGGTGCCCGCCTCGACGCCGGGGGTGGTGCTGGACGGCGCAGACGGGGCCACCGTCTTCCGCACGCGCGTCGGCGGTCCGGTGACGGGGACGCGGCAGCGGTAGGCCGCCCCGGCGGGGTGCCCGCTAGTGTGGTGCGGAAGTCTATTTCCAACAATGAGGAGCTGGTCGCACACATGTCTGCTGATCTCCAGGTGCAGTCCGTCAACGGTGTCGAGTTCAAGGTGGCGGATCTGTCGCTGGCGGAGGCGGGCCGCAAGCAGATCCGTCTGGCCGAGCACGAGATGCCCGGTCTGATGGCGCTGCGTGAGGAGTACGCGGCGGAGCAGCCGTTGGCGGGCGCGCGGATCGCCGGGTCGATCCACATGACGGTGCAGACCGCCGTGCTGATCGAGACGTTGACCTCGCTGGGCGCGGAGGTCCGTTGGGCCTCGTGCAACATCTTCTCCACGCAGGACGAGGCTGCGGCCGCCGTGGTGGTGGGGCCCGAGGGCACGCCTGAGGCGCCGTCGGGCGTGCCGGTGTTCGCGTGGAAGGGCGAGACGCTCTCCGAGTACTGGTGGTGCACCGAGCAGATCATGACCTGGCCGGAGACCGAGCCCAACATGATCCTCGACGACGGTGGCGACGCCACCATGCTCGTGATCAAGGGCAAGGAGTTCGAGCAGGCCGGCGCCGTGCCGTCGGACGACTCCGCCTGGTCGGCGGAGGAGAAGGTCTTCCACGCGCTGCTGCGTGAGTCGGTGCCGGCGCACCCGGGCAAGTACACGGCCATCGCCGACGCGGTCCAGGGCGTCACCGAGGAGACCACCACCGGCGTCCACCGCCTGTACCACTTCCACTCGGAGGGCGTGCTGCCGTTCCCGGCGATCAACGTCAACGACGCGGTCACCAAGAGCAAGTTCGACAACAAGTACGGCACCCGACACTCCCTGCTGGACGGGATCAACCGCGGTACCGACGCCCTCATCGGCGGCAAGAAGTCACTGGTGTGCGGTTACGGCGACGTGGGCAAGGGGTGTGCCGAGGCGCTGGCCGGCCAGGGCGCGCGCGTCCAGGTCACCGAGATCGACCCGATCAACGCCCTGCAGGCCCTCATGGACGGCTTCGACGTGGTGACCGTGGACGAGGCCATCGAGGCGGCCGACATCATCATCACGGCCACGGGCAACAAGGACATCATCACCTTCGAGCACATGAAGCGGATGAAGGACAAGGCGATCCTGGGCAACATCGGCCACTTCGACAACGAGATCGACATGGCGGGTCTGGAGTCCGCGCCGGGCGTCACGCGCATCAACATCAAGCCCCAGGTCGACGAGTTCGTGTTCGACGACGACGGCCGCTCGATCATCGTGCTGTCGGAGGGGCGTCTGCTCAACCTGGGCAACGCCACCGGCCACCCGTCGTTCGTGATGTCCAACAGTTTCTCCGACCAGGTCATCGCCCAGATCGAGTTGTTCAGCAAGGCCGACCAGTACCCGATCGGGGTGCACCTGCTGCCCAAGATCCTCGACGAGAAGGTCGCGCGCCTGCACGTCGAGGCGCTCGGTGGTTCGCTCACCAAGCTCGCCAAGGACCAGGCCGAGTACATCGGCGTGGACGTCGAGGGCCCGTACAAGCCCGAGCACTACCGGTACTGAGCCGGATCGCCCGTGGTCGCGCGGCTGGTCGTCGTCGAGGGGCTCGACGGCGCGGGCAAGAACACCCTGACGACCGCCCTGGTCGGTGAGCTCAC
>JBKBUP010000178.1:0-5521 GCA_046289795.1 Dietzia sp. | reverse complement strand
GGAGATGCCGCTCGACGCCGACAACACCTGGTCCCGGGTGGAGATGGTCACGGCGCAGGAGTTGCTCGACGTGCTGGGCGCGCGATTCGACCTGGTCCCCGCCGGCCGCGAGGACCCGTCCGCACCGGCCGAGCTGTGGGAGGTGGTCGGGCACTCGGTGGCGGGTGCCCCGGCACACGTCGGGGTGATCGCGACCGTCACCCGCAACTTCTGCGCGGCCTGTGACCGGACGCGGTTGACTGCCGAGGGAACCGTGAGATCCTGCTTGTTCAGCGATGACGAGACCGACGTGCTGGGTGTTCTGCGCTCCGGGGCGCAGGACGCGGAGATCGCGCGGGTCTGGCGCGGGGCGATGTGGGGCAAGCAGGCCGGGCACGGAATAGGCGGGACGGCGTTCCACCGACCGCGCCGGTCGATGGGCGCGATTGGTGGATGACTTGTCATCAAGACAGTCGGCTGTGTGTCGGGGGCAGAGGATAGAGTTGACACCGTGAGCAGGACATCGAGAATGATCACCGTGGGGTACTACGCGGCGGCCGAGGACGCGGCCGGGACAGCTCGTGAGCGACTCCACACGGACGCGACGACTGTCGGCGAACTGGCCCGCGAGGTCTGTGAGCGGCACGGTGAGCCGCTTGCCAGCATCGTCACGGTCTCGTCGTTCCTGATCGGCGAGGAGACCACGCGCGACCCCAACGCGTCGATCGACGGCGTCTCCGTGATCGACGTCCTCCCCCCCTTCGCCGGAGGTTGATCGGTGGGACAACGTCGGGGTATCGCGGTGGTGGGCGTCGCCCTGGTGTGTTCCGGGTTCGCGTGTGCGACCGAGGAGCCGAAGGCGGCCGTCCCCGTCTCGATCGAGGTCGCGGCCGCGCCGTCGCTGTCCGAGGCGTTCACCGAGATCATCGGGATCTTCGAGGAGGAGAACCCCGAGGTCCGGGTCCATCTCGAGCTCGGACGGTCGGACGACATCGCAGAAGGGCTGTCCGGCCGCACGGACCTCAACGTCTTCGCCTCCGCCAGTGAGGAAGTGATGCAACTGGCCCTGGAGCGGGGAACGGTCGCGGACCCGCAGGTCTTCGCCCGGAACCACGTGATCGTGGCGGTCCCGTCCGGTAATCCCCACGGCGTTCGCGGGCTGGGGGACCTCGCGCGCCCGGAACTGCGGGTGGGCCTGTGCGCCCTGGACTCCCCGTGCGGCCAAGCGACCGAGAAACTTCTCGCCGCCGCAGGAGTCCGGCCCACGGACGTCACGAGGGAATCCGGCTCGCGTGCCCTCAGTGCCCGGCTCGCGGACAGCGAGCTGGACGTAGGGATCGTCTACCGCACAGATGTGGCGGGCTCGCACGGTTGGGTGGCCCCCGTCGACGTCGATGACCGGGATCGGGACCTGATGCGGGCCGCGGGCACGACCCGGTACGTCCTGGCCCGCGTGCCCGGCGGGGAGAACGGCCCCGGTGGCGAGGCGGAGCGGACCGCGGCTGACGCGTTCCGCGAGCTGGTGACCTCCGACCGTGGCCGCCGGGCACTCGAGGTCGCCGGGCTGGACGCGTTGCCGGAGTGACCCCGGTTTCTCGAGGTCACGCGGCGAGGCATCGCCCGACGAGCCGACCCGTGATGGCCGACCTCTCGACGTAGGGCTGCCGCCAGGTGCGGCCGTCGGAGGAGGCGTCGCGGTTGTCACCCAGGAGGAGATAGTGCCCGGCCGGGACGTGGAAGTCACCGCGGTAGTACGACGACGAGGCGTACGGTTCCTCGAGGGGTACGCCGTCCACGCCGACCGCGCCGCCGTCGATCCCGATGTGCTCGCCGGGCAGGCCGACCACCCTCTTGAGCACGCGGCCGACCACCTCGGCGTGATCCACCACGACCAGGTCGCCCCGGCGGATCGGGGTGGACCGTCGGAGCGACCTGGTGAGCACGAGCCGCCCGTCACGCAGCGTCGGTTCCATCGAGCCGGATCGGACGCGGGTGAGCCACCACATCAGGGCGCGTGCTCGTGGTGGGCGTGACCGTGGTGGTCGTGGTCGTGCCCCTCGGCGTACTTGAAGAATCGCACGTACGCCTCCATGTACTCGCGGGCGGCGACGAGGTCGTCGGGGTCGAAGCCCCTGAGGGCGACGGCGTGGTCGAAACGACTCTCCAGCCCGTCCCACCGGTCCTCGTCGACCAGATTCCTCAGGGGCTCGATGCTGCCGAGCTCCAGCGCCTCGTCGGCGGCCACCACCTGTGGGGCGACGCCGGCACCGGCGGGCGCGATGCCGCGGAAGCCGGCGCCCTCCCCAGCGCGGTGCACGCGGACCAAGGTCTCGAGAAACCACCTGTCGGCGACCTCCCTGGTCTCGCCGCCCGCGACTCGGACGCGCCGGACCTTGTCGAATGCGGCGCGGACCTCGTCCTCGCCCCCGGGGTGGACCCACTTGAGGGCGACGTTGACGTTGCCGCTGTCGAGGGCACGGCGGCCGTCGGTGACGGCGGGGCCGTCCTCGGTGTCGCAGTGGGCGGAGGCCTCACGGACGACGAGTCCGAGCAGCCTCCCGACGATCGAGGTGACGTTCATGACGGGGTCCTTTCCCTGGTCTGAACTGGTACGTCTCAGACGGTAGCGCCCGAACGGGTGGGTTCCCATGACCTGGGTCAAGCCCCGCCCGCCCGCTCCTCCAGTCCCTCAGGATCGAGCAGGTCGACCTCGGCGCCGCGCACCTGGACGAGACCTTCGCGGCCGAGCGCGGCGAGTCGGCGGCTCAGGGTCTCGGGGATGGTGCCGAGGTAGGTGGCCACATCCTTCTTGGACATCGGCAGTCGCACCGTCACCACCCCGTCGGCGCCGCGGACGGCGGGCAGGTCGAGCAGATACGAGGCGAGCCGTGCGCCGACGTCGGCCAGCGTGCGGGCCGCGAGCATCCGCTCGGTGGATTCCAGGCGGGTGGCGAGAGAGCGCAGCATGGATGCGCCGATGTCCGGGTATCGGTTCAGGAGCCCGGCCAGCGAACCGTGCTCGAAGACGCACATCGTCGTGGGTTCGAGCGCGACGCAGTCGTTCTCCGGCAGTGTCCCGGTGAGGAAGCCGCTCTCACCCTCGACGTCACCGGGGCCGAGGAGACGCAGCGTGGTCTCGCGACCGTCCTCCGCCGTGCGGCCCACCTTGACCAACCCCGCGTGCACCACGAGCAGTCGCGGCGACGACTGCCCCGCGCGCACGACCCACTCGCCGCGCTCGACGCGGAGCGGACGCGCCATCGAGGCCACCTCGCCCTGCTGCCGGGGTGAGAGCCGGGCGAAGAGCGGCACCGCGGCGACGCATGACTCGGCGTGGTGGTGGTAGTGGGAGGGGATCATCGGGTCCCAGTGTGACCCCGGGTCCTCCCTCGCGTGGGGATGATCGTGAGCGCGGCGGTCGACGGTAATACCCGCGGTCCTACAGCAGCCAGTCGTTGGGGGCGAACAGCTCCGCGTGGAGTCGCTGCTCGGGCACGCCGGCCTCGATGAACTCCGGGCGCAGAGCCTGGAGGAAGCCGGTGGATCCGCAGAGGAATACGTGCGCGCCCTCGGGGAGATCCACCGACGACAGGTCCATGACGCCGTGGTGGACCGCGCCCGGTCCGGTGACGGTGTCCGCGCCCTGCTCGTACCAGGTGTGCACCTCGGCGTCGGCGAGCAGCGAGGACTCGCCGGCGACCTCGTCGGCCAGAACGTGCTGGTCGGGCGAGCGGTCGGCGTGCAGGACCAGTACCGGGCGGGGATCGTTCGTCGCGGACAGGTGCGCGATCATGCCGAGCATCGGGGTGATGCCGATCCCGGCCGAGCACAGGACGACCGGCGCGGCGTCCCGGCCCGTCCCGATCCCGGCGGCGTCCAGGACCAGATCCCCGAACGGCAGGGTGATCTGGAGGGTGGTGCCGACCCGGGCGTTGGTGTGCAGCCAGCCGGAGACCTCGCCGGCGGGGCAGGCGCTCTCGCCCCGGGTGTCCGCGTCCACCCGGCGGACGCCGATCCGCCACGTGCCGTCACCCGGCGCCGTGGACAGCGAGTACTGGCGCAGCTGGCGAGCCCCGTCGGGCAGGACCACGCCGACTGAGGTGTACTGGCCGGGTCGGAAGTAGGGGAGCGGCTCACCGTCGGGACCCCCGAGGGTCAGCACGACGACGGAGTCGGTGACGACCTCCCGGCTGATGACGGTGGCGGTCCGGAAGACGTCGCCCGGCTCGACCTCCGACTCGGCGTACAGGGCGTTCTCGAAGTCCACCAGGACCGCGGCCATGATCCAGTACACCTCGTCCCACGCGGCAGCGATCTCCGGGGTTATCGCCTCGCCCAACACCTCCACGATCGCGGCGAAGAGGTTGTCGTGGACCACCTGGTACTGGTCAGCGGTGATGCCGAGGCTCGCGTGCTTGTGACCGATCCGGGAGAGCATGTCGACCGGGCTCCTCCCGTCCACCAACAGGGTCGCGAAGGTGGCGATGGAGGCGGCGAGCGCGCGCTGCTGGGCGCCCAGCTTCTGGTTGCCGCGGTTGAAGGTGTCTCGCAGCAGGTCGGGGTGGTCGCCGAACATCGTCCGGTAGAAGACCGGGGTGATCTCGTCGATGTGCGCGCCGATGACCGGGAGTGTGTCGCGGATGATCTGGACGTGCTGGGGGGACAGTTCCCGCGGGTGGGCGAGAATCGTCTCGAGCGAGGTGAGCGAGGTGGTCATGCGGATCTCCTACTGTGGGCGTGATGGGGCTGTGGGCGTGACGGGGCTGCCCGGGCACCTGATGGTCCGGACTGCGTCGGGGTGTGGATGGGTGGTCGGGCCCCGTCAGGGGGCGGGTCCCAGGCTGAGCAGGACCTGCCGGGTCGGGGAGTGGACGATGCCCGCGACCGTGAGCGGATCGAGGGCCGCGAAGAACGCCTCGCGGGCCCCGGCCAGGGCGCGGCGGAGACTGCAGTTGCCGGCCAGTGGGCAGGGCGCCGGGCCCTCGCACTGCACGACCTCGCCCGGTCCCTCGAGCTCGCGCAGCAGTCGCCCGACGGACGCCTGGCGGCCGGCCTCGGTGATCGCGAGCCCGCCACCCCGGCCCCGCCGGGACTCGACGAGGCCGAGTTCCACGAGTCGGGACACGGTCTTGGCCACGTGACTGGTCGAGGCGTTGACCGACTCCGCGATGCCCCCGGCGGTCATCCGGTCACCGCGCCCGTCGGCGACGGCGAGACGCATGAGGGCGCGGAGCGCGAGATCGGAGAACCGGGACAACTGCACGACGCCGAGCGTGCCATATTGCGCACTGTGTCAGCGCATTTGGCGGTAGTGATCTCAAATACGTACTGAGCTGCGCATTTGGCGGGCCCTCCACCTGCGGGGACGAGGTCCCGACTACGGCAGCGGGAGCCACTGCGTCCCCGGCGGAGGACCTCGACAGGGGTGGGGGAGGGCGCGGCTAGGATCGATCCCCATGGCAGCCTCCCTCCTCGTCACCGGCACCACGTCGGATGCCGGGAAGAGCGTGGTGGTGACCGCACTGTGCCGGGCGTTCGCCCG
>JBKBUP010000177.1:0-5559 GCA_046289795.1 Dietzia sp. | reverse complement strand
TCACCGTGCGTGCCGACCTCACCCTGCCCGAGGTGCGGTTCTCCCCCGGCGATGTCCTGCTGTTCGGCCCCGAGCCCACCGGGCTGGCCGAGGAGGTCCTGGCCGACGAGCGCGTGACGGCGACGGTGCGTATCCCCATGCTGGCGGGCCGTCGCTCGATGAACCTGTCCAACGCCGCCGCCGTGGTGGTCTACGAGGCCTGGAGACAGCAGGGCTACCCAGGCGGTATGGAAATTCCGTCTCTTTGACTTAATATTTCGGTATGCCGAAATCTCATCCGGTCGGCGGCCGCAACACTCGAGGCGGGCGCCGGCGGTCCGGACGCCCCGCGACCCCGCTCGTCGTCACCCTCGTGACGGCGATGGTGGCCTCCGCGTGCACCGCCGGGCTCACGGGTGCGGCCGACGTGGACGACCGGCCCCGGTTCGCCGAGCCGGAGGGCGGCGACAGGGTCGTGGTGGCCACGACCTTCACGATCCTGGCCGACATGGCGCGCCGCGTCGGTGGGGACCGCGTTCAGGTGGAGTCGGTCACGACCCCCGGCGCGGACGTGCACCAGTACGAACCGTCGGTCGACGACCTCAAGCGGGTCGAGGGCGCGGACCTCGTCGTGAGCAACGGCCTCGGCATGGACGACTGGCTGTTGCGCTTCATCGACGGGACCGACGCGCGCCACGTGATCACCTCCGAGGGGGTCGAGCCCCTGCCGGTGCGCTCCGGCAACTACACCGGCAGTCCCAATCCCCACGCGTGGATGTCACCCGACGAGGGCGGCAGGTACATCCGAACGATCGCCCGCGCCCTGGCCGACCTCGACCCGGACGGCGCCGAGGGGTACCTCGCCCGCGCCGAGGACTACGTGGCCGAGCTCGACGACCTGGCCTCCCGCGCCCGCGCGGCCGTGGCGGCGGTCCCGGAGGAGCGCCGCGTCCTGGTCACGTGCGAGGGCGCGTTCTCCTACCTGGCCCGCGACCTCGGCCTGGAGGAGCTCTACCTGTGGCCGGTCAACAGCGAGTCCCAGGGGCTGCCGCGTCAGGTCACCGCCCTGATCGACGAGGTGCGCGATCGCGAGATCCCCGCCGTCTTCTGCGAGTCGACGGTCTCCGGGGCGGCGATGGAGCAGGTCGCCGCCGAGACGGGCAGCAGGGTCGCCGGGCTGCTGTACGTCGACTCGCTCTCCGCCCCCAGCGGCCCGGTGCCCACCTACCTCGATCTGCTCGACCACGACCTCGAGATCATCACCCGGGAGCTGACGTCATGACCGAACGGCCACTGCCCTTCTCCGCGCACACGGGCCCGCCCGCCGTCGTCGTCACCGACCTCACCGTCGACCGAGGCCAGATCCGTGCGCTCGACTCGGTGTCGCTGACCGTGCCGGCCGGGGAGATCACCGTACTGCTCGGCCCCAACGGGTCCGGGAAGTCCACCCTGCTCCAGGCGCTGCTCGGTCTGGTGACCCCGACCGCCGGATCGGTGCGTCTCCTCGGCTCCCCCGTCCGGCGCGCGTTGCGCACCGGCCGGGTGGCGGCGGTGCCCCAGTCGGACGGACTCGACGAGCGTTTCCCGGTCACCGCGGCCGAGGTGGTCATGCAGGGCCGCCGACGCTTCACCGGACCATGGCGCCGCCCGTCCGCCGCCGATCGCCTTGCCGTCGACGAGGCCCTGGAGCGGGTCGGGCTGTCCGCGATCTCGGGACGGCGCATCGGCGAGCTCTCCGGCGGGCAACGCCGCCGGGTCCTGCTGGCCCGCTGCCTCGCCCAGGAGGCCGAGTTGCTGCTTCTCGACGAGCCGTTCAGCGGCATGGACGCAGGCAGCGAGGAGGTCTACATCGACGTGTTGCGCGAACTCACCGCCTCGGGGCGGACCGCGCTGGTCTCCACGCACCACCTGGGCACGGTCGAACGGCTCGCGGACTCGGTGGCCCTTCTCAACGGCCGGCTCGTCGCGCACGGCCCCGTGGCCGAGACCACCACCCCGCAGATCCTGTCCACGCTGCTCGGCGCGCGCCTGCCTGCCGTCGACGACCGGACGTCGACCACCGAGGGGGCACTGCGGTGATCGATCTGATCGTCGAACCGATGACCTACGAGTTCATGCGGCGCGCCCTGCTGGTGGTGGCCGCCTCCGGGGTGGCCGGCGCGTTGCTGAGCTGCTGGCTGGTCCACATGGGCTGGTCTCTCATGGGCGACGCCGTCTCCCACGCCGTCCTGCCCGGTGTGGTGATCGCCGCTCTGATCGGCATCCCGTTCGCGGTCGGTGCCCTCGTCGCCGCCCTCGTCGCGGTGGGGCTGATCGGCGCGGTCCGCGAGAGCGGGACGGTGCGGGAGGACGCGGCCATGGGCATCGTCTTCACCGCCCTGTTCTCGCTCGGCCTGGTCCTCATCGCCCGGTTCCCCAGCCAACAGGACCTGCACTCGATCCTGTTCGGCAGCGTCCTCGGCGTGCGCGACTCCGACCTCGTCCAGGTGCTGGCGGTGTCGGCGTTCACGGTGATCGTGCTGCTGGCCTTCCGCCGCGACCTGATCATGCTGGCCTTCGACCGTCTGCACGCCCACACCCTGGGCCTGCGGACGCGGGCGCTGACCGGGCTCCTGCTGGCCACCCTCGCCACGGCCACCGTGGCGGGAGTCCAGTCCGTCGGCGTGATCCTGGTGGTGGCCACGCTCATCATCCCCGGCGCGACGGCCCAGCTCCTGGCCGACACCATGCGGGGGACGATGATCCTCGCCGTCATCGTCGCTCTCGTCGGCGGTGTCACCGGCCTGTACGCCGGCTACTACGCCGACCTGCCCCCGGGCCCGGTGGTGGTGCTCGCGCAGGCCGTCATCTTCACCGCGGCGCAGCTGTTCGCCCCCCGGCGCGGTGTGATCCCGCGGGCCGCGGCGAGCGCCCGGGCACGGCGATCGGGGATGATGACGGCATGACCGTCGATCCGCCCCGAGCCGATCCACCGCGCGTCGATCCGCCCCGCGTCGATCCACCCAGCGGCCTCGCCGATCTCACGCCGACCATCCAGGCCTATCTCATGGCCGCCCACCACCTGGGTTCCGGTGGCGACCCCGTCACCCCGGGTGCGCTGGCCGATCGCCTCGGGGCCTCCCCCTCCTCCGTCACGGAGGGCGTCCGCAAGCTCGCCGCCATGGGGCTGGCACAGCACCGGCCCTACGCGCCCGTAGAGCTCACCGAGACCGGGAGGTCGTTCGCGGTGGCGATGGTCCGCCGCCACCGGATCCTCGAGACGTTCCTCGCCCGCTGCCTCGAGTACCCGTGGGACGAGGTCCACGCCGAGGCCGACGCCCTCGAGCACGTGGTCTCCGACCGGTTCGTCGACGCCCTGGACGGCTTCCTCGACCACCCGCGTCGCGACCCGCACGGTGATCCCATCCCCACCCGCGACGGGCGCCTGGACCAGCTCGCCGACGTTCCCCTGGACCGGGTCCCCGAGGGCTGCACCGGTGTCGTCACGCGGGTGTCCGACCGGGACAACTCCGTCCTGCGGCACCTGGCCGAGATCGGCCTGCGGCCCGACTCGCCGGTCGAGGTGGTCTCCCGCCAGGTCGAACTGGGGATCATCACCGTGGCCCTGGACGGTCGGGTGGTGCCGGTGGGCACACCGGTGGCGGCGGCGGTGCGGGTCCGGGTCCCAAACGGCGACGTCGACGACGACGACGACCAGGTCACGCACTAGGGCGGTCAGAACATCGTCCCCGGGTTGAGGATGCCCTGTGGGTCCAGCGCGGTCTTGATACGGCGATTCAACTCCATCACGTCCTCGCCCAGCTGGGCGGGCAGCCACGGCGCCTTGAGTCGCCCCACGCCGTGTTCGCCGGTGATCGTCCCGCCCATCCCGATGGCCAGTTCCATCACCTCTCCGAACGCCGACTGGGCGCGGTGAGCGCGGTCCGGGTCGTCGTCCTCCAACACGATGATCGGGTGCGTGTTGCCGTCACCGGCGTGGGCGACCAGAGCGATCGGCACGTCGCGTCGGGCAGAGATCTCCTCGATCCCGGCGACCAGCTCGGGCAGCGCCGGCAGCGGTACACCGACGTCCTCCAGAAGCAGGGTCCCGGTCTTGCCCAGGCTGGTGAACGCTGCCCGACGCGCGACCGTGAACTGCTCCCCCTCGTCGGGATCGTCGGTGGCGAACACCTCGGTGGCGCCGTGGGTGCGGAACGCCTCGGCCATGAACTCCGTCTCGGCCGCGCGGTCGGGTCCGGTGAGGTCGGACTGGGCCAGCAGCATCGCCCCGGCCGAGGTGTCCAGGCCCATCCTCAGGTCCGCCTCCACGGCCCGGATCGAGACGTTGTCCATGAACTCGAGCATCGCCGGGCGGATCCGCCGCGTGATGGCCAGGACCGCGTCGCTACACGCCACCACGTCGGGGAAGATCCCCACCACGGTGGATCGCGGTGGTTGTTCGGGGATGAGCCGCACGATGATCTCGGTGACGATCCCCAACGTTCCCTCGCTGCCCACGAAGAGCTTGGTCAGGCTGAGTCCCGCGGTGTCCTTCAGCCGCGCGCCGCCCAGTCGTACCGCGGTGCCGTCGGCCAACACCACCGTCAGCCCGAGGACGTAGTCGGTGGTCACGCCGTATTTCACGCAGCACAGGCCGCCGGCGTTGGTGGCGATGTTGCCGCCGATCGAGCAGATCTCGTAGGACGAGGGATCCGGCGGATACCAGAGTCCGTGTTCGGCGACGGCCTGCTTGACCTCGGCGTTGAGCAGACCCGGCTGGACGGTGGCGGTGCGGGTGACCGGGCTGACGTCGATGTCGCGCATGAGCTCGGTCGACAGCACGATCCCGCCCTCCACCGCCGTCGCTCCCCCGGACAGTCCCGAACCGGCTCCCCTCGGCACCACCGGCACGCCGTGCGCACTCGCCCAGCGCATGACCTCCTGCACGTCCTCGGTCGACCGTGCCCGCACCACGGCCAGTGGCATCCCCGGATCCGGGGCCTTGGCCCAGTCCTGGCGGTATCCCTCGAGGACGTCCGGGTCGGTGAGCACGGAGGCACCGTGGAGGCGGGCACGGAGGTCGTCCAGGGCGGCGGGGCCGGCGGCAGCGTCACTCATGTGTCCGAACGTACGCCGGAACTCTCGACGCCGAGGGCCGCTCGCATCGACCGCCACGGCAGCCGCAGGACCCGGGAGCGGCTCGGCGGAGAATCGGCTCAGGGGAGAAGCCCGCGGCGTCGTATCACCCAGCAGTATCCGGCGAAGAGTGTGGTGGCCACTCCGACCCCGATGTCGAACCACGAGGTCGCTGCGCCCAGCATCGCCCACCGATCGAGGAAGGCCAGGGTCACCGCGAGGAGCACGATCTGCGCCGTTGCCGCGACCACGGCGACGGCGAGCGCCCACCGGTTGAGGATGACGAGCAACACGGGAGCGATCAGCCCTCCGAGGATGTTGATCGTCCAAATGGCTCGGAGTACCAACGGGTAGTCGGCGAAGTAGGTGACCCCGTCCGTTCCGAACTGTCCTCGGATGTACCCGGCATCACCGACCAGGATCAGGAGATAGTCGCGGGCTCCGCCGATGTAGAGGGCGAACACC
>JBKBUP010000176.1:0-5613 GCA_046289795.1 Dietzia sp. | reverse complement strand
AGGCGACGCGCGGAGCGGGCGCGCTGACGGGTGGCGCGCTGGCGACGAAGGCGCTTGACGAGCATGGGGTCGTGCTCGAGGGCGACCGGGCTGTCGATGAGGGCGTTGAGCACCTGGTAGTAGCGGGTCGGGCTCATGTCGAAGAGCTCCTTGATCGCGGACTCCTTGGAGCCGGCGAACTTCCACCACTGCCGCTCGAACTCGAGCATGGCCTGGTCCCGGTCGGAGAGGACGGGGTCGGCGGCGTGCAGCTCGGTCGTGTCCTGCTTCCCGACCTCGACCTGCCGCTCGCGTGCCGCGGTAGCTGATCGACCCATGCGCGCGCCTCCTGGGGTATCAGTGCGGGTGCACCTCTGCCGTTTCGGTTCGGGTGTCCGGATCACACCGTTGTGATTCCCCCGTAGTGAACCACACGGATCCGACACCCTGCCAGGTGCGCACTAGGATCGTCTGCCATGGCCGTCCTGCCCATCGTCATCCTCGGCGATCCCGCCCTCCACGCCCCCACCGAGCCCGTCACCGGGCCCCCGGAGGAGATCCGCGACCTGGTCCGCGACCTCTACGAGACGATGGACGCCGCCAACGGCGTGGGGCTGGCCGCCAACCAGGTGGGAGTGCGCAAGCGGGTGTTCGTCTACGACTGCCCCGACCTGGACACCGAGGACGGCGAGGGCGTCTCCCGCGAGGATGTCGAGGCCCGTGGCGGCTGGATCACCCGGCGCGGCTGTGTGATCAACCCGGTGTTGGAGACCTCCGAGATCCCGGAGACCATGCCTGACCCGGAGGAGGACCTCGAGGGGTGCCTGTCCGTCCCCGGCGTGAACTTCCCGCGCGGGCGCGCGTGGTGGGCCCGGGTCACCGGTACCGACGAGAACGGCGAGCCCGTCTCGGTGGAGGGCTACGGCCTGTTCGCGCGGTGCCTGCAGCACGAGGTCGGCCACCTGGACGGCTTCCTCTACACCGACCACCTGATCGGCCGGAACCGCAAGGCAGCCAAGAAGCACATCCGTGACGCGGGCTGGGGCGTACCCGGGCTGAGCTGGGACCCGACCACCGATCCGGACCCGTTCGCCGACGAGGACGACGACTACGACGACGACGAGGCTTCCGGCTTCCATGGCTGAGCAGGACCGGGGTCTGGCGGACCGGTCCCGGTGGAACGCCGGCCGACGCGTGGAGGTGGGGATGCGCGTGGTGGTGCGTCGTCACCTGGAGCCCGGGCAGAGCTCGCACCTCTACACCGACGTCATCGGGCACGTGACGGCGCTGGACCCCGAGCTTGTGGTGCGCCGGGAGTCCGGCGAAGAAGTGCGGGTCCCCGACGCCGACATCGCCGTACTCAAGGTGTTGCCGCCCCGGCCGGTCCGGGCCCGCGACGTCCGGGCCCGCGAGTACGCGGGCGCGCTGGCGTGGCCGGGTACCGAGTTCGAGCTGGTGGACGGCTGGTTCTGTCGCGCCGGGGACGACTGGTCCTACCGTGGGAACTCGGCGGTCCCGGTGTTGCCGTGGGCGAGTTGCGCGGAGCTCGACGGGGTCCGCGACTGGTACGCCGCCCGCGGCCTGCCGCTGCGCCTGGTGGCCGTGGACCGGTTGGTCCGGGCGGACCGGATGATGCTCGACGGGGTGCCGGTGGATCCCACTCGCGTGAGCGCCGACCGGGAGCTGCTGCTGTGCACCGCCGACAGCCGCGAGTTGCTGGCCCGCGTGGACGCCACGGTCCCCACCGACGCCCGCCCGGAGGTGGTGCTCGCCGACTCCCCCGACGACGACTGGCTCGCCCTCTACCACGCCACCGCCGGCCTGGACCCCGACCGCGTCCGGCCCGCGATGCTGGCGACCGCGGGGCTGGGCGGGTCCGGACAGGACGACGCGGGCCAAGACAGCGTGGGACCAGGTAGCGCGGGCCCGGACAGTGGCGAGCCCGGCCCCGGCGGGCACGTGGTGTTCGCCCGGGTCGAGCACGGCGGCGACCTGGCCGCTATCGCCCGCGGTGCCGTCACCGCCGGGCCCGACGGGGAGGCCCGGATCGCGGTCTCGTGTGTGCAGACCGCCGACGCCCACCGCCGCCGCGGACTCGCCGAGGTGGTCACGGGCGCACTCGTCCACTGGGGACTGTCGCTGGGCGCCGAGGAGTGTCACCTCCACGTGTTCGCGGACAACTCGGCCGGCCGCGGCCTGTGGGCCAAGCTCGGCCTGGCCCCGCACCATTCGATGCGTCACCTCGTCGTCGTCGAAGGTTCTGCTCCGCGGTCCGCGCGATCCGACCCGGGGTAATAGACTGCTCGCCATGCGCCTGGCCACCTGGAATGTGAACTCGATCAGGGCTCGACGGGACCGCGTCGTGGCCTGGTTGGAACGCTCGGACGTGGACGTCCTGGCGATGCAGGAGACCAAGTGCAAGGACGAACAGTTCCCGCACGAGGCGTTCGAGGAGATCGGGTACCAGGTCGCCCACCACGGTCTGAGCCAGTGGAACGGCGTGGCCGTGGCCTCGCGGGTGGGGCTCGACGATGTGCGACTGGGCTTCGACGGCATGCCCGGCTTCCACAAGGACCCCGAGGTCACCCAGGACCCTGAGGCGCGGGCCATCTCTGCGGTGTGCGACGGCGTCCGCGTCTACAGCCTCTACGTGCCCAACGGCCGCGAGGTGGCGGACCCGCACTACACGTACAAGCTCGAGTGGCTGGCCCGGCTCCGGGACCATGCCGCCGCCGAACTCGCCGCCGACCCCGCCGCGCAGGTGGCGCTGGTGGGCGACTGGAACGTGGCCCCGCACGACGACGACGTGTGGGACATGGAGGTCTTCGACGGCAAGACCCACGTCTCGGAGCCCGAGCGGCAGGCCTTCGCCGCCTTCGACGGAGCCGGCTTCCGCGAGGTCACTCGCGAGTACACGCCCGGACCCGGCGTCTACACCTACTGGGACTACACCCAGCTGCGCTTCCCCAAGAAGCAGGGCATGCGCATCGACTTCCAGCTGCATTCGCCGGAGCTGGCGGCACGCGTGACGGGCGCGTCCATCGACCGTGAGGAACGCAAGGGCAAGGGCGCCTCTGATCACGCCCCCGTCGTGGTCGACCTCGACTAGTCCCACCACCTAGTCCCACCACCAGGAGCTCTCACCGATGTCCACGTTCCAACTCCGTCACTACATCGACCGGCTGCGCGCCGAGGGCTTCACCGTCCGCGACGACCACGGTGAGGACCCCGACCTGATCGACATCCACGGCAAGGCCGTGGACACCTGGCGGGAGAACTACCCCTACGACCACCGGCTGGACCGCAACCAGTACGAGGTGGAGAAGTACCTGTTGCAGATCGAGCTGCTGAAGTTCCAGAACTGGCAGGCCGAGTCGGGTCACCGGCACGTGATCGTGTTCGAAGGCCGGGACGCCGCCGGCAAGGGCGGGACGATCAAGCGGTTCACCGAGTACATCAACGTGCGCCAGGCCCGCGTGGTGGCGCTGATCAAGCCCACCGAGACCGAGCTGTACCAGTGGTACTTCCAGCGCTACGTCCACCATCTGCCCACCCGTGGTGAGCTCGTGATGTTCGACCGGTCCTGGTACAACCGGGCCGGCGTCGAGCGGGTGATGGGGTTCTGCACGGACGCCCAGTACGAGTCGTTCATGGAGCAGGCACCCAGTTTCGAGAAGATGCTCGTGGATTCCGGCATCGGGCTGACCAAGTTCTGGTTCTCCGTCACCCGGGAGGAGCAGAAGACCCGGTTCGCGATCCGTCAGCTGGACCCGGTTCGCCGGTGGAAGCTCTCCCCCATGGACCTGGAGTCGCTGGACAAGTGGGACAGGTACACCGCCGCCAAGGAGGAGATGTTCCGGCGCACCGACACCGACTGGGCGCCCTGGATCACCATCAAGTCCAACGACAAGAAGCGGGCGCGCATCAACGCGATGCGCCACTTCCTCAACCAGTTCGACTACCCGGAGAAGGACACGCAGGTCGTGTTTGATCCGGACCCGAAGATCGTCCGGCGCGGCAAGAACGCCGCCGGGGACTGATCTCCGTGGAATCCGCTACCCTCCCTGCGGATTCGCTACCGGAATAGGGGTAGCGGATCACGCGGGGCGGTAGCGGATCCGGTCGAGGCCCGGTCGAGGCCCGGTCGAGGGCCAGCCCGGCCCGGCCCGGATCAGAACCCGGACGCGGTCAGACCCACCATCGCGATGATGAACACGATGTAGAGCACGAAGAGCACCGCGAGGACGGCGATCGAGATGATGCCCAGCTTCTTCGCGGTGGCACTGGCGGCCTCGGCCTCGGCGTGGCGCCCGGCCGCCCACAGCGGGTAGACCTCCAGGGCGCGGGTCATCGCCACGAAGGACAGCGGCCAGAAGAACAGGATCGAGGCCACCGCCCACCCGACGTTCGACGGCGGGCCGGGCCGGGCGGAGCCGCCGGTGGGCTGGGTGCCAGGCACGGGGAAGGACGACTGCGCACCGTAGGCGCCCTGCCCGTAGCCGGACTGGGTGGCGTAGTCGGACTGGGCGGAGTAGTCGGGGTAGCCGGACGCGGAGCCCTGACTCTGACTCTGGCTCTGGCTCTGGCTCTGGCCCGAGGAGTCTCCGTACGACGGGTAGGTCATGCCCTCACCTCTGTTGGGGGGTCGTCAGCTCGCGGCGACGAGGAGTTGGTACTCGGGGAACCGGATGAGGAAACGGCGGACGTAGCTGCAGACCGGGCGGATCTTGACCCCGTCCAGCCGCATCCGGGTGAGAACGAGGCTCACCAGCAGACGCGCGATTCCCTGCTGACCGTAGCGCTCCTCGATCACGGTGTGCAGCAGGATGTAGACGTCGCCGTCCTTCTCGTACCCGACCAGACCCATGAACGTCTCGCCGTCCCACAGTTCGAACCGGTCTCTATAGGTGTTGTGGACCAACACCAGTGACTTCTCTCCGGACATGGGACTCCTTCGGGCAGGGTGTGTTCCACCTGCGATGCTACGCGCCGGGGTACGCTCGGCCGGCACAATTCCATACTCACCCACACGGGAGTCCGCATCGGAGCGCGGGCTGAGAGGACGACCAGCCGGGTCGTCGACCGTAGAACCTGTCCGGGTCATGCCGGCGTAGGGAGATCAGAGAACATCATGGGTACACACGCGTCCGCCAACGGCACCGACACCACTCCGATCGGTGCCGTGACCTGCGGTCCGATCTATTCCAGCACCAAGTCCTACCTCGAGATCCCGGCGGAGGACGGCACCTTGCGCGTGCCCGTCCGTCGGATCTCGCTGACCGATGACACGACGTTCGACGTCTACGACACCTCCGGCCCGTACACCGAGTATTCCGCCGCGGACGAGTGCCACGACCTCGCTTCCGGCCTGCCGCCCACCCGCCTGGACTGGACCCACCCCGAGGCCGTCCGGGCCTCGGCGGACGACCCCACCCGTGTCCGCACCCAGCTGGCCTGGGCCCGCGCGGGCCACATCACCCCGGAGATGCGCTTCATCGCAGCGCGCGAGGGGATCGACGTGGAGGTGGTGCGGTCCGAGGTGGCTGCCGGTCGCGCGGTCATCCCGGCAAACCACCGCCATCCGGAGAGCGAGCCGATGATCATCGGCAAGCGCTTCCTGACCGAGATCACCGC
>JBKBUP010000175.1:0-5620 GCA_046289795.1 Dietzia sp. | reverse complement strand
TGGACCCGTGGGGCGGGTACCACCCGGCCCAGCGCCGCCTCGAGAGCCGCACCGACCCGCACGACCAGACGGTCGTCGAACCTGGCCCCCACGATCTGGATCCCCACCGGCAGCCCGGCGTCGGTGGTCCCGCAGGGGATGCTCAGCGCCGGCTGCTGGGTCATGTTGAAGGGATAGGTGTACGGGGTCCACGAGGTCCAGTCGGGGCTGTGCCACCCCGGGGGCACGTCCGATCCGGCGGCGAACGCGGGGATCGGGGTGGTGGGTGTGATCAGGATGTCGTGCCTCTGGTGGAAGTCGGCCATCCGTGCGCCCAGCGCCATCCGGACCGCCACCGCGTCGAGATAATCGGCGGCGGAGTGGTCGTGGTACCGGCCCAACGCCTCACGCATCGACGGGTCGACGTGGTCGATCGCCTCCGGACCGTGCGGCGCCAGGACCGCGGCGAGGCCGGCGAACCACAGCACGTGGAAGGCGTCGACGGGATCGGTGACCCCTGGGTCGACCGACTCGACCCGTGCCCCCAGCGACGCCAGGACGTCCACCGCGCGCGCCACCTCGCGCTCCACCTCGGGGTCGTTGGTGCCGAAGCCCAGGTCGGGGCTGTACGCGACACGCAGACCCTCGAGCGGACGATCCCCGCCGGCGCCCTCGGTGGCCGCCGCGAGGTAGCCGCCCGGGCCGGGGGTCGTGGCGCGGGCCGGCACCGCCGACCAGTCGCGGGGATCCGGGCGGAGCAGCGCGTCCATGAACGCGGCGGTGTCGGCCACGGTGCGGGTCATCGGTCCGGCGTGGGCGAGCGTGCCGAACGGGCTCGACGGGAACATGGGGATCACGCCGTAGGTGGGTTTGAGCGCGACGATCCCGCAGAACGCGGCGGGGATCCGGACCGAGCCGCCACCGTCGGTGCCCAGGGCGAGTTGGCCGAGCCCGGCGGCGACCGCTGCCGACGCCCCTCCGCTCGACCCGCCCGGGGTGAGGTCGGTGTCGTGGGGGTTCCGGGTGATGCCGGTGAGGGTGTTGTCGGTGACCCCCTTCCAGGCGAACTCCGGGGTCGTGGTCTTGCCGATCACCACGCAACCGGCCTCGTGTACCGCGGAGGTCACCGGGGCGTCGTCGGGCCACGAGTCGGGGTCGGCGGCCCCGGCCTTGTCGGCGAGCAGTCGCGAACCACGCAGTGTCGGCACCCCGCGGGTGTAGAAGATGTCCTTGATCGAGGTGGGGACCCCGTCGATCGGGCTGAGGGGCTCACCTCGCCGGTACCGGTCCTCCGATCGACGGGCGGACGCGAGGGTCTCCTCGCGATCGAGGTGACAGAAGGCGTTGATCTCGCCGTCGACCCGCTCGATCGCCTCCAGCGCGTGCTCCGCGGCGTCGACCGGGGAGAGCGCGCCGCTCCGGAAGCGCCCGGAGAGCTCCAGGGCCGTCAGGGAAGTCGTCATCCGTGTACCTTCCGTCAGATTGTCGACAATCCTACAGTTGCCCCCGGCCTCGTCAACACTCCGGCCTCCCCGAATCCGCGGGCGCGGATCCGGACATCACACCCCCGGGCGGGTTCGCCTTCTAATCTGGGTGCCATGACCCCAGCTGACCACAGCGCCCCCGAACTCGCCGCCGCCCTGCACCGGGCCGCGGAGTCGCCCACCCTCGTGATCGCGTGCGACTACGACGGCACCCTGGCGCCGTTCGTCGACGACCCGACCCTCGCCGTCCCGGCGCCCGGTGCCATCGACGCGCTCGAGCGCCTCGCCGGGTTGCCGCGGACCACCGTCGCCCTGCTGTCCGGCCGAAACCGCGCCGCACTGGCCCAGGTGAGCGGCGCCGTCGCGCCGGTGGTCCTGGTGGGCAGCCACGGGTCGGAGTGGGAGGGCGGGTTCGACACCCCACTGGACGACGACGAGCTCGCGCGGCTCGCCCGGGTGGGTTCCGAGCTCGAGGAGATCGTCTCGCGCACCCCCGGGGCGCACGTCGAATCCAAGCCCACGGCCGCCGTCCTGCACGTCCGCCCGGTCGAGGACCCGGCCCTGCGCCAGAAGGCGATGGCCGAGGCCATGGCCGGGCCCGCCGCCCTCGACGGAGTGTTCGTGACCGAGGGCAAGAACGTCGTGGAGATCGCGGTCCGCGAGGCCAGCAAGGGCGCGGCGATCGAGAAGCTGGTCGAGCAGACCGGGCCGGAGATCGCGATCTTCATCGGCGACGACGTGACCGACGAGCGCGGTTTCGCACGCCTCCGGGACGGGGATCTCGGCATCAAGGTCGGCGACGGCCAGACGCTCGCGGCACACCGCGTGGCCGACATCCCCGCGGTGGTCGGGCTGCTCTCCCGGCTCGCCGAACTGCGGGCCTGACCCCGGGATTGCACCCGGGAGCGGTCGTCGCCGTACACTTAACGACAACGGTTCCCATTACTACGAGAGCGGTACTCGTGATGTCGTCATCCCCCGTCCCCCGTCGTCCCCGCCTGTCGAGGGCGGCCGCCCTCACCGTGGCCGCGTTCGTCGGAGGGGCCGTCCTCACCGCCTGCGGGTCCGAGGACGGCTCGGACGACGGCACCGCCGCGGGCGGCCCGAACCTCGTGGCCTCCACCACCGTCTACGCCGACATCGCCGAGCAGGTCGCGGGAGGGAACGCGACCGTCGAGTCCGTGATCTCCGACCCGGCCGCCGACCCGCACTCCTACGAGGCGAGCCCGGCCGACGCCGCGGCGGTCGCCAACGCGGACCTCGTGGTCTACAACGGCGCCGGCTACGACGCCTTCGTGGACCGGGCCCTGGAGAACGCCGCGGACGTCCCCGTGGTGCGGGCGGTCGACGAGTACGCGCGCGTGACGGGCGAGACGGTCGCCGAGCACTCCCACGACGACGAGCACGGACACGACGACCACGCCGAGGAACACGGCGACGACTCGCACGGACACGACGAGCAGGCTTCCGACACCAACGAGCACGTCTGGTTCAGCCTGCCCACCGCGGCCGCGGTGGCCGAGCGGGTGGCCGAGGAGCTGGCGACGATCGACGAGGAGAACGCCGAGGAGTACCGGGACAACGCCCGCCGCTTCGCCGACACCCTCGCCCCGCTCGAGGAGCAGCTCGAGGAGATCGACGAGCGCGGACACTTCCCCTACGCGCAGACCGAGCGGGTCGGCGCCCACCTGTTCGACGCCGCTCACATGGTCGACCTGACCCCGCGCGGATTCCTGGCCTCGATCGAGGACGACACCGATCCGTCCGCGGCCGACCTCTCCGCCATGCTCGACCTGCTCGCCGAGCGTGAGGTCGCGTTCCTGGCGTTCAACAACCAGACCGAGACCCCCGTCACCGCCCGGGTCCGCGACGCGGCCGAGTCGGCGGACGTCGTCGTCGTCGACCTCACCGAGACCCTCCCCGAAGGCGTGGACTACACCACCTGGATGACGAGCATCGTCGACTCGCTGTCCTCGGCCCTCGACGGCGCGACCCCGGTCGCCGACGGCGGGCACTGACCCGGTGTCACCCCACTTCCGCGGCACCCCCGGCCCCGGGCCCGTCGTCTCCCTGGAGTCGGTGACGGTCTCACGCGGGGGGCGCACCCTCATCCGCGACCTCGACCTCGAGGTGGCTGCCGGCGAGTTCGTCGCGGTGCTCGGCCCCAACGGTGCCGGCAAGACCACCCTGCTCAAGGTGCTGCTCGGCGAACTGGCGCCCGACTCCGGGACCGTCCTCGTCGACGGCCGCGCCCCGGGCGACCGCGGGACCCACCTGGGCTACGTCCCACAGCAGCGGGCGTTCGACCCCGGCATCACCCTGCGTGGACGCGACCTGGTGGGGCTCGGGATCGACGGCACCCGCTGGGGCCCGGGATGGCCGTCCCGCCGCGGCGAGAAGCGTCGGGTGGTCGAGGACGCGCTGGACCGACTCGGGGCCGGCACGCTGGCGGACAAGCCGCTCGGTCGCATGTCCGGAGGCGAGCAGCAACGCGTCCGGGTGGCCCAGGCCATCGCCTGCGACCCGTGCGTCATGCTCTGCGACGAGCCGCTGCTGAGCCTGGACCTCACCGGCCAGCGCACCGTGGCCTCCGTGCTCGACCACCGTCGCCGGCAACACGACACCGCCGTCCTCTTCGTCACCCACGAGATCAACCCGGTCCTCCCGATGGTCGACCGGATCGTCTACCTCGTGGACGGGCGGCACCGCATCGGCACCCCGGAAGAGGTGTTCACCACCGAGGTCATGTCCGACCTCTACTCCTCGCCCGTCGAGGTGCTGCGGGTGCGCGGCCAGATCATCGTGGTGGGCGACACCCAACACCTGTGCGCCGAGCCCTGGTCGACCGGCCACCACCACCACGATGAGACCCACCCCGGACACGGAGCGTAACGATGGACCGCCTGCTCGAGATCGCCGGATCGATCGCCGACACCGAGGTCACCGCGCACCTGCTCCGGCAGGACTTCGTGCTGTACGGCCTGGTCGCGATCGCGCTGCTCGGCCTGTTGGCCGGTGCGATCGGTCCGTTCATCGTCATGCGACAGATGTCGTTCTCCGTACACGGGGCCAGCGAGCTCGCCCTGACCGGAGCCGCCGCCGCCCTGCTGTTCGGCCTGAACCTGGGTCTGGGTGCGATCCTCGGTTCCGTGGTGGCCGCACTGATCTTCGGACTCATGGGCTCCCGCGCCTCCCAACGCGACAGCTCGATCGGCGTGGTCATGGCGTTCGGTCTCGGCATGGCCGTGCTGTTCATCCACCTCTACCCGGGCCGGTCGGGAACCAGCTTCTCGCTGCTCACCGGGCAGATCGTGGGCGTGTCCGAGCACGGCATGATCCAGATGGCCGTGGTCGCGGTGATCATCTGCGTCACGCTGATCGCGCTCTACCGGCCGCTGGTCTTCTCCTCCGCGGATCCCGAGGTCGCCGAGGCCCGGGGCGTGCCGGTGCGGACCATCAACCTGATCTTCGCGGTGCTGGTGGGACTCGCGGCCGCCCAGGCGGTCCAGGTGGTGGGTGCGCTACTGGTGCTCTCGCTGCTCATCACGCCGGCCGCCGCTGCTGCCGCGGTCACCTCGAGCCCCGGGCGGGCGATCGCGCTGACGATCCTGTTCGCCCAGGTCGCGGCGGTCGGTGGCATGCTGCTCTCGCTCGCCCCCGGGGTGCCGGTCTCGGTGTTCGTCACCACCATCTCGTTCGTCATCTACCTGGCATGCCGGGCGGTCGCGGCACTACGGCGCTGACCCCACCCCCCACCCACCCGGAAATCCGCTACCCCGCTGTGCGGTCCGCTATCCGATTCGGGTAGCGAACCTCTCAACGGGGTAGCGGATTGCTGGGCGGGGCCGGATGACTACCGTCTGATGCGTGCCCACCGACCGCGACCTAGACCACCCAGCCTGCGATCCAGCCGACTGCTCATCCGACTGCTCAGCTGAGCTCGACGCGATCCGCGCCGCGTTCCCGGCACTCGCCTGGGAGTCGGCGCAGCGGATCGACGAGGGCTGGGACCACGTCGTGGTGATCTGCCGGGGGTGCAGCGGGGTCGACTCCCTCGGGCATCGGGACCTGGTGTTCCGGTTCCCGACGGACGAGCAGGCGCTCGCGCAGCTCCCGCAGGAGATCGCCGTGCTCGACCACCTGGCCCCCGGGGTCGA
>JBKBUP010000174.1:0-5779 GCA_046289795.1 Dietzia sp. | reverse complement strand
CCAGATGGTGGCGACCGCGCCGCAGCTGACCCGTTCCGGAGGTCTGACGGGAACCGCCCTCGAACCCGGCCGCGATGACGGTCACCCGCACCTCGTCGCCGAGCGAGTCGTCGACGACGGTCCCGAAGATGATGTTGGCGTCGGGGTGCGCCTCCTCCTGGACGAGGGTCGCGGCCTCGTTGATCTCGAACAGGCCGAGGTCGCTGCCGCCGGCGATCGACATGAGCACGCCCTTGGCGCCCTCCATCGTGGTCTCCAGCAGCGGCGAGTTGATGGCGGCCTCCGCGGCCTTGTAGGCCCTGCCCTCGCCGCGCGAGGAGCCGATGCCCATGAGCGCGCTGCCGGCTCCGGACATGACGCCCTTGACGTCGGCGAAGTCGACGTTGATCACGCCGGGGGTGGTGATGAGGTCGGTGATCCCCTGCACTCCGTTGAGCAGGACCTCGTCGGCGGTCTTGAAGGCCTCCATCATGGACACGCCCGCGTCGCCGAGTTGGAGCAGACGATCGTTCGGGATCACGATGAGCGTGTCGCAGGCCTCGCGCAGGCCCTCGATCCCCGCCTCGGCCTGTCCCCCGCGACGCTTGCCCTCGAACGAGAACGGGCGGGTGACGACGCCGACGGTGAGCGCACCGAGCTTGCGCGCGATGGCCGCGACGACCGGCGCGCCGCCGGTGCCGGTGCCGCCGCCCTCTCCGGCCGTGACGAAGACCATGTCGGCCCCTTTGAGGACCTCTTCGATCTCGTCCTTGTGGTCCTCCGCCGCCTTGCGGCCGACCTCCGGGTCGGCGCCGGCACCCAGGCCGCGGGTCAGTTCGCGTCCGACGTCGAGCTTGACGTCCGCGTCAGACATGAGCAGGGCCTGCGCATCGGTGTTCACCGCGATGAACTCGACGCCCTTGAGGCCCTCGTCGATCATCCTGTTCACGGCGTTGACACCGCCGCCCCCGATTCCGACGACCTTGATGACTGCGAGGTAGTTGTGCGGTGAGCTCATCGAGGCCCGGCCTTCCTTGTGGGGGTGTCGTGCTCGGTTGCATGCTGTCTCGACGAAAGACTCTCACCTAACTCTCACCCTCTAGTTGAGGGTTAAAGTTGCTGGTCAGAGGCGGTTTCCGCCGTCGGATCACACGGTAGGGGCACCGGCCCCGCACGTCCACGAGGCTCGCGGGCGTGTCGGTCTACCGCGAGGCGGGCAGCGCCGGATTCGACACGTTCCAGACCTGACCGGGCTGCTCGAGGACCATCTGCAACGCGACCGCCTTCTCGTGGTCGCGACCCGCGGCCCCCCACTCCACGGTCCGCCCGTCGACGAGGGTGAGCACGATCGACGCCGGCGTCTCCACGTCGACCGCCACGATCTCCTGGCCCGCGGTTCCCCGGACCTCGGCGAAGATCGTCGACAGGTCACGGACGATCCCGGGCAGGTCGGAGCGGGCCTCCTCGCCGACGGTGAGAACAGGTGTGTCGGGCGGCGGATCCCCCTGACCGAAGTCGATACCCTGCCCGTCGACCAGATGCTGCTCGCCGTCGACCTCCACCACGACCAGGGCGGTCCGCTCGATCAACTCGATCCGCAGGCTCGAGGGGTAGTCCCGCCTGACGGTGACCTGGTCCACCCTCGGGATCCCCGCCACGCGGCGCGCCACCGCGTGGGTGTCCACCTGGAGCAGCGGGGTCCCGGGGGACACCGCCGCCCGCTCCGTCACCGCCTCCACGGGGATCGTCCGGGTCCCGACCACCTGGACGTCCCGGACGGAGAACACGGGCAGGAAGTACAGCGCGACGTATCCGACCAGGAGGACGACCAGCGCCACGCCGAGCCCGACGTAGACGCGGTTGGTGCGGCGACGTCGCCTGCGCAACGTGGCCCGGACCGCCGGGTCGGAGTGCCGCACCCGCTCGTCCGAGCTCCGCACGTCGGCCGCGGCGAGTCTCCGGTCCGGGTCGTCCGAGGTCGTCGGGTCCGGCTCGTCCGCCGGGTGCTCGAGCGGCTCGTCGGTCACGGTTCGGACCCCGCGGGTGAATCCGCCCCGCTGCCCCCGGGCCCTGCCACGATCCGCCGGCCGAGCGTGGTGATGTCGCCGGCGCCGAGCGTGAAGACCACGTCGTCCGGCCGGACGATGGCCGACACCGTGGTCGCCGCCGCGTCGAGGTCCGGCACGTGATGGACCGGGGACGTGACGTGGCGGGCCACGAGTCCACCGTCGACGCCGGCCTCGGGCTGCTCGCGTGCGCCGTACACGTCGAGCACCACCACCTCGTCGGCCAGCGACAGGGCCTGCCCGAACTCCTCGGCGAAGATGCGGGTCCGCGAGTACAGGTGGGGCTGGAAGACGGCGATCAGGCGACCCCCGTCCGAGGCGACGATCTCCCGCCCGGCACTCAGGACGGCCCTGACCTCGGTCGGGTGGTGCGCGTAGTCGTCGTACACCCGCACCAGTCCACCCTGCACGACCGCCGATCCCTTGGGTTCGAACCGGCGCCCCACTCCCCCGAACCCGGACAGTCCGGAGAGGAAATCGTCGACGTCGATCCCCGCGACCCCGGCGACCTCACGGGCGGCCAGGAGTGCGGCGAGCGCGTTGAGCGCCATGTGTCCGCCCGGGGTTCCCACGTGGAGCTCGCCGCGCGACTGCCCGTCGAGCGTGAGCCGGGCCCGGGTCCCACCGGAGTCGACGTCGATCCCGGCGAGTTCACCCGCCACCGGCAGGTCCGTCTCCGGGCCGGTGGCGGTGCGGTATCCCACCACCCGGACCCCCACGGCGGCGGCCCGTCGCGCGCGCTCGGCCGCTCCCGCGTCGTCGAGGCACGCCACCAGGACACCGGTGTCCGGGATGCGGGCGAGGAAGGTGTCGAAGACCTCGAAGTACGCCTCGGCCGTGCCGAAGTGATCGAGGTGGTCGGGCTCCGCGTTGGTCAGGATCACCACGTCGGGCTCGTAGTGCACCAGCGAACCGTCGGACTCGTCGGCCTCGGCCACGAACACCGGGTCGGCTCCGCCGTGGGCGTTGGTGCCGAACTGCAGGACCGTTCCCCCCACGGCGAAGGACGGGTCCGCACCGGCGGCCAGCATCCCGGCGATCAGCATCGAGGTCGTGGAGGTCTTCCCGTGCGTGCCGCACACCATGATCGAGCGCCCCGCCCGGGCGAGGTGACCCAGGACCTGGGATCGGGTGACGACGGGGATACCGGAGGCCCGGGCCGCGATCAGTTCGGGGTTGTCCGCGGGGATCGCCGCCTTGGAGATCACCACGATCTGCGGCGGTGCGTCGAGCGCTTCCAGCGCGGCGGCATCGTGGCCGACACGGACCACCGCACCGCGGGCCTCGAGTGCGCGCAGGTCCGCTGAATCACGGGCGTCGCTGCCCGAGACCGCCACACCGTGGTCGAGCAGGATGCGCGCTACGGCGGACATGCCCGCGCCACCGATGCCGATCATGTGGACCCGGGACAGGGTGGCGGGCACGACGTCTCCGGACACGACCTTTCCGGACACGGCGTCTCCGGACACGGTCGCCCCGGCGACCGCGTCTGCTGGTGTGGTGCTCTCGGTCAACGCCGGGCCTTCCCGGCGGCGTCGAGCGCGATCCGCGCCACGACCTCCGCCGCATCTCGTGAGCCGCCACTGACGGCGGCAGCGGACATCGTCTGCAGGCGGTTGCCGTCCAGAGCGAGCGGCAGGATCGTGGACCGCAGGTACTCCGGCGTCAGTGCCGCGTCCTCGACGAGCAACGCCGCCCCGCCGGCCACCAGGTCACGGGCGTTGAGTGCCTGCTCCCCGTTGCCGTGCGGGAGCGGCACGAACACCGCGGGAAGCCCGACGGCGGACACCTCGGCCACCGTGATGGCCCCCGACCGGCACAGGATCAGGTCGGCGGCCGCGTACGCCAGGTCCATGCGGTCCAGGTACGGCACCACCACGTACGCGGGACCGTCCCCGTCGACGTGCGGGGCGTCCCCGGTGTTCTTGGGCCCCACCGCGTGGAGCACGCCGACGCCGGCGCGTGAGAACTCCCGGGCGACACCGGCCATCGCGGCGTTGAGGGACCTCGCCCCCTGTGATCCACCCACGACCAGCACGGTCGGCGCATCGGGATCCAGCCCGAAGGTCGCGCGGGCCTCGGCGCGGAGTGCCGCGCGGTCGAGGGTGGCCACGGCCTGTCTGACCGGGTTGCCCACCACCCGGGCGTCCAGTCCGGAATCGCTGACCGCCGCCAGGATCGCCACCGCGAACCGGGCGCCGAGCTTGTTGGCTATCCCCGCACGTGAGTTGGCCTCGTGGACCACGATCGGGACCCGGCCCCTGGTGAGAGCTGCCGCCAGGTACACGGGGACACAGGCGTAACCGCCGAACCCCACCACGACGTCGGCCTCCGTCCGGCGCAGCACGTCGCGGGCGCCGCGCACCGCACGCACCAACCGTGCGGGTAGCCGGAACAGGTCGCCACCGAAGCTCCGGGGCAGCGGCACGGGGTCGACCAGCTCGAGTGGGACCCCGCGGCGCGGGACGAGTTCCGTCTCGAGGCCCTTGGGGGTGCCGACGGCGGTGACGCGTGCGGTCGGGTCGAGCCCGACGACCGCCTCCCCCACGGCGAGGGCGGGCTCGATGTGGCCCGCGGTCCCACCGCCCACGACCAGGACCGAGGGTCCACCGGGACGAGGGGCGCTCATCGCTCCCGTCCCCGGTGGATCGGGCTGGGCTTGCCTGCGCCCGGGGACTGCCGGGTTCCGGGCTCGGGTGCGGGGCGACGGGGCTGGCGGCGTTCCGCCTCCCGACCGCGGACCGGACGAGCGTTGCGACCGGTCATGGCGGTGGCCCCGCGGCGGCGGTCACGAGCGGTGTCGGCCGGGATCGGCATCGACTCGTACGCCGGGGCCTTGGGGGCGCCGCGCGCCGGACGCGGTGCCGGTGCGGGCTGGGCGGCCCCTCGAGTGGCCGAGGACCTGTCGCGGCCCTGTGTAGTCGACGATCGCGTAGTCGACGACCGTGTAGTCGACGATCGTGTGGCAGACGATGGTGCGGCAGTCGGTCGTGCGGCGGCCGGCCGCGGTGCCGCCTGCCGGGTGACGGGCTCGCCGTATCGCCGGGCACCGGCACTCGAGCGGCCGGGTGCATCCGAGGCGGGCACCGGTCGCTCAGGGGTGTACGGGCGCGGGTCCGGGAGGGTGAACCAGCGACGACGACGCCGCTCGGGCGAGCTGAGGATCGCGGAGATCGCCTCGGGCTCGTGCCGGGCGCAGTTGGCGAGGAGGCCGAGCGAGGTCAGTGTGACGACCGCCGAGGTACCACCGTTGGAGATGAGGGGCAACTGCAGGCCCGTGACCGGGAGCAGGCCCACCACGTACCCGATGTTGATGAAGGCCTGCAGTACGACCGTGGCCGTGATCGTGCCCGCCAGCAGGCGCCGGAACGGGTCGGCCGACCGCATCGCGATGCGCATGCCAGCCCAGCCCAGGGCGAGGTACAGCGAGACGACCACGGCCGCGCCGAACCAGCCGAGCTCCTCGCCGATGATCGCGAAGATGAAGTCGTTGGTGGCCTCGGGCAGGTAGAACCACTTGGCGCTGGACTGGCCCAGGCCCACCCCGAACAAGCCGCCCTCGGCCAGCGAGAGCATCCCCTGATACGACTGGTACGCCGAACCCTGAGGGTTCGAGAAGTCCCCGACGAAGGTGTTGAAGAAGGTCCGGATGCGCTCGAAGCGGTAGGCGAACGCCACGGCGAGCGCGCCGAACACCACGGTGCCGAACGCGATGACCAGGACGAAGTGCCGGG
>JBKBUP010000173.1:0-5886 GCA_046289795.1 Dietzia sp. | reverse complement strand
ATGCCCCGGTGCGGGCGCGGCGTCGCACCCGTCGACTGCTCCGGCTCGCGGTGGGCGGTTACGGCGCGTTGTGCCTGGCGGCGTTGCTCGGTGTGGCGGTGACCGCGCCCGGCACCGAGCTGGGGAGCCCGGACACCGCGTCCGCCAGCACCCACCCCGGCCCGGCTCAGCGTGCCGCCTCCGTACCGGACGGCCGGGTCGAGGACACCGCCCACCGCGTGCGGCCGGTGCCGTCCGGCTGGCGCGAGGTGGGTCCGCTGCTGTCCGGGGCTGTCGCCGACGCCGAACTGGCGGGACACCAACTGGCGGCGTGCGTCCTGGCGATCGACTCCCCCGACGAGCGCGTGGTGTGCGCCGGCGACGACGAACCCCGCTACGCCGCCTCGGTGATCAAGGTGGCCTACGCGGTGGCCGCGCTCGAGGCCTGGGACGCCGACCCCACCGCCGAGACCCCCTACGGACCGCTCGACGAGCTGCTGGAGCAGGCCGTCTCCGTCTCGGACAACGAGGCCGCGAACCTGCTCTACGACCTCTCCGTCGAGGGTCCGGAGGCGCCCGACACCGACGACCCCATCGAGGCGATCAACGACGTGACCGACCGGGTGGACCTGGCCGACGAGTTCCACACCGGCGGCGCCTTCCGCTGGGAGTGGACCGGTGACTGGAGCCGGGTCAGCGCGCGCGGCAGCGTGGAGTACCTGACCGAGCTGGTCCGGGCCGCCGACGGTCGGGCGCCCAGCAGCGAGGCCCTGACCTCGCCCGCGGTCGCGCGGATCGTGCTCGGCCTGATGAGCGACCAGGAGCGGGTGTGGAAGTTGCCGGCCCACCTCCCCGAGGGGTCCACCGCCAACAAGACCGGCGAGACCGACACCGAGGCCCACGACATCGCCGTGGTCAACACCGCCTCCGGCCGGTATGCGGTCGCCGTGATCGCCACCGCCGCGGGCACCTATGACACTCCGGACGAGGTGATAGCCGGGCTCGGGCGCGACGTGGCCCGGGCGCTCGGCGGTGCGGCGCGTTTCTGAGCCGGCGCGCCTGCCTAGACTCGTCGCATGAGTTCCCGCGCGCACTCCGCACTGACCCCCCGTGGCCGCGCAGCCGTGGCCGTCTCCCGTCTGGCCACCTGGGCCTCGCGGGTGTCCGGCCGCGGGTCGGGCGGGATGATCGGCGGCCTGGTCGCGCTCAAGCTGGACCCCGGCCTGATGTCCCAGCTCGCCGCCGGTCGGCGGACCGTGCTGGTCACCGGGACCAACGGCAAGTCGACGACGACGAGGATGGTCGCCTCCGCGCTGTCCACGGTCGCTCCGGTGGCCTCCAACGCCAACGGCGACAACATGGACGCCGGGATCGTCTCCGCGCTCGGCGCCGACCGGGCGGCCCCGCTGGCGGCGATCGAGGTGGACGAACTGCACACCCCGGCGGTCGCGGAGAACACCTCCCCCGAGGCGATCGTGCTGCTCAACCTGAGCCGCGACCAGCTGGACCGGGTGGGCGAGATCAACTCGATCGAGCGACGGCTCCGGGCCGGGGTGGCGGCGCAGCCGCAGGCCACGGTGGTGGCCAACTGCGACGACGTGATGATCACCTCCGTCGCCTTCGACAACCCGTCGGTGGTGTGGGTGGCGGCCGGCAACGCGTGGGCCGGCGACTCGGTGAGCTGCCCGCGCACCGGTGAGCCGATCACCCGGACGGTCGACGAGGCCGGCGCCGTGCACTGGCAGGCGAAGGGCACCCTGCCCGACGGCCGGCAGTTCGCCCGGCCCGAGCCCGACTGGTGGGTCACCGAGGACGCGATCCACGGGCCCGACGGCTTCACCGAGCCCATGAACCTGGCCATCCCGGGGCGGGCCAACCGTGGCAACGCCGCCCAGGCCGTGGCCGCCGCCGTGGCGATGGGGGCCGACCCGGTGGCCGCGGTCCGGGCCGTCGAGGGTGTCGACGACGTCGCGGGCCGCTACTCGACGGTCGACGTCGACGGTCGCGCCGCGCATCTGCTGCTGGCCAAGAACCCGGCCGGCTGGCAGGAGGCGCTCGGGATGATCGACACCTCCGCCGACGGCCTGGTGATCGCGGTCAACGGCCAGGTGGCCGACGGCGTGGACCTGTCGTGGCTGTGGGACGTGCGCTTCGAGAGCTTCGAGGGCGTGTCCGTGTACGCCTCCGGCGAGCGGGCCGCGGACCTGTCGGTGCGCCTGACCTACGCCGGGGTCGAGCACCGTCTCGAGCCCGACCCGCTGGCCGCGATCAGACGATGCCCACCCGGCCGGGTCGAGGTGCTGGCCAACTACACCGCGTTCCGCGACCTCGGGCGCGCGATCGCCGCCCGGAAGGAGCAGCAGCGATGACCGACCGCGATGCCGGGGCCTCCGCCTCACCGCTCGACACCGTCTCCCCCGATTCCCCGCGACCCACCGAGTCGACAGTGCGCATCGGCCTGGTGCTCCCCGACGTCATGGGCACCTACGGCGACGACGGCAACTCCCTGATCCTGCGCCAGCGGTTGAGGTGGCGCGGCTACGACGCCGAGATCGTCCGCATCACCCTCGACGACGCGGTACCCGATTCGTGCGACGTCTACACGGTGGGCGGTGGCGAGGACACCGCCCAGAAGCTCGCGTCCCGGCACCTGTCCGGCTCGCCCGGGGTGCAGCGGGCCGTCGCGCGCGGGGTGCCGGTGTTGGCGATCTGCGCCGGGATGCAGGTGTTCGGCGAGTGGTTCATGGTCTCCGACGGGTCCCGCGCGCCCGGGCTGGGCCTGCTGGACGTGACCACCTCGCCGCAGGCCACGCGCTCGATCGGCGAGCTGGTGGTGGCGCCGCAGCTGGCCGGGCTCACCCAGACCCTGACCGGTTTCGAGAACCACATGGGCGCCACCGTGTTGGGTCCCGACGCCGCTGCGCTCGGGCGGGTGACCGCGGGCGTGGGCAACGGCGTCCCGGCCGGTGACCCCGCGCGCGCGGGCGGTGCGGTCGAGGGAGTGGTGCAGGGCTCGATGATCGCGACCTACATGCACGGCCCGGTGCTCGCGCGGAACCCCGAGCTGGCGGACCTGCTGCTGTGCCGCGCGCTGGGCGTGGACTCGCTTCCGCCCGTCGAGGTGCCGGCGGTCGAGCAGTTGCGCCGCGAACGCCTGACCGCCGCCCGCCGCTGACGCCTGCTAGTCCGGCGGCGGGGTGACGGCCGGCGGCGGGAAGAGTCCGTCGGTCCAGTTCTGCCACCCGGCATTGAGCGCGTCGCGGTCGAGGCCCTCACCGAAGTAGTAGTGCATGACGGTGACCATCCCCCACGCGCCGTCACCGCTGAAGAAGTGGGCGCCGCGGTCGCTGCGGATGCCGAGGTTGCCCGGTTCGGCCACCTCCACCACGCCGTCGATCGGGTCGAGCCCGTCGGGCGTCAGGTGCACGGCGTCGCTGACCGCCGGCGGCCCGTCGATGCCGAGCGCGCCGTCGAACAGCGCCCAGATGCCGTCCTTGTCGAGTTCGGTGAACGCGATGATCGACACGGTGACCGGCGCGAGCCCACGGAAGTGCTCGAAGTAGCGGCGCAGGTTTGCCAGGAAGCCGTCCCAGCCGCGGCTGTGGTACTCGGCCTCCCAGTCCTCGCCGGTGATGCCGCTGTGGATGAGGCGCAGCACGGTACCGCCGCCCTCGCGCCCCTCCACGAGGAACTCCACGACCTCCGTCTGGCCGTCCGCCGAGGACGAGTAGCGCCGTCCGGGTTCCCACTCGCGGACCGTGGCCTCGGCGATGTTGCCCGAACCGAAGTCGGACACGACGCGGGCGCCGACGCCTCCCTCCGGCGGGTCGAACCGGTGCGGCACGAACCAGCACGCCAACCCCTCACCTGTGGCGACGGCCTCCCACACCTCCTCCGGCGTGGCGTCGAGCTCGATGACCTTCTCGAGCCGTTTGGGCTGTTCAGACATCGTCCTTCTCCTCACTCTCGGGTGGGGCGGCACTCTCGGGTCGCGCCGCACTCTCAGGTGGGACGGCGTGCATCCCCACGATGATCCGGTGTCGGCGGCCCCCGTCGGAGGAGTCGTCGTGGTACTCGGACACGAGCCTCGTGATCGCGTCGGTGAGTTCGTCGGCGAACGCCGCGCGGTCGGCCGGGGTGGCGAAGCGCACCTCGCCGTCGAGACCGAACGTCCCGACCCGCTTGCCGGTCCGGCGTGCGCCCACGATCAGCTCACCCACCTCGCGCACCATGCGCGAGGCGAGCGCGAGGAGCCACCGTGGCGAGGCCTGGTCGCGGTCGACTCCGACGACCGGCTGGACCTGCCCCATCACCCCGGGAGAGACGACGTACGACCGCGACGAGGCCCTCAGTATCCGTTCGTGGACGTTTCCACGCCGTCGCTCCTCGACCAGGTCGACCAGCCCGTGCTTCTCGAGTTGCCGCAGGTGGTAGTTGAGCTTCTGCCTCGGTATCCCCAGCCGGGCGGCGAGCGTGGTGGCCGACGCCGGCTCGGAGAGCTCTGCCAAAAGTCGCGTGCGGATCGGGGCCAGGGCGGCGGTCGCCACCTCGGCACTGTCGATCACTCCGATGTCCTGCATGCTTCCCAGCCTCCTACCGACAATCTTTCTTGTCAAGAACATTTTCTCCGTCGGCACCGGGCGCATATGACCCCCGACTGCGGGTTCCGACTCCGGGCGCTCGGGGGTGGTCGCCCTCGGGGCGGGCCCGATCGGTCGGCCGGAGGACCACGCTGGCCCTACCCTCGGACCCATGTGTATCCACCACGGCACCGCAACCCTCACCGGCTCCGTGACCCCTCCCGATCCCGCCGAAGAAGCAGCACAGGTGCGCGCTCTGTGGGAACCGCTGGGTCTACCCGGGATCATCGACGTCCACACGCATTTCATGCCCGACCGGGTGATGGCCAAGGTGTGGGACTACTTCGACGCCGCCGGCCCCAAGGTCGGGCGGAAGTGGCCGATCACCTACCGGGAGGCCGAGGACGAGCGCGTCGAGCGGCTGAGGTCCTACGGGGTGCTGGCGTTCTCCTCGATGCTGTACCCGCACAAGGCGGACATGGGGGCGTGGCTCAACTCGTGGTCGGCGGACTTCGCCTCACGGCACCCCGATTGCCTGCACACCGCGACCTTCTTCCCCGAGCCGACCGCGGGCGACTACGTGCGGGACGCGATCGAGTCCGGCGCCCGGGTGTTCAAGTCGCACATCCAGGTGGGCGAGTACGACCCGAGCGATCCGCTGCTGGACCCGGTGTGGGGTCAGCTCGCGGAGGCGCAGCTGCCCACGGTGATCCACTGCGGTAGCGGCCCCGTGGCGGGAACCTTCACTGGGCCGGAGCCGGTCGCGGCCGTGCTCGAGAAGTTCCCGGACCTGCCGCTGATCATCGCCCACATGGGCATGGGCGAGTACTCGGAGTTCCTGGACCTGGCCGAGCGCTACAGCGGCGTCTACCTGGACACGACCATGGCGTTCACCGACTTCGTCGAGGAGATCAGCCCGTTCCCCGCCTCCGAACGCGGGCGGCTCGCCGACCTCGGGCAGAAGATCTTGCTGGGGACCGACTTCCCCAACATCCCCTACCCGTTCGCGCACCAGCTCGATGCCCTGGCGGGACTCGGGATGGGCGACGACTGGCTACGGGCGGTGTGGCACGGCAACGCCGCGAAGCTCTTCAGCCTCTGACAGACCGGTCCGGCCTTCCGCCCGGCCCTCCGCTGCCGAGATCCGCTGCTCTACCTCCCGATCCGCTACCCCTATGGCCGTAGCGGATCCGGATTCCGGGTAGCGGATTTCGGGGGACGGCTGGGGCGCCGGTTCGGGGGCTGGCTGGGGGGTTGGCTCGGGGGCCGGGGTCTCGATCTGCTCCGGCCGGAGCACGCCGCCCGATCGCGCGGGCTGAGCCGTCCC
>JBKBUP010000172.1:0-5898 GCA_046289795.1 Dietzia sp. | reverse complement strand
CCACCACGACGGTGAGCAGGGTGGACGGCAGCCCACGGTGGGGAGGTCGATGGGACCGAGGCCCAGCCTCTACGCCTGCATAGCCGTAGAGGGCAGCGACTCCGGGCAACGCGGGAGTGCGCCGGAGGAAGGCGGGCCCGGGCTCCTCGCCGGGCCCCTCCCCGGGTTCCGTCGTGGGCATACCCCCAGTGTGGGCCTCCGTTGCGCCGAGGTCGAGGGGCGCGTGGGCGGGTCGTGGCTAGACTCCCTCGGGTGCCGTCGCCCTCCCCCTCCACCGCCACCGAGATCCGCAAGGGTCTGGCGGACTGCTCGACGGTGGGGCTGGGTCTGATCCCGCTGGGCCTGGCCTTCGGGGTACTGCTCACCCAGGCGGGTTTCGACTGGTGGTGGGCGCCGGTGTTCTCCGTCCTCATCTACGCGGGGTCGATGGAGTTCCTCGCGATCGGTCTGCTCATGGCCGTCACTCCCCTGTATTCGCTGGCCGCCGCCACCTTTCTGGTGAACTTCCGCCACATCTTCTACGGACTGAGCTTTCCGCTCGAGACCATCCGGTCGCGCGCGGGTCGGTTCTACGCCGTCTACGCGCTCACCGACGAGGCCTACGCGATCACCGCCACCAAGCGGCGCGCGGACATGACGGGGCCACGCACGCTGACCATCTCGATCACCTGCCAGATGCTGTGGGTGGTCCCGGGCATCGTCGGAGCGCTGGTCGGGGCGGCGCTGCCCGATGGCCTGGACGGTCTTCAGTTCGCGCTCACGGCGCTGTTCGCGGTCCTCGCCGTCGACGCGTGGCGGGCGAGCGGGGACCTGCCCGCCCCGGTGATCGCCCTGGTCTGCGGGCTGGCGGCCGCCTGGCTCGTGCCGGAGCAGATGCTCCTGGTGGGGCTCGGTGCGTTCGTCGCGGTACTGCTCGCGCGGTTCGCGTGGACGCGGCGCGGAGCCGGAGCGGATCTGTGACCGCCCCCGTCCCCGACACCTCGTATCTGCTCGCCGGACTCGGCGTCATGTTCGTGGTCACCGTGGTTCTGCGGGCGGCGCCGTTCGTCGCGCTGTCGAGGCTCCGCGATTCCGAGGTGGTCCGCTACCTGGGCCTGACCATGCCGGCCGGGGTCATGGTCGTGCTGGTGGTCTACACCCTGCGCGACACCACCGCCGAGCTCGGCTCCTGGCTGCCCGCCGCCGCTGCGCTGACGCTCACTCTGGGAGTGCACCTGGCGTTTCGGCGGGCGGCGGCGAGCATCGTGCTGGGCACAGCGGCGTACATGCTGCTGCGCGCGATGCTCGGATAGGGGCCGGGCTCAGCGCGCCATCGGGCAGAGGTCGACCTTCCACTCGGTGAGGCCGTTGAGCCAGCCGGACCGCAACCGCTTGGGGTCGCCGAGCGAGGTCAGGTCGGGCAGGTGATCGGCCACGGCGTTGAAGATCAGCTCGAGCTGCATCCTGGCCAGGTTGGCGCCGACACAGTAGTGCGGACCCTGGCCGCCGAACGTCACGTGCGGGTTGGGATCGCGGAGGATGTTGAAGGTGAACGGGTCCTCGAAGACCTCTTCGTCGAAGTTCGCCGAGCCGTAGCAGAGCAGCGCGCGTTCGCCCTTGCGGATGGTCACGCCACCGATCTCGACGTCCTCCATCGCGGTGCGCTGGAACTGGGTGATGGGCGAGGCCCACCGCAGGATCTCGTCGATGGCCGTCTCGGGGCGTTCGGCCTTGAACAACTCCCACTGCTCGGGGTTCTCCAGCATGGCCACCATGCCGTGAGTGGTGGCGTTGCGAGTGGTCTCGTTCCCGGCCACGGACAGCAGGGTGACGAACCAGCCGAACTCCTCGGGTGAGAGGTGCTCGCCGTCGATGTCGGCCTCGACGAGCTTGGTGACGATGTCGTCCCGCGGGTTCGCCGCCCGGTCCTCGGCCATCTTGTTGGCGTAGTCGATGAGCTGCATGGACGCGATGGCGGCGGCGTCCATCCCGCCTTTCGCGTCGTAGCTGGTCATGGTGTTGGACCACTCGAAGATCTTGTGCCGATCCTCCTGGGGGACGCCGAGCAGATCGGCGATCGCCTGGAGCGGGAGCTCGGAGGCCACGGCGGTCACGAAGTCGTCGGCGTTGGTCTCGGCGGCCTCCGTGACGATCTTGCGCGCCCGGTCCGCGAGCTCGTCGCGCATGCCGGCGACGCCGCGCGGGGTGAACCCGCGGGAGATGATCCGGCGGTGCTTCCTGTGGATCTCGCCGTCCTCGTTGACGAGCATCTCGCGCTGGGCCTCGATGATCGACCTGTCGGTGCCCTCGGCGAAGCGCGGGATCATGGTGTTCTCGCCGGCGGAGAATGTCTCGCCCGTCACGCGCGAGATCTCCTTGACGTCGGCGTGCTTGGTGACCAGCCAGTAGTGGTCGTCGTCGAAGCCGTCGGACCCGGGGCGCTTGTCGACGCGGCGGATCGGCTCGGACCGGCGCAGCTGGCGCCACTCGTCGTGCGGGAGTCGTTTCTCGAACAGGTCCGGGTCGGTGAAGTCGAATCCTGCCGGAATGGTCACGTTCACGGTGTCTCCTGCGCCTCGTCCCCCGCCGGGGTCGGCGGGTGTGGGAAAGGTGAATAGTGGTAACTATATACACGTGGCACTATCCGTGAGTGAGATTCTCGACCGAGCATTGATGCTGGCCGAGGAGATGTCGGGGTCGATCGCCCGCGCCGCGGCGAACTACGGCCTCACGGTGCCGCGCCTTGAGCTGCTGTTCGTCCTGGGCCTCGAGGGCGAGTGCAAGCAGGTGGAGCTGGCGACCTACCTGGATTGTTCGCCGCGCCAGGTCACCGCCCTCGTCGACGGTCTGGTGGCCAGTGGCCACGTCGTCCGGACCATGCCGCCGGACGACCGGCGGGTCCGGTTGGTGAACCTCACCGACGAGTCGCGGCGGATCGTGGACGAGGTGGTGTCGGCGCGGGTGTCGCTGGCGGAGTGGTTGTTCGAGGGGCTCGACGACGACGAGCTGCAGACATTCGGCGCCATCTCCGAGAAACTGGTCTCCCGGATGGGTGGGCGCGCGCTGACCCGGCTGGCGGAGCAGTGAGTTAGCCAGAACAGTGAGTCAGGCAGAACAGTGGGTCAGGCGGTGCAGGTGACGCAGCCGGTGTCCGCTCGGGCGTATTCGACGAACCCGCGGGACAGGTAGTTGGGGATCGCGGCGGGGGAGTCGTCCTCGCACGTGTGCAGCCAGACCCTGCGGCATCCCGGGACCTGCCAGGCGATCCGGGCGGTCTCGGAGAGGAACCATCCACCGATGCCCAGGCCGGCGAAGCGGGGGAGCAGGCCGAAGTAGACCAGTTCGACGTCCACCTCGTCGTTCGGCTCGTCGAGGCCCGGGCCTGCGGCGTCGAGGGCGGGGCTCATGCGGAGCTCGGCGAACCCGGCGACCTCGTCGCCGCGGAACGCCCGGAACGTGGTGACGCAGGGGTCTGCGCAGTAGGAGGCCCAGCGTCCGTCCGACCACTCGAGACGGTCGGCCCACTTCCAGTCGCCGCCGATGTCGCGGTACATCTGGGAGTTGAAGGCGGGCTCGGCGGGGAAGACCCGGGAGATCGTCAGGTCCGCGCGGCGAGCCGGGCGCAGCCACGACGCATCGGTCTGCTGCAGGTAGGTGACGCTGGTCATCGCGCCATTCAAGCACCGCAACCCCGCACCGACCCAACCGGAGTCGGGTCGTGGCAGGGCGGCGGTGAATCCGGGGATCAGTTGATGTTGATGTGTACTCCCGGGATATTGAGACCGTTGACCGCTCCGGCGACAGCAGCGGCGCCGTTGTTGAAGCCGTCCGCACTGGCACTCTGGAGAGCTGCGCCGGTGAACGGGTTGGCCGCAGCAGCGCCGCCGAGCCCGAGCGCGGAGACGGCGCTTCCGGTGCCGAGGCCAGCGGCGCCGATGCCCGCGGCAAGCGGAGTGATGCCGAACGCGGCGGCGGGGCCGAGGAACGGCATGATCGCTGCCCCGAGGCCGATGAGAAGGGTGATCGGGTCCATGGTGGGTCCTTTCGTCGGATTGACTGAACGTCAGCCGATGGTCACGTGCTTCGGCTGCACGACTGGTGGTGGCTGCACCGGGAGCAATGGGATGTTGATGACCGGCGGAGCAGGCACGGGCGACGACGGGGGAGCCGGTGCGGGTGCGGGTGCCGGCGCGGGAGCCGGCCGGTAGGACTGCCTCGCCGGGGCCGGGGCCGGGGCAGGAGCCGGAGCCACGCGGGCCGGTACGGATGCCGCGGCGGGGGCGGCAGCCGGCGCGGGAGGCGGCACCGTTGAGGTGGTCGAGGACAGCGGGTCCCGCGTGACCGGCGCGGTGGAGATGGCCGCGGAGTCCGTCGAGGGAGCCGCAGCCGGCGACGGGACGGTGGTGGCGGAGGCGGTGGCGGAGGTGGTCAACCCGGCCTGGGCGACCGGCGCCTCGGACGAGACATCCTGGATGGCGACACCCGCACCTCCTGCCGTGAGGATCGCGGCGGCGACCCCGCCGGTGGCACCCAGGAGAGCGAGACCGGCGAGCGAGAAAGCTGCGGTCGCCGGACCGGGCGCCACCCGCGCAGTGTTGCCGTGCATGCCCGCCCTCTCGTTGTGTCCGCGCCGTACTGTCGGCACTCTCGGCGTCCGCCGTGAGTGCCGCCGTGCTCATGCGGCGTGAACGTTAAGGCGGACCTCGGACGACCGGCAATGGCTTTCTCAGCTAACTATGAGGATGCGTTCGCAGTCCCCTGACCTGCTGATACGTCGTCAACATGCGCTGGGCACGGTCGCCGCAGCTAGAGAGCTCGAATGGGCAGGCAATGGGCCGGATCGACTCCGGATAAGAGTCCGGCCATCACCGCGCGATTGTGACGCAACGCACTGCTGGATCGTTCAGTTGCGGTTCAGCGTGACCGCCGTAGTGTCGCGGCATGACCAGCGTTCTCATGATCATGTCCGCCGCCGACCACTGGACCCTCAAGGACGGCTCCTCGCACCCCACCGGATTCTGGGCCGAGGAGTTCGTCACCCCCTACGAGGTCTTCACCGGAGCCGGGTGGACCGTCACCGTGGCCACGCCCGGTGGACGCGCCCCCACGGTCGACCAGGCCAGCCTCGGTGAGGGGGCCGGGGATCCGCAGACCCTCGAGAAGGTCAAGGCCTCGCTCGACGAGCTCGCGCCCGTCCTCGACTCGCCCGTCGACCTCGCATCCGTGGACCACTCGACCTTCGACCTGGTCTTCTACCCGGGCGGCCACGGTCCGCTCGAGGACCTCGCCGTGGATCGGACCTCCGGGACGATCCTCTCCGAGCGTGTGAGCGCCGGGAAGCCCGTGGCACTGCTCTGCCACGCCCCTGCCGCGGTGCTGGCCGCCTCCGAGGACCCGACCTCGTCACCGTTCGCCGGATACCGCATGACCGGGTTCTCCAACGTCGAGGAAGAGCAGGTGGGCCTGGCTGCCAACGCCCCCTGGCTCCTCGAGGACAAGCTCGTCGAACTCGGCGCGGACTACTCGTCGGCCGCCGAGCCGTGGGGCTCGTACGTCGTGGTGGACCGGAACGTCTACACCGGCCAGAACCCCAAGTCGTCCGCCGAGCTGGCCGAGCGGCTCGTCGCCGACTTCGCGGGCTGACCACAGCCCGGACGGCCGGCATGACCGGCTGGTCGACGCCGCTCGTCACGCCGCGGCCGCGGCGGCCCCCTCCGCCCGGCCGTAGCGCCCGGCCAGCCACGCGCACACGATCAGTTGGATCTGGTGGAACAGCATCAGGGGGAGCACCAGGAGTCCCACGGGTTGGCCGATGAACAGCACGGCGGCCATCGGCAGTCCGGTGGCCAGCGATTTCTTGGAACCGCAGAACTGTACGACCCGCTTGTCCCGGTCCTCGAATCGCAGCGCGCGGGCGAT
>JBKBUP010000171.1:0-5924 GCA_046289795.1 Dietzia sp. | reverse complement strand
CAGAGACCTCGCCGGCCAGTCTGGTTCCGCCGGTGACGAGGAAGCTCTCCTCGCGGGACGTGGGGTTACCGCTCACGCGTCCACCTTAGGCGAGAACCGGGAGCGACCAGCGGAGCCGGCGCGCCCGTCGCGCGCGTAAGTTGGCGTCATGGCTGTGCATCTGACCAAGATCTATACCCGGACCGGCGACGACGGGACCACGGGACTCTCCGATTTCTCCCGGGTGAGCAAGAACGACACCCGCCTGGACGCCTACGCGGACTGCGACGAGGCCAACGCGGCCCTCGGGGTCGTCCTGACCTGCGGCGACCTCGACAGTCGGGTCGCCACCGTGCTCCGGGTCGTGCAGAACGACCTCTTCGACGCCGGGGCCGACCTCTCCACCCCGGTGGTCGAGGCCCCCGAGTACCCCCCGTTGCGGATCGAGCAGTCCTACATCGAGCGGCTCGAGGGGTGGATCGACGAGTTCAACGCGGAACTGGCCGACCTGACCTCGTTCATCCTGCCCGGCGGAACCCCCGGCGCCGCCTACCTGCACGTCGCCCGCACCGTCGTCAGGCGTGCCGAGCGCGCCGCCTGGGCCGCGGTGGAGGCGCATCCCGAGACCACGTCCGCCCTGCCGGCCAGGTACCTCAACCGGCTGTCTGACCTGCTGTTCGTCCTGGGCCGGGTGGCCAATCCGGACGGTGACGTCCTCTGGGTCCCCGGCGGTGAGCGTGGCTGATCTGAGCGGAGCCGAACAGGCGCACGAGGATCAGGGCAGGACGCCCATCCGACGCGCCGCGTTGACCGCCTCGAACCTGGTGTGTGCGTCGAGTTTGCGCATGACCGAACGCAGGTAGCTCTTCACCGTCTCCGCGCCGATCCCCATGTCGGCGGCCGTCTCGATGTTCGTCTTGCCCTGCGCCACGCAGGCCAGCACGTCGAGCTCGCGTCGGGACAGGCGTGCCGTGGGCATCTCCGGCGGCGGCGAGACCATCTCGGCGCAGATCCGTTCGAGCTCGGCACGCACGTCGGGGTCCTCGGTCCGGGAGGCCAACATCCGCAGCCGCGCATGGGTGTCGCGCATCCGCTCGTTGGACAGGACGTCATCCCATCGCCCCTCGCCGGCGCCCGGACCCATCGGGCCGGCGCCACGAGCGGCGAGCGCGTCGTTCACCGCGATCTCCTGCTCTAGGGCGCGGGCCGTGGCCGCCATCTGGTTGAGGACTTTCTCGCCGAAACGGACCGAGGAGTGCACGCCGGCGTAGAGCACCGCCCGCACGTCCTTGCCCACCACGACCGGGATCGCCGCCATCGACCGCAGCCCCTCGGACAACACCGGGAGGTCGTACTCGTGGGTGATCACACCGGCGCGCGGATAGTCGGCCACCCCGACCGGCTTGCCGGTGGCCATGACCCGACCGCCGACGCCGGCGCCGTAGTGGACCGTGAGGTCCTTCATCGCCGAGGTCCGCATCCCGAGGGACTCGGACAGCACCAGGGTGTGGCCCTCACCCACCACCCCTCCGATGGTCACCGGGATGCCCGTGGCCTCCCGAAGGGCGGAGATCGCGCTGCGGACGGATGCCAGATCGCGTCGGCGCCGTTGTGCCTCGCTCGCGGCACCCCCGGCTACACCACGGCCGGCGTTCTCCTCGTCCATGAGGTCTCCTCCCACGTCCGTGGCATACCCCCACCGCGAGTAGGGGACGACCCCCCGCAAGTGCCACACATCACCATCGTCAGCGCCACTATACGCACGTGGCCTGGCCGATGCCGACCGCAGTAGGCCACCGCCGCCCGATGTCCCCGGGGGTGCCCGCTCCGCTTCCCTAACGGAGTGCGCTCAGGGAGTGAAAGCTGGATCGAATGCCTCCGGGTCCTCGGGATCCGCCAGCATCGCGGCCGCCCCGGTGAGGGGCGCGACGCGCTGTTCGTCGTAGATCCATTCCTCGACGTCGCTCGAGTCCGGGTCACCCACCAGGTACGGGTGCAGGCCCAGATCGGCGTCCGCGTCGACCGCCTCCCCCGGGGCCAGCACGGAGTCGTCGAGGAACCGCGTCACCTCGTCGTCGTCGAGATCGACGCCGATCACCACCAACCCCTCCGTGCCCTCTCCGCCCGCACGGAGTTCGAGCCGGCGCCCCACGAGCGCCACCTCGTAGCGTCGCGGGCCGTCGGCGGTGGTCAGGGTCAACGTGCCCTTGGCGCGGTAGGCGCCGGTCGGCGGCGAGGCGAGCGCGGCCAGGACCCGACGCGGATGCAGGAGACCGGCCGGGGTCACGGTGAGGGCCCGGTAGCCATGGTGGAGGTGGGAGTGGAGGTGGGAGTGGTCATGCGGGTGGGCCCGGCCGCCCGACTGCTCGGCGGCGGTGGCCCGGTCCGGTTCCATCCCCAACAGCAGCCCCGTGGGGACCGCCGCCCTGACCGCGGGCAGTACGGCGACCCGGGGGGCGTGCCGGCGGATCGTCGCCCGGATCCCGTCGAATCGCGCGCGGTCGACGAGGTCGCACTTGTTGACGACGACGAGGTCGGCCTCAGACAGGTGCGCTGCCAGTCGCGGGTGCCGCGCCATGGCGTCGTCGAGCCCCTCGGCGTCGACCACCTGGACCATCCCCGCGTGCCTCACCACGTCCCGCGGAACCTCGTGGACCATCCGTGACAGGATCGCCGGCTCGGCCAACCCGCTGGCCTCGATCACCGCGAGGTCCAGGCCGAGGTCGGGGCCGGCGAGCCGGGCCAGGGTGTCGCCGAGTTCGCTCGCGTCGACCTCGCAGCAGACACAGCCGTTGGCCAACGAGACCATGGAGTCCACGCGGCCGGCCACCGAGGTGGCGTCCACGTCGATCTCACCGAAGTCGTTGACGATCGCCGCGATTCGCAGGCCCGGGGCGCCACCGAGGAGGTGGTTGAGCAGTGTGGTCTTGCCCGCACCCAGGTAACCGGTGAGGACCAGCACGGGCAGCGGGTCGCCGGGGGCCCGGCGGGCATCGGCGCGCCCGCTCCCGCCCCCGGCGAGGTGACCGTCCGAGGGCCCGGGGTTCACCTCGTGGCTCAGCGACGCCACTCGGGCTTGCGCTTCTCGGCGAACGCGGACATGCCCTCCGACTGGTCCTCCGTGGCGAACAGCGCGTAGAAGGCGTTCTGCTCGGCGAGCAGGCCCTCCTCGAGCGTGGTCTCGAAGGAACGGTTGACGGCCTGCTTGGCCGCGATGGCGGTGGTCTTGCTCATCGAGGCGATCTTCCCGGCGACCTTCATGGTCTCGTCGAGCAGCTCCGCGGCGGGGACGACGCGGGTGACCAGGCCGGACCGCTCGGCCTCGTCGGCGTCCATCTGGCGGCCGGTCAGGCACAGGTCCATGGCCTTGGCCTTGCCCACCGCGCGGGTCAGCCGCTGCGAACCACCCATGCCCGGGATCACTCCCAGGGTGATCTCCGGCTGGCCGAACTTGGCGTTGTCGCCGGCGATGATCATGTCGCACATCATGGCGAGCTCGCAGCCGCCGCCGAGCGCGAAGCCGGACACGGCCGCGATGATCGGGGTCCGCGCGGCGGTGAGGCGCTTCCAGTCGTGGAAGAAGCGCTCGAGGTAGATACCCGGGTACGTCTTGTCCTTCATCTCCTTGATGTCGGCGCCGGCCGCGAAGGCCTTCTCCGAACCGGTGATGACGATGCAGCCGACGCCGGGGTCGGAGTCGAGGCCCTCGACCGCCTCGACGACCTCCTTCTCCATGCCACTGCTCAGCGCGTTGAGCGCCTTGGGGCGGTTGAGCGTGATGACCGCGACACGGTCGTTTTGCTCCACCAGGATGTTCTCGAACTGCTTCTCGGTCACGGACATCGGGTGCTCCAGTCTGCGTCAGGGGATACTTGGACTTCCTTGTAAAAAGCTCCGGGGCCGATGCTAGCCGGTCATCGGGCGAGCGGTCCCCCGTTCCACAGCCCCGACCGTACGGCCTCACCGTGTTCCACCGTCGCGGTCCGCGCCCCGGGCACCAGCGACTCGTACCGCACCAGCGAACCCCAGTCCCGCGACCAGTCGTGCTCGAGGTAGGTGGGCACGGTCTCACCGGCGAGGAGCAGCTCGATGAACCCGAGCGGCCCGCCACCGTCCCATGCCTGCCAGGTGTTGGTGGAGCTGACCGCGAGGTCGCGGTCCGGCAGGACCCGGTACTCGGGCAACTCGTGGATCCCGGCGTACTCCTCGAAGGGACGCAGGCACGGGGTGTGGAAGGCCACCGCCCAGTCGGGCAGCACCGGGCGCGAGTCGCCGACGAGCTCCTGCATCGTCACCAGTTCGGGCATGCGCGGCGGGGTGAACGCGATCCACCGCGACGGGTCCGGGTCGACGTCGCGCACCACGAGACGGATCGCCGTGGCGTCGGACGGCAGGGTGTCCACGGGCACGCGCAGGTTCCGCCAGGACGGTGCCGGTCCGATGTCCACGGGCAGGACCGAACCCGTCGGTTCCAACTGTTCGGTGGCGGTGGCGAACTCCACGCGGACCGCGTCCGGGGCGAACGAGCCGGCCACGGCGATCGTGATGAGGGGGTTCTCCTCGGCCCGTGCGGGCAGCCGGTACCAGTCCGTGGTGGTCTCGGCGTTGAACTGCGGACCCGTCTGGTAGCTGCCCAGCACGGGGACGCGGGCCGGATCGAGTCCGAATGGCAGGACGGCGTGACTGCCGTTGATGCCCTCGCCCGCGCGCACGCCGCCCTCGGTGCCGGCGGTGGTCGCGGTGGAGTCGGAGTCCTCCCCGGTGCCCGGGGTGTCGGTGTCCACGGCCTGGGTGGCGGTGAGGTCCGTGGGGATCCCGTCGGGACCGAACTCCACCGGCTCCGCGCCCGCCTCGAGCTGGTCACGGGGTTCACCCACCGGGGCGAGCAGTCCCGCGTTGGCGTCGGGTTCGGCGAGCACCATGTCGGCGATACCGCACGGCTCACCGGACAGGACCCGCAGGTTCTGCAGACCGACCGAGTAGGCGGGGTACTGGTTGCGGACCGCCGCGGCCATGGAGGCCACGATGACGACGACGACGAGGGCCGCCGCGAGCCCCAGTGGGGCGTGCGAGACCTCCCGGAGCACCCGGACCACGGGACCGCGGTCGGCGTCGGCGCGCCCCGGCCCCGTGGGCCGCACGAACGGTTCGCGGTAGTGCAGGAAGAGCGCGAGCAGGAGCGCGACGAGCATCAGCCCGATGAACACCGAGGAGAACGTGATCCCGGCTATCGAGGGCTGCACGCCGCCCCACGGGATGCCGTAGATGGAGATGTACCACCAGCCGTTGGTGGAGGTGAAGCTCAGTGCCAGCACGAAGAACACCGCGGCCAGGAACAGCATCCGGTTGCGCAGCGATCGTGTGGCCGCGGGTAGCACGGCCATGGTCACCAGGGCCGCCAGCGCCGCGCCGATCGTGGCGAACGCACCGAAGTGGTGGGTCCACTTGGTGGGGTTGAGCGCCATGAACGCGATCGACATGGCGGCCAGACCGACGATCCGGCGGGCGGGGCCCACGGCGACACCGGGGATCCGGCCCTTGCGGAACAGGATCGCGGCGCAGGTGATCAGGGACAGGAACATCGCCAGGACGGCGAACCTGCGGGCCAGCGACCCGTCCGGTGTCGGGTTCATGAGCCACTCGTAGCGCCACACCTCCTCGAACCAGCGGCCGGTGGGGCCCACGTCGCCGAGCAGGGCCGACGACTGCAGCGTGGTCACCAACGGTTGGTCGAGGAAGATCAGATGGAGCACGCCGAGGCCGGCGGCGAACAGGGGCGCCACCGTCGGGATCCACCCGTCGCGCCGCGCCCGGCGGATCACCAGCAGCAACAGCGGACGAGAGGCGGCGATGATCGCCGCGATACAGAAGGTGCCGGTGGGCGCCGCGGACAACGTGAGCCCGCCGATGATGAAGCCGGTGGCCGCGGGCAGCAGCCGGCCGGT
>JBKBUP010000170.1:0-5933 GCA_046289795.1 Dietzia sp. | reverse complement strand
TTCCCCCTTGGCTTGTGGTACTTGCCGCCGTCCTGGTGCTCAGCGCATCCTCGGAACTGGTGTTCATCGGCGTGATCGCGTCGGGCGGTCTGCCCTGGGTCGCAGCCGGCGCGGGGCTCCTGGTGAATCTCCGGAACTTCGTCTACGGCTTCTCCGCGTCCGCGTTTCTGCCCGGTCAGCGGGTCCCTCGGTTCTTGTCGTCCCACCTGGTGAACGACGAGAGCGTCGCCTTCGCGATGGCCCAACCGCACCCGACTCGACGCCTCGACGCGTTCCGCGCGGTCGGGTTCGCGATCCTGATCGCCTGGCCCCTCGGCGCGACGATCGGCGTCCTCGTCGGATACGTCCTGCCCGACCCCGCCCGTCTCGGCCTCGATGCGGCGTTCCCCGCAGTCTTCATCGCGATCCTCCTCGGGAGCGTCACCCGTCGCACCGCTGTTCCGGCCGTTGCCGGCGCCACGATCGCGGCGGCTGCCACCCCGTTCGTGCTCGCTGGAGTGTCCCCCGTCCTCGGCCTGGTCGGCCTGCTCACCACTGTGCGAAAGCGGGGACACCGTGCCTGATGTGACTCTTGTTCTCGCGATTCTCGCCCTCGCTGCCGGCACCTTTGCCATCAGACTGGGCGGGGTCAGCTTCGGAGGCGCGCGCCTGTCCGTGCATCTCCAACGATGGGGCGATCCCGCGGTGATCGTGCTGATCGCCAGCGTCGCTGCCACCGCGACCCTCTATGACGGACAGGCCTTCGCCGGGTGGGCTCGGATCGCTGGGGTGGCCGCGGCTGCCGGCCTGGCAGCGATGCGCGCACCGCTCGTCGTCGTGGTCGTCGCAGCTGCCGGTGTGGCCGCCTCTCTGAGAGCGCTCGGGATCCACTAGACCGGCGGACCTCGTCGTCGTCGTCCTCTCGCGCGGACTCGCGGCCGGCGGGCACTGTCGATCCGACCCCTCCGACCCGCCCCAGCCGAACCGCCCCCGTGGCGCCAGCGGCGTCCTAAGGTTCGAGTACCCCCTCGCGCACTGCCCTCGAGAGAGACTCCGCCATGACAACGCAGACCATCGACGTCCCCCACCTGGGCGGATCGAGCATCGGCTACAAGTTCGCCCGCCAGTACGACCCCGCCCTGCCCACGCTGGTGATGATCAACTCGTTCACCACCTCGGTCGAGCTGTACCGGCCGCAGTTCGCCGACGAGAAACTCGCGTCGCGGATGAACCTGCTGGCGATCGAGCCCTACGGCCACGGGGAGACGCGCGCCCGGTACCGGCACTTCACCTACTGGGACAGCGCCATCGCCAACCTGCAGGTGCTCGACGCGCTGGGGATCTCCAAAGCGTTCGCACTCGGCACCTCGCAGGGTGGGTGGATCGCCACCCGCATGGCGCTGCTCAATCCCGGCACCGTCGAGGGCATCGTCATCTGTGGCACCTCGATGGATTACGAGAGCCCGGCCAGCATGGATCGCGGTTGCTGGAACGGCTCCGAGTTCTGCAGCCCCGCCATCGAGGCGCTGGCCTCGCCCGTCGGCGAGGACTGGGTGGTGGACGACGACTTCGTGGTGGCGGTGCTCGGCGCCGGCCTCGGGGAGAACGTCTCCGACGCCGAGCGGGACTTCTGGATCCAGACCTACCGCACCAACTACACCGGCGAGGAGGGCCGGCGGCGCCTGCGCACCAGTTCCATCAATCTCCGCGACCGCGACGGCCTGGAGGCGCGGCTGAGCGATGTGCACTGCCCCGTCCTGTGGCTGCAGGGCACCGCCGACCAGGTGTACTCGGTGGCCAACGCCGAGGACGGGATCGCCCGGTTCACCGGCTCACTGTCCGCCACGCTGCAGATCGTCGAGGGCGGCCAGCACTTCCTCACCGCCTCCGACCCGGAGGTCGCCAACGCGGCCACCCTCGCCTTTGTGGAGCAGTGGTCCTGAGGGCGGCTGGCGCGGGATGCACCTCGCCGCGGCTACTGCGGACTTGGTCGTGACCACTGCGGGGATCGGAAAGAATCTCCGCAGTGGCAACGACCTTTTCTCGGAACCAAGGCGCGTGCCCTGAGTCAGACGGGCCGCTGCTCTGCCAGCGCCGCCGCCCTCTGCTCGATCCAGCTGCGCAGCGAGTCCGCCTCCTCGTCGAGCGTCGCCTGGTCCACCGCGTCGCTCACTGGGAATGACCCGCGGACGTTCTCGAGCGTCTGCACCGCAAGGCCGCTTCCATAGATCGTGTCGTAGAGCTCCCAGTACTTCTGCTCGTACAGCGCAGTGAAGGCGTCGGACTCGAGGAAGCGTGTCTTGAGCGGGTGGCCCGCGGCCAGCCCGCCGGGACGCTGCTCGCCTGCCGCGGGGATGTCGCCTGCCGCGGCAGCGCCGTCCGTCGGAGCGCCGCCGCCCATCGGAACATCACCGCCCATCCGCCCGCCGCCTCCGGGTCCGCCCATCGAGACGGTGTCGTTCGGCCCGGCGGCGGTGTCCCCGCTCATCGACATGTTCAGATCCCAGGGCACCACGCTGAACTTCTTCGACTCGAGGTCGTACCAGAGGTAGTAGTTCTGGCCCGGGCCCGACATGTCGTCGAAGTTGGACAGCAGATTCTGGGTGGCTACGTAGGTGGCGAGCGAATCCACGTCAACCCAGTGGTCCAGCTCGGCGGCGAACTCCTCGTCGTCGGCGGAGTCCACCCAGCGCAACAGGTCGATGATCGGTTGCAGAGTTCCGTCGCCCTGCGCGTTGACAGGCTTGAACTGGTCCGAATAGTCCGACTGGTCGTCACCGATGTACTCGAACCTCGAGTTGGCGTCGGCTTTGTAGAGGTAGCCGGAGCCGTCGAACGCAGAGGAGACGTACCCGTCGTCGGGGTGCTCGAGTACGAGCCGCGTGGTGGAGGCGTCGTCGTTGATGGAGTACTCGCTGTAGGCATAGCGCTGGCTCGCCAGCCCGGTGGCCGCGGTGAGGTCGAGCGCGACGGCCTCGTTGAGCACGGGCGTGCCCGGACGGACGGACAACTCCGTCATGCCCTGGTACGCGCGGCCGGGGTAGTTCTTGTCGATGCTGATCAGCAGCGGCAGCGAGGCCGGGTCGTCCGCGGAGATCCCGGCGTCCATCCCGGGCATCGCGGGCATCTCCATGCCGGCCGGCATCTCGGGCATCCCGGCCGGCATCTCGGCGGGCATCTCGGCTGGCATCTCCGGCGGCTGAAATCCCTCCGGCATCTCGGGCATTCCTTCACCCTGTCCCATGCCGGGCCGCCCCGGTTGCCGGCCGCCCCCCTCGCCACCGGGGCCCTCGCCCCGCAACCCCATCAGGGTCGAATTGCCCTTGAGGCGCACGGCGACGTCGTTCACGAACACCCCGTCGATCGTCATATCTGCAGTCACCCAGTCCTTGTCGCCGTTGCGCTCGAACGCGTCGATCATCTCGGCGTATTCGACGTCGTCGATCTCGAGATGGATCTGGTGCGCCACCTCGTCGTCGAACAGCAACACCGTTCCCTCCACGTTCTGCGTGATCGACGAGGTGAGCACGTCGACGTTGCCGGTGATGTACGGCCGGATCCGGGTGCCGCCCAACGCCACGACGACGACGAGGAGCGCGACCACACTCACCACCAGCAGTTTCCAGTGCTGGCGCAACGACAGTGGCAGACGGTGACGCAGTCGGCGGCGCGGCGGGGCGGGCTCGGCGGTCATCACAGGTCCGTCTGGTCGTACCCGGTGAGCACGGTGACCCGCTGACCGGAATTGACGTCATTGAGCGCGGAGATGAGGTCCGCGGAGGAGCTGCCCTTCTTGAGTTGGGCCGTGAAGCTCAGCTCGGTCAGGGCCCCGCCGCGCGCGGACTCGCTGGAGACCAACTCGAACTCCGAGCAGTGCCGCACCAGCGCGTCCTCGACGAGCGCGTGGTACTCGGGCCCGGGCGGCACCTGCACCTTGACCACCTGGCGCTGCACGTCCAGCGAGAACCAGTTGAACCGGTGCATGAGCAGGATCACCACGCAGATGCCGACGGTCGCCACCGCGGCGAGCAGGTAGAAGCGGGTGCCGGCCGCCATGCCGACGGCCATCACCAGGAAGATGAATCCGACGTCCCGGGTCTCCTTGATCGCGTTGCGGAAGCGGACCACCGAGAGGGCTCCCACCAGTGCGAACGCCCGGGCGATGTTGGAGCCCACCACCAGCATGATCATCGCGATCACCATCGCCACGATGATCAGCGTCTGCACGTAGGACTGGCTGTAGGAGACGTTGCGGTGGGTGCGCCGGTAGACCCAGCCGATGATCGAGGCGAGCACGAAGGACAACGTCAGCGACATCGCCACGTCGAAGGTGGTGAAGGTCCCGCTGAGGTCCTGGAAATCGATGGTCATTTGTGTCCTGGTTCTTCTCTAGGTGAAGTGGGGTGGACGGCTGGCGCGGTGCGCGCGAACCGGGGCGGGCCGGTCAGGTGGCCACGAGTTCGGGGGCTCCGTACAGGGAGCGGGGCGCCAGCCCGAACGTCTCGACTGATCGGCAGTACTTGGAGATCCGGACCACGCTCAGGTCGAGGCGGGCCGCGAGGTCGGTGGCCCAGTAGGGCACCCGCTCGTTCGCCTTGAGCTCGACGATCGCCAGCTTGGGCGGGATGATGAACCGGTTCTCGCCGCCGGAGGCGAAGTGGAAATCTCGATCCCGGCCGTGGACGCGGTGGTCGATCGTCACGCGCAGGCCCGTGTCCGCCTCACGGCCGACAAACGCCTCCCGCAGATAGCCGGTGGTGGCGACGGGCCGCAGGTCCAGGGTCGAGACCAGGTTGCTCACCTCGTTGACGTACCCCTGCCGCTCGGGCGGGCAGTCCGGGCGGTGGCGTTCGTCGAGCCAGTCGCGGGCGGTGGCGTACGGCAGTGCGAGTCGGCGCTTCTGCGTGACGCGGTTGACGCGCTGCTTGATCTCCACGTGGACCGTCGAGGAGTCGGTGCAGTCGGCCGGGTCGCCGTAGAGCCGCATCCGGAGCTTGCGGCGGAATCGCAGGCCCTCGATCTTCTCCCAGTAGAACGACAGGTTCTGGGTGTCGTAGTAGAGGGAGCTCACGGGGTAGCCGCCGTGGGGCGAGTACGGGTCGCCGTCCATGCGGGCGGCGAGCTCCCGGCGGAGGGCGGGTACCGCGAGCTCGTCGATCAGGTACTTGATCTCGTAGCGGTTGAACGCGTGCGGTGGTGACGCGGGGTGTGTGGGCAGGTGCTGCTCGGACGGGAGCTGAGTGGGCAGGTGTGGTGTGTGCGGAGCCATGGGCGCGGATCACTCTCTCGCTCACGACGCGGTCGGCGGGTGCCGGCCGAGTCGGTGAACGGCGGGTTGACTCCGTCAGTACATTCGGTGTCGCTGAGGTGTCGCTCCGGTGACGCTGGCAAGTTCCTGCCAGTCCCGCCCTGCCAGTCCCGCGCGGCCGCGCAAGCGCTCCCCCGCACTGCGAGCGGACGAAGGGCATGGGGACGCGGCTGCGGGACCTCGTCGTCGTCGTCCCTCAGGCCCGCACTCGCGGCAACAGCACCCGGAACGTCGCGCCCTGCCCGGCGGCGGTCTCCACGTCGGCCGACCCGCCGTGCGCCTCCACCAGCGACCGCACGATCGCCAGACCGAGCCCGCTCCCCCCGGTCGAGCTGGTGCGGGAGGTATCGGCCCGGTAGAAGCGCTCGAACGCGCGGGCGGCCTGCTCCGGCGTCATCCCCGGTCCGCGATCGGCCACCTCGAGCACCGCGTCGTCGCCGCGGGTGCCGACCCGCACTGTCACGTCGGCGTCCGGCGGGGTGTGGGCCAGGGCGTTGTCGACCAGGTTGCCGAGCACCTGACGCAGCCGCGTGTCGTCGCCGAGCACCTCCGGGGTGCCGGGCCCCTCGATGACCTCCAGCTCGATGCGCCTGCCCGGGGCGAGGAGTCGCGCGTCGTGGACCGCGTCCGCGGCCAGCCCCAGCAG
>JBKBUP010000169.1:0-6002 GCA_046289795.1 Dietzia sp. | reverse complement strand
CCCGGCGAGCATCGCGGACTGCGGCACGGAGAGGTCCGCGGCGTCGACGCCGAAGTAGGTCTGCGCCGCGGTCTGCACACCGAAGGAGCCGTTGCCGAACGAGATCAGGTTGAGGTACTTGCTGAGGATGTCGTCCTTGCTCATCTCGCTGTCGAGCGTGAGGGCCATCCGGATCTCTTTGATCTTGCGCGCCGGGGTGGTCTCGACGGCGGCGCGGCGTTCCGCGTCGTTCTCGGCGGAGACGAGGAACTGGTAGTTCTTGACCAGCTGCTGGTCGATGGTCGATGCGCCCTGCTGCACGTCCCCGGACGTGGCGTTGGTGAGCGCCGCGCGGATCGTGCCACGCCAGTCCACACCGTTGTGGTCGGCGAACCGGCGGTCCTCGATCGCGATGATCGCCAGCTTCATGTTCTGCGAGATCTCCTCGCTCGGGACCACCACCCGCTGCTGGTCGTACAACCAGGCGATGGGCGTCCCCTCGGCGTCGGTGACCGTGGAGATGGACGGCAGATCGCCCTTGATCAGGTCCGCCGAGGTCCCGGAGAGCGAGTCCGCCATCTTGTTCGAGGCCAGCCCCGCCGCCCCGGCGATCGGGAACAACGACCCGGCCGCCACCACCCCGGCGGCGACACAGGTCGCGACCAGCTTTCCCAGCGAACTCATAGCCGACACGGGGCCAGAGTACGTGAACACCCCTGTCCCGCCACCCCGTGAGGCCTCGGCGGCACACGACTCTTTACTTCTGTTGTGTGACTACGGTAACAATATGAGGGAACGCGGGACGTTTCGAACCCGGATGAGGTCGCAGTACGACGGCACTCACGGCCGAGAGGCTCCCGCGGACACCGTGGGCCTGCCGCGCCGGGTGGGCCCAGAAGGCCGGAGGCGTGTGCGGGTGACCCGTCCGCGACTCCACACAGACAGGGGTACATCGATGACGGCCACCCTTCCCGGGACCTCCCGCACGGACGACGCCGGGGTTCGCCCCGGATCCAGCAATCCTCTCGGGTCCGAGGAGACGATCATCGGGGAGGGCCGCCAGGAATGGGTGGCCCAGGCCCGGTGCAAGGACATCGACCCGGACGAGCTCTTCGTCCGTGGCGCCGCCCAGCGCAAGGCGGCCTCCATCTGTCGCCACTGTCCGGTCCTCCTGCAGTGCCGCGCCGACGCGCTCGACAACCGCGTCGAGTTCGGGGTCTGGGGCGGGATGACCGAGCGTCAGCGCCGGGCCCTTCTCAAGCAGCACCCCGAGGTCCGGTCCTGGGCCGACTTCTTCGCCCAGCAGATCGAGCGGCACACCATCATCTACTGATCGGCCCCGTACCCCGACACCGACGCGACCCGCGGCACCCGCCGCGGGTCGCGTCGTCTGTCCACCCGGTCGTCTGTCCACCCGGTCTCCAGGTCACCCGCAGAGTTGGTCGCCGACCGAGCGCAGCGCCTCCAGGTTGGAGATCTCGAACGGCAGCGAGGGCACGCCCACGATCCGCACGTCCGGATGGGTGTCGGTGAACGACTCCAGCAGGCGGACCTCCTGCTTGGCCGTCCCGGCCCGGTCGGCGTGGATGCGCAACACCGCCTCGGCCTCCGGGTTCCCCGCCAGCCGGTCGGCGGCCGCACACGCCTGCTCGGCCGTCAGGTCGGTGAGCCGCGGGTGGGTGCGGTTGATCACGACGCCCGCGAGCGGCATCTCCTCATCCGAGAGCCGTTCGGCGAAGAACGCGGCCTCGCGCAGGGCGGGCCGCTCCGCGGACGAGACCACCAGGAACTCGGTGCCCTTGCGGCGCAGGATCGCCTGGGTGCGGGAGGCGCGGGTGGCGAACCCGCCGAACGTGGAGTCCAGCGCCACGACCATCTCGGAGGCGTCCTTGAGCATCGACGAACCGACGACGGTGGAGACCCCCCGCATCGCGGTGCTCATGGCGCCCGACATCAGTCGACCCACCCCGCGGCCGGGCGCGGCGAACAGCCGCATGAGGCGGCTGTCCATGAAGGCCGCCAGTCGGCTCGGGGCGTCGAGGAAGTCGAGGGCGTTGCGGGAGGGAGGGGTGTCGACGACGACGAGGTCCCACGTCGAGTCGTCGAGCAGTTGCCCCAGCTTCTCCATGGCCATGTACTCCTGCGTCCCGGCGAAGGACGTGACCATGGTCTTGTAGAAGCGGTTGTCCAGGATGGACTGCGCCTTCTCGGGCGTGGTGTTGGCGGTGACCAGCTCGTCGAACGTGAGTCGCATGTCGAGCATCATCGCGTGCAGCGACCCGTCCGAGTCCGCGTGTTCCGGCCCGAGTTCCACCCGGGACGGTTCGTTGGACAGTGCGTCGATACCCAGCGCCTGCGCGAGGCGCCGGGCCGGGTCGATCGTGAGGACCACGGTGTCGCGGCCGAGCTCGGCGGCGCGCAGGGCTACCGCCGCGGCGGTGGTGGTCTTGCCCACGCCGCCGGCGCCGGTGCAGACCACGACACGGGTCGCGGGGTCGGTGAGCATCGCGGTGATATCGAGACGACGAGTCATGTCAGTGCACTCCCTGGTCGGCGAGGGCGGAGGCGAGGTCGTACAGATCGGCGACCTCGACGCCGTTGGGCAGGGCGGGCAGCACGAGGGTCGGGCAGCCGGAGGAGGTCAGCGTCTCGCCGGCCTTGAGCTGACCGCGTGCGACGCGCGCGTGCTCGATGGCCTCCACCAACAGCCCCTGCAGGCCCTCGTCGTCGAGCTCCACACCGGTCTCCTCGAGCCCGGCGAGCACCGCCGCGGCGTCGATGTCCTCCTCGGCGATCCGCTCGAGCGCGGCGTCGTCGAGGTGCCTGGTCTCGGCCCGGTTGATGATCACCTGGCCGACCCGCAGTTCGTGGGAGCGCAACTCCTCGATCGCCTCGATTGTCTCCTGGACCGGCAGCGACTCGAGCAGGGTGACCAGGTGGACGACCGTCTGCGGGGAGTGGACCAGCTCGGAGACGGCGTCGGCCTGACGGCGGATGGGGCCGCCGGCGGCCAGGTCCGCCATCGCGGTGGTCACGTCGAGGAACTTGCCGATGCGGCCCGTCGGCGGGGCGTCCACCACCACGGCGTCGTACACGACCTCTTTCTTGGCGTGTTCGCGCGTGACGACCTCGTAGATCTTGCCGGTCAGGAGCACGTCCTTGAGGCCGGGGGCGATGGTGGTGGCGAACTCGATCGCACCCACCGACTTCATCACCTTGCCCACCACTCCGAGGTGGTAGAAGGTGTCGAGGTAGTCGAGCATCGCGGCCTCGATGTCGATGGCCAGGGCGAACACCTTGCCGCCGCCGTCGACCCGGGCCACCAGCTCCTCGCGGTAGGGCAGCGGGGCGCGGTCGAAGATCCGCGCGATGCCCTGGCGTTCCTCCACCTCGACCAGCAACACGCGTTTGCCGGTGGAGGCGAGGGCGAGCGCGAGCGAGGTGGCGACCGTGGTCTTGCCCGTGCCCCCCTTCCCGGACACATAGTGGAGATCGGCACGGGCGGAGGAGTCGGACCAGCCGGTGGACAGCTCGTCGGCGATGGTCGACCTCGTCGCCTGCGTTCCTGGAATGTCGGTGGACGGCATGCGTTCCACACTAAGCGCATCCACCACCGCGCGCGGGCTGCTCTCGACTTCCCTAGAGTGGGGGGCATGAGCGAATCCACCTCCGCAGCCCGGTTCGAGTACGCGACCGTCCCGCTGCTCACCCATGCCACCAAGCAGATCCTCGACCAGTGGGGCAGTGACGGGTGGGAGCTCGTCTCCGTGCTGCCCGGGCCCACCGGCGAGCAGCACGTCGCCTACCTCAAGCGCCAGCTCTGATGCCGGAGGGCGAGGGCGGGGGTTACTGGAGTCGCAAGCTGGAGCAGCTGGGGATCGAACTGCCGACCGTCGTCCCGCCGCTGGCCAACTACGTCCCCGCCGTGCGGACGGGTGCGTACGTCTACACCTCCGGTCAGCTTCCGATGGTCGACGGGGCCCTCGCCGCGACCGGCAAGGTCGGGGCCGAGGTCAGCCCGGAGACGGCTGCCGATCTCGCCCGGACCTGCGCACTCAACGCGCTCGCAGCCGTCGACGGCCTGGTGGGCATCGACTCGGTGGTGAGGATCGTCAAGGTCGTCGGGTTCGTCGCCTCCGCGCCGGGTTTCAACGCCCAGCCCGCCGTGATCAACGGCGCCTCGGACGTGCTGGGTGAGGTCTTCGGCGACGCCGGAGTCCACGCGCGCTCGGCAGTCGGGGTCTCCGAGCTGCCGCTCGACGCGCCCGTCGAGGTCGAGCTCATCGTCGAGGTCGAGGGCTAGGGCCGGAACCATGGCGACGACCGGCGGTCTGGCCCCGATCACCTTCCCCGCGTACGAGACGCTGCGCCCCGTCACTGAGCTGTCCGGGGTGATCCTCTGCGACAACCCCTCGGAGATGACCTTCGAGGGGACCAACACGGTCGTGTTGCGGGCCCCGGGATCGCCCACCGCCGTCGTGGTGGACCCCGGGCCGGACGATCGCGCGCACGCCGAGCGGATCGCTGCCATCGTGGGGGAGATCGAGCTCGTCGTCGTCACCCATCGCCACGGGGACCACACCGACGGGATCGACCACCTCCGGGCGCTGACCGGCGCGCCGGTCCGTGCGGTGCAGGAGCGGTTCTGCCGCGACGCCGAGCCGCTGGTCGACGGCGAGGAGATCCACGCGGCCGGGCTGGACATCATCGTGCTGGCCACGCCCGGGCACACCGCGGACTCGGTCAGTCTCGAGGTGCGTACCGCGGGTACCGGGTTCACCGCGCCGGCGGACTGCGTGGTGCTCGGTGACACGATCCTGGGCCGCGACTCGACCGTCCTGGACTCGACCGACGGGGATCTGGGCGACTACCTGGGGAGCATGGACCTGCTGGCCGCACGGGCCGACGGCGTCATCGGCATCCCGGGGCACGGTCCGGACGTTGAGAACACCGGCCGCGCCGCGCAGGTGCTCGGCCGCCACCGGCGGGACCGGCTCGAGCAGATCGTGGCCGCCCGCGACGAGCTGGGCCGGGACGCCTCCGCCGAGGCCATCACGAAGCACATCTACCGGGACGTCACGCCGTTCCTGCTGATCGTCGCCGAGCAGTCGACCCTCGTGGCCCTGCGCTACCTGGACCGCCTCGACGCCTGATCCGCCCCGCTGCCGCCGCGGCCGACCCGGCCGACGCGGCCGACCCATCCCCGAATCCGCTACGCAGATGCACGGACCGCTACTCGATTTCAGGGCGCGGACTGCACAGCGGAGTAGCGGATTCGCAGGGACCGGGATGGAGTCGTTGGTTGTGCACAGGTGCCGAACGATCCACAGGGGCGCCGATCGGCCCAGGTCGCCTGGTGCGGTGTGGGTCGTGGGCTGGGCACACTCGTCGGCATGCCCGACTCGACTGGAGACGACCACATCCCCCCGGCCCTTCTGTCCCTCGCGGATCTGGCCGCGCGAGGGATCGACCGCCGCGAGTCGGCGAGACTGGTTGATCGCGGACACCTGCGGCGGCTGCGGTCCGGCCTGTACGTGGAGCATGACAGCGACGAGCACGTTCCGGCGTACGAGGCGGCGCGCCGGGACTTCCTCGACCGCACCAGGGCGGCCGCGCGGTCGATCGAGCCCGGGACCGTCATCTCGCACGGCTCCGCGCTCGCGCTGTATGCCCTGCCGCTCCACGGTGTCCCGCTCGACCGTGCGTCGGCCACCCGGCACCGCCCGGGCGGCGGTAGTCGGCGTAGCACTGCGTTGACGTGCTGGAACCTTCCGCTCGACGGGTCGACGGCGATGGTGGACGGGATCCCGGTGACGTCGCCGGCCCGGACGATCATCGACGTGGCTCGAACGGTCGGTCTGGAGAGCGGGGTGTGCGCGGGCGATGAGGCGATTCGGCGGAACCTCGTCACCCGGGGTGACCTACAGGCGGAGGCCGACGCCGCGAGGGGACGCTCCGGGGTGGCCAGAGCGAGAGCGCTACCCGCTCTGACCACGGGTCTCGCGGAATCGGTCCTGGAATCG
>JBKBUP010000016.1:0-23261 GCA_046289795.1 Dietzia sp. | reverse complement strand
CACCAGACCGGGTAGCCGTGGGCCGGAGGGAACACCGTTGTCCATGGTCACACCGTAGGAGTCGACAGGTGTCGCCGCAGCCGGACCGACGAATACCGGCGGGGACCCGAGCGAGCGCGCACCGGCCGCCCGTCCCGACACCCGGGAGTCGCCGGACGTTCACCACGATCGTCACCCCGCCGTCATCGTCAGCGACTACCGTGGGCCCATGGCCCTGCTCCCCGTGGACCTGGACTCGACACCCGACGACATCGCCTCCCTCCTCGCCGTGGACGCCGCCGTGCGCGCCGCGGTGGGCCTGGAGCCCTCCCCGCCGACCGCCTCGGCTCTGCACTGGGCCGGCGCCGAGGGGATGTGGATGGCCCTCGTGCGGCCCGGCGAGGGACGCGCGCTCCTGGCCGGCTGGCACCACGAGTTCTCCCTCACGGAGGGCAGCGGACGCGCCGGCGAGGCCGGGACGGACCTCGTCGGTGACGCACCGGGATGGTGGCGTCGCGGCGTCGAGCACGCCCGCTCGAAGGGCCTCTACCTGGGCTTCCTGTACGGCTGGGACGGGGCCGTGTGGTGGCGGCTGGACCAGCCGACCGACGACGGCTTCGACCCGGAGATCTACCCGGTGACCACGGCTGCCGTGCGGGACATCATCGACGAGCTGGCCGACGACACCCTGCTCGACGCCCCCGCGACCAGCGCGGTCGACGCGCTCCTGTCCGCCGGGGCGCGGCTGTCCGCACCGGACCTGGCGGCCGCCCTCCACTCCCCCGACGGATGGCCGGAGGTCGACCTCGAAGCGGGCGTCCGAGCCGCACGGGCGTTCGGCTCGCCGGTCCCGGCCTGACCTCGACGTGGGGCCCACCTGCCCGATCTCTGCCACCATGGTCTGGTGAGAAGACTCGGTTACGTCGCGGCGAAGCGCCTCGCGCTCGAAACGCTCGGGTGGACACTCGTCGTCCTGGGTATCGCCGCCCTGTTCCTCCCCGGCCCCGGGCTGCTCACACTCTTCGCGGGCATGGTGGTGCTCTCCCAGCAGTACGAGTGGTTCGAGAAGCGGGTCGACCCCGTCAAGCGCGTAGCCCTCGAGGGCGCGTCCCGGGGGGTGCAGACGTGGCCGAGAATCACCGCGTCGTTCCTCGGGGTGGCGTGGCTCGTCGGGCTCGGGATCTTCTGGGGCGAGCACCCCCCGGCGCCCCGGTGGTGGCCCTTCGACCCCGACTGGTGGTTCATCGGCGGCTGGGGCGCCGGCGGGAGCCTGATCGTCTCCGGTCTGATCGGCCTGGCCCTGCTCGTCTACTCGATCCGGCGCTTCCGGGGGAGGCCGTACGACCACCAGGTGGAGACCGAGCGTGAAAGGGAACGCCACGCCGCCCGCCACCGCGAGAAGGAGGAGCGGCGCCGGTTGCGGCACGAAGTCACCTCTGGCTGAGCGTCACCCCGGGCTGAGCGTCACCGCAAGACGAGCATCAGGTCAGCCGGAACGTCTCCTCGCCGCCCACCTCGACCATCCGCTCCTCCGCGCCCACCCGAACCTTCACGGGGGTCGCGTCGATCACCCCGTCGCGGTGCTGCACCGTGACGCGGTCCCTCATCACCGTCACCTTCAGCGGTGAGCGCAGGTAGGTCATGTTGAACGCGACCCCGTCGATCCCGCTGGGCAGGTTGGGGTCGAGTCGCAACATCCCGCCGCTGACCCGCATACCGGCGTAGAACCGCTGCACCAGGTCGACCGTCCCGGACATGACCCCCATGTGGATCCCCTCGCGCGTGGTGCCGCCCTGGATGTCGTTGACGTCGCTGGCCAAGGCCACCTTGAACCGCTCCCAGGAGGCGTCAGGATCGAAGCGGGCCAGGACGCCGGCATGCGTGATGTAGGACAGGGTCGAACCGTGGGAGGTCCGCCGGTCGTAGTACTCGATGGTCCGCTGGGCGGCGTCGGCCGGGAAGTCGTAGCCGAGCCGCCTGACGACGCGCTTGAGCTCGGAGTCGCTGAAGAGGAAGAACAGCATCACCGCGTCGGCCTGCTTGGCGAGCTTGTACCGGTCAGGAGTGTCGCCCTCGGCCTTGAGGATCCGGTCCAGCCGCTGGATGTTGCCGTACTCGGCGCGGTAGGCGTCCCAGTCCAACTCCTCGAGGTCCTCGTAACCCTCGAACTGGCTGATCACCCCGTCATGGAACGGGACGAACATCTTGCGGCTCATGTCCTTCCACCGGGCGATCTCCTCCTCCCGCAGTGCGAGCCGGGCGCGTACCGCATCCGCCCGGGGCGCGGGCAGGAGGTCGAGCAGGCTGGCCGCGATGTCGCAGATCCAGGCGACGAAGACGTTGGTGTAGGCGTTGTTGCGCAAGCCCCCCTCGGACGATCCGGGGTACTTCTCGTGGTACTCGTCCGGCCCCATCACGCCGTGGATCTCGTAGCGGTCCCGATCCGACGAGTAGTGGGCGATCGACGACCAGAAGCGGGCGATGCCGAGCATCATCTCCGCCCCCCGGTACTCGAGGAACATCGTGTCCTCGGTGAGCGTGACGTACTGCCAGACGTTGTAGAAGATGGCCGCGCTCACGTGGCGCTGGTTGTGTGAGAGGTCCTCGTCCCACCGCCCGGACAGCGGATTGAGGTGGACCTCCTGAGTCTCCTCGGTCCCCAGCGACCCGCTCTGCCAGGGGAACATGGAGCCCTCGTAGCCGGCGGCGACGGCCGCGGCCCGCGCCTCCGACAGCCTGCGGTAGCGGTACATCAGCAGGCCCCGGGTGACGTCCGGGGTGCGGAAGGTGAGGAAGGGGAAGACGAACAGCTCGTCCCAGAAGATGTGCCCTCGGTAGGCCTCCCCGTTGATCCCGCGGGCGGGCACCCCGGCGTCCAGGTCCGCGGTGTGGTGGGAGCAGGTCTGCAGGATGTGACTGATGTGGACTCGCAGCAGGTGCTGGGCCTCGTCGTCGCCGAACACCTGCATGTCACACGCCTGCCACAGGCGGTCCCACGACTCACGGTGGTGCGCGTAGGCGGCATCGAACGGCCGGGAGCGGATCACCGACCGGTGGGCGCGCATGATCGTGTCCCCGGTGGCGGGGTCACGCGAGGTGAACAGCGACACCGACTTCTCGATGGTGACCGGGACCCCGCGTTCGAGGTCCAGGCTCAGCGTCTGCTGGATGTAGTCCGGGGTCCGGAAATCCGCGCGCGGTACGTCGATCTTCTCCCCGGCCGAGCGGACGAGGGTCCGGGCGGCCAGGCTGACGATGACCTCGGACTGCCGCGTGTGCGCCTTGATCGCGATGACCTCCGGCTCCGGGAACAGGGTGCTCCCCGGGCGCAGGTGGTCGCTCTCGAGCTGGCGGTAGCGGGGCACGCCGTCGTTGGTGACCCGACCGTCGAGCGCGGTGACCACCTCGGCCTCCCCTGACCAGTTGAGCGGAGTGATCGTCCACTCCAGATAGGCGTGGTGCAGTGCGGCCATCGAGACGAACCGTCGGCTGACCAGCTCCGTCTCGCGGCCCTCCTTGTCCCGGAACCGCAGCCGCCTGGTGAGCTTTGCCGACCGGAGGTCGAGTTCATGGCGGTAGTCGAGGATCTCCACCTCCGCGAGCCGGAGCACCTCCGCGCCGCCGATCCGGAGCTTGAGCGGCAGCCAGTTGGGGAGGTTGACCAGGTCCTCGTTGTGCACGGGGACCCCGCCGAGCATCGTGGTCGCGCGGTTGTACAGACCGTGGACGTATGTCCCCGGGTAGTGGACCCCGTCGGCGTCCTCCCATTCGGCCGCGCCGCGCGTGCAGAGGTAGCCGTTCCCCGTCGAGGTGAGGGTCTCGCGCAGCCCCTCCTCGCCGGGATCGAACCCGGTGTAGGACAGAGTGAAGACGTCCGACGGCTCCGTCGTGGTGTTGTCGGCGGGTACGGTCTGCAGTGTGGTCACGCGTCCGACCCTATCCACTGACCTGCGGTTCCGACCGCCATCCGACGCCCTTGTTTCCGTGATCGTCATCTGACCGAGATTCTTCGGCCACCGCCGTAATGTATGATCTACGTCACAGTCGGGACGGCCCGGGCCGCGCCGCGAGCCCTGCCGTCGACCGTAACGCCGGAACAGGGGTTCACCATGACCGTTCAGTTCATCGAGATCACAGAGGACGTCGCCGACAGGCTTCAGGTCCTCACCACACCGACGGCCTGCCAGGTCGGCGATGCACGCATGATCATCGTCGATCTGCTCGGCTCCGGTCCGTCGTGGCCACTATCCGTCCTCGTCGACCAGGTGTGCACCGCGTACGAGGCCCCCGACGGGGAACGCCTCATGGTCGACCTCCGCGACCGCGAGGGCATGGCCGAGGACGACCTCCGCGACGAACCCGCACTCCGGCACGTGACGTGGGTGCGCGCCACGCGCCTCGCGCTGCGGGATCTCACCGACTCCCGTGAAGTCGTCTGGAGCCTGCACTCCGACGACCCGGACGAGGTGGACCATCCCCAGGTCGAGGTCCTCATGTCCGGCGCGGAGCCGCGCGCCTTCCGCGTCTACCTCGGGGAACCGCTCCCCGACGGCTCGGTGTCGCTGCGGTAGTACGGTCCGCCGTTCTCGATCGAGCCGGTACCGTTCGTGCCGCTCGCGTTCGAGCCGCTTTCGTCCGCGCCACCCCGGTAGCGGACGGCCACGGCCAACATCACCGCGCCCACCGCGATGAAGGACAGCACCCGGAACAGGCCGGGCAGCGTGGCCAGGTCGAGGAACAGCAGCTTGGCCAGCGCGAGAGAGCCCAGCACGAAACCCATCCTGCGGGCGTCCGAGAGCCGGGGGCTCGGCGTGAGGATCAGCCAGGCCGCGCAACTGATCCACAGCACCGTGACCACCAGATGCGCCACGAGGAAGCCGTTTCGGGGCGCCCCCGCCAGGTCGCCGATCACCACGCCGGCGGCCACGACCATCGTCGAGAAGGTCAACAGCGCCACCACGGCGCCCGCCATCACCACCCTGGCAGCCTGCCGCGGGACCCGCCGGGAGGCCCACCACGTCGCCGCGACGGCCAGGACCGTGACCGCGAACGCCGCCACCACGTCCCAGTAGGAGAGCTCGAGGACCGCGAGCTTCTCGTCGAGCGCGAGGAACGGCTGGTGGACGAACAGGTACACGGTCAGCGCGATCCCCGCGCCGATGCCGGCCACCCAGTCCACCCAGCGGCGGCCCCACAGACCGGCGGCCACCACGTATCCCGTGGCGCTGAGCGTCAATGCGAGGCTGGTCATCTCACCGCCGCCCAGCTCCACCCAGGCGGCGAACAGCAGCGCACTGCCCACGACCCCCGACACGGCGGACAGCAGGACCGGCCCCGGTTCCTGGGCCCGTCGTCCGGCCAGGACCGCGACCGTGAGGTAGCCGGCGGCCAGGACCAGCCCGACCGGCCACCCCGGCCGCAGGAGGTAGAGACCGGAGACGAGGATCAGGGGGACGGCGGTGGGGACGACGACGAGGGCTGCGTTCTCGGGCGCCGGGCGGCGGCGCACGGAGTCGGTCCAGGCGACCCCGACGCCCACGGCCGCAAAGACGAGCGCGGCCACGATGAGCGCGATCTGTTCGCCCCGGTCGTGGAGGTGCGTCTGCGAGAGGTAGCCCACCAGGACCGGAGCCGGGAAGACCGACCACACCACCCTGACCGCCACCCCGAGTTCGGCTCCGAGCACGGCGGTGGCGATCGCCAGGATCACCAGGAAGACCGGCAACTCCACGCCCGTGGAGATGAACGGAGCCAGCACCATCGTGCCGGCCGAGACCAGGCACGCGAGCAGTCCCGAGGACCATCGCTGGGCCAGGGCCATTCCCGCGAGCGCCAACCCGCCGACGAACATGTACGCTGCCGGCACCGGAATCCACTGGTAGAGGGTCGTGCAGGCGATCACATCGAGCATCGCCGCCGCCAGACCGGTGCCGACCAGTGCCAACGCCCCCGGGTTGATCGGACGCTCAGGCGTGGCCTCGTGTCGGGACTGCAGCCACAGACCGAGCCCGACCAGCACCAGCGCCAGCACCGCCGCGGCGACCACCCGCGCGATCGGCGGGAACAGTCCGGCCTGGATCGCCACCACCAGGAGGAACGCGATTCCGGCGAGCATCACGGAGCCACCGATCGCCGCGATCACCGGTGCGGCGGTGAACCGTGGCACCCGGCGGGGGCGGGCCTCCGCGTGGGGCTGCGGCCATTCGGGCTGGGCGGGACCGGGCTGCGGACGGGGACCGTCGACCGGACCGGCGGGGTGGTATCCGCCGTGAGCCGGGGCGCCGGTCTGGGGAACTCCCGCTCGCCACACCGGGGCCCGCTCGGGCCGGGGATGCTGCGGGTAGGCCGGTTGCGGGTGAGCCTGTTGCGGGTGGGCCTGTTGCGACTGCTGCGCCTGGCCCGGTGAGGCCGGGTGAGGCACACCCGGCACACCCGGCACACCCGGCGCGGCTGGCGCGGCTGGCGCGGCTGGCGCGGACCACGACGGCTGACCGAGTGCCGCCAACCCGGCCCGGACCTCCGCGACCTCGGCGGTGATGCGTCCGAGCCGGGCGTCGAGGTCCGCGAGCGTCCGCTGGATGTGGTCGGGCTGTTCCGGGTTCACCTCTGAATACTCTCCCGCGCGGGCCGTCCCGTCCACAGGCTCCCCACGACGTCGTTCCTTACCCCGGTCCCGCCGCCGCGTGGGCGAGGTCGATCAGGTCCTGGCCGGTCAGTCCGGGATATCCGTGGCAGATCCGCAGCCACTCCGAGGGCACCGCTCCCGCTCCCCACCGGGCGCCGAGGAGGCCTCCGGCGATCGCGGCGACCGTGTCCGTGTCGTTCCCGATCCCGATCGCGGTGACGAGGGAATCGGCGAGGTGTCGCCCGGGGTCCCCGGCGGGGACCGGGGTGCGATGGATCGAGGACCAGGCGGCCTGGAGCGCTGTCACCACCCACCCGTTGGGAGTGAACCGCGTGGGCGGCCCCTGCTCGGCCTCCGCGATCCGGTCCGCCCAGAACAACCGGTCCGGCTCATCGAGTTCACCCAATCCGCTACGGATGTCGAGGACCTGCTCGCGGATCGCGCGGTCGATCGCCAGGGACCACAGGACGCACGCCTGCCCGGTCCTCGGGTCCGCGTGGGTCAGACCACTCACCGCGGTCGCCGCCCGCACGATCGCCCGGGTGTCCCCGAGATGGGCCAGGGCCACCGGCGCGGTCCGCATGAGGGAACCGTTGCCGGCCGACCGCGAGTTCCCCGCGAAGTGGGCCGCGGCCACCGACGAGCACCCCGCCGCGGTGGGGGCGGGTCCAGCGGCCCGGAGGACCTGCCGGGTCTGGACGCCGATGTCGGGCGGACCCGAGTCGTACCAGCCCCGGAAGTTACGGGCGACCTCGGTGAGGGCCTCGTCGGAGATCAGTGCACCCATGCTGGCGGCCACGTCCAGCACGCACCAGGTCATCGAGGTGTCGTCGGTCCACTCACCGGGCGCGAACCCGCCCAGCCCGCCGCCGATCATCCGCGGCCCGTCCGGGCCGAGGGGCGCCGACCCGAACTCGTAGCCCGCACCCAGTGCGTCACCCACGGCAGTGCCCAGCACGACCCCGGCCACCCGGTCGCGGATGCCCGCGGCGACGGCGGACGTCACATCTGCGCTCACTGGGCCACGCCCTGGGTGCGCAGGGCCAGGTCGGCCATGGTGTCGGCGCGCGCGGCGAGGAACATGTCGAGCATCTCCGTGAGGTGGAAGGGAATGAACGGCGCGGCGGGAAGGTGGACGATCTGCCAGATGTCGTCGTCGCGCAGGACCCACTTGATCCAGCGGCGGTCGCGGTTGAGCAGGGCGATCTCCACAGCAGCGGCCCGCCGGTCGGTCACCCCGGACACCACCCGCGAGCTCAGCTCCACGCCCGGCTGCTCCGGCATGACGTGCACCCACAGCCACTGGTCGCCGCGGATGATCAGGACGTCGCCGTCGTCGTCGACACCCGGTTCCTCGCCCAGCCAGGCGGCGACGGCCTCACGCACGAGCGCGATCAGCTCGTCCGAGGTCGCGGGCGAGACCGGTGCAGGCTCGCCCACCGGCGCGGTGAGCGGCGGCTCCTGCGGCACCTCGTCGGTGCCGACCACCCACAGCAGACCGAACGACTCGTCGGCGACCGGTCCGTCCACGGTGGCGGCGAGGAACTCGGGGCGGACCACCGCGCAGTGGTCGCGCAGCACTGCCACGACGTCCGCGGCGAGCGAGACCGCAGCGTCTCCGCACCGACGCCTGACGTTCCACGCGGACGCCCCGCCGTCCAGCTCACGGACAGCGCGCCAACCCGCCGCACGCAACCCACGTTCGGCCTCGGCGCCCATCGCGAACCGCGGCGCCAGGTTGGCGTCGCCCCGGATCTCCCCTCGCAGCGCCAGCCCGTCGCGGTGGGGCCGCGTCGCGAATCGCACCCGCGGTCCGGCACCGCTCGCATCCCCCGCACCCGGGAGCTCGAGTGTGAGCTGGTCGCCCGGCTCCGCCATCCGCCCGAGAACACCCTCGAGTTCCATGCCGAAGAAGTTCCAGCTGTCCCCACCCGGTCCCAGGTCCGGCGTGCCCGGTGACTCCCCGATCGCTCGCATGACCACCACATCCTCTCTTTAGCACTCTCAACGCGCTAAACATTAACACGCTTGCCGCGCTAAAGTGAAGGACATGTCAGATCTGGAGCGGTTCCCCCGGCCCGCGGTGGCCGTGGACCTGGCGATCCTCACCGTCTCCGACGCCGGCGGCACCGACCCCGAACTACGCGTACTGGTCCAGTCACGCACCGACCCCGTCGGGTGGGCGCTACCCGGCGGCTTCCTCCGCGAGCGGACCACGGTGGCCGAGACCGCGGACGACGTGCTGCGCCGCAAGGTGGGGATCGCACCCCACGAGACCATCCGGCCACGCCTGCTCCGCCTCTTCGACGACCCGCACCGCGACGACCGCACGTGGGCGGTGTCGGTCGCGCACGCTCTCCCCCTGGCCGAGTCCGCGCTGCGCGGCGCCGACGGCGAGCTGGCCCGGGTCGGCCCCGACGGCCGGCTCGACGGGGTGGGGCCGTTGCTGTTCGACCACGACGCGATAGTCGACGCCGCGATCCGGGACGTGCGCGAGAGGTACGAGATCCGACTGCGCTATGTCGACGTCGGCCCCGACCCCGACCGCTTCCTGGCCGAGCCGTTCACCCTTCACCAGCTCCGGCGCGTCCACGAGGCCGTGATCGGCGGGGAATTGCACAAGGACAACTTCGCCCGGCGGATGAAGCCCCACCTGGAACCGGTGACGGACCATGACGGCGAACCGGCGCTGGCCACAGCGCTGCGCGGTCGGCCCGCCGCGCTCTACCGCCGCGCGCGCTGACCCGCCGCGGTCGGCCGGGACCGCAACACCAGGATCACGCCGACCGCACTGATGGCCATCCCCACCACCGCGAGGAGGGTGATCGGGACATCGAACATCAGCCACACCCAGATCATGGTGGTGGGCGGGGTCAGATACAGCAGCACGCTGGCGACCGTGGCGCCACGGGTGCGGGTGACGAACACGTAGAGGACGTACCCGCAGAGCGTGGACAGGACCACCAGCCAGGCCACCGCGGCCCAGAACTCGGGCTCGACCGGCACCCTGCCCTGTCCCGCCAACAGGGCCGCCGCGACCAGGACGACCGCCGCCACGACCGACTGCATGGTGATGGACTGCAGCAGGGTCTCGGTCGGCCGTAACCGCTGGGTCAGGACCGTCCCCGTGGCGAGGCTGAGCATGCCGATCGCCGGGAACAGATAGGCCCACCACGGGGCGATCCCGGCGCCCAGCCCACCCGAGACCACCACCACGACTCCCGCCATCCCGAGCAGCATGCCGATCCACATGCCGAGTGTCGTCCGCTCCCCGAGCAGCCTGCCCGCGACGGTCGCCACGAGCAACGGCTGCAGCGCCGCGATCAGGGCCGCCGTCCCGCCGTCGACACCGCGCGCGACCCCCTCGAAGATCATGAACAGGAATATGGCCTGGCTGAACAGGCCCAACACGGCCTGTCTCGCCCACGCCCTCCGGTCGGTCAGACTGACTCCCAGCACCAGGCAGACCGCCACCAGCCCGGCCCCGAGGATCGAGAACCTCCAGCCCAGGAGCTGCAGCGGGGTGCCGCCGGAGCGGATGCCGAGCTCGGCGCCGACGAAGCCCGAACTCCACATGATCACCAGTGCCACCGACGCCAGATGGCCGGCGTTGCGGCGGAGCGCCTCTCGGGCCGGCTGGGACATCGGCACAGCCTACGAAGCGGCTGGCCTCGTCGTCGTCGTACAGGGCGACCCACCCCCAACCCGCCGCCACCGACCACAGCCTCCACCGACGATGCACTCGCGCGTGCGCCGCTGCGCGGGCGCGAGAACATGAGCAGGGACGGATGGGGCGCGGCGACCGAGGGGCCCACTCCCGCCCGACGCGACGGAGGTCCGGGACGGGCACGAGAGCCGCGCCCAGCAGCGCGTCGTCACTAGTCGCAACCACCGGGTGACGACCACGAGCCTGCGCGACGATCATTCGGTCGAACGGATCCCTGTGCGGCCAGTCGAGGCTGGACCCTCACCCACCCACTCTTCAGCACACTACTGCGTGCCATTTAATTACTGTGTGGCACACAGTAACGTGTCAGGCATGAGCGACGAGGCGGATGTGGTTCTGGGCACGCACCTGCAGGAGCTCCGGCGCGGATCAGTGGTCCTGGCGAGCCTGCTGGCCTGCAGGAGCCCGCGCTACGGCTACGCCCTGCTCACCACGCTGGCCGAGGCCGGCATCACCACCGAGGCCAACACCCTCTACCCGCTGCTGCGCCGCCTGGAGGGGCAGGGCCTGCTCACCTCGACCTGGCGAACCGAGGAGCCCCGACCCCGCAAGTACTACGAGACCACCGAACTCGGTGCCGAGACCGCCGAACGGCTCCACTCCGAATGGCGGGCGCTGGGCGCCGGCTACACAGCTCTGCGAAAGGCGGATACATGATGTCCACACTCACCGGTCGCTACATCGCCGAGGTGGTCCGCCACCTGCCGGAGGACCAGCGCGACGACATCGCCTCGGAGATCGCCGCGACCGTCGACGACATGGTCACGGCGGAGCTCGGTCAGGCTCACGCTGGCACCGAGGAGCGCATCCCCGCCGAGCGGAATGCACTCCGCCGCCTCGGGGACCCCGCAATCCTTGCCCGGAGCTACTCGGGCGCACGCCAGTACCTCATCGGACCCGACGTCTACCCGGTCTGGGCGCAGGTGCTGCGGTGGCTCCTCCCGGTCGTCGGCGTCCTGGCAGCGCTCGCCAGCGGGATCGTCTACGTGGCGACCGCCCCACAAGCGGAGCTGGGTGGCCTCATCGGCGAGGTCGTCAGCGGGGTGTTGTCCGCTCTGTTGTGGGTGTTCGCGGCCTGGACCCTGATCGTGACGCTCGTCGAGCGGTCCACACCCGAGGGCGCCCGCAGCCCCCTCACGAACGCGGGGACCTGGGAGCCGTCGGAACTGGACCACCCCCCGGGCCGGATCGACATCCGCATCGACGCGATCGTCTCGCTGGTCCTGCTGGCACTGTTGGCCGCGGTGCCGTTCGTGCCGTCGACGTTCCTCTACATCGGCCACCTCAACGGCGGTGAGCCCCTGGTGAACCCCGACATCCCCACCGTCTGGCTCGCGGGCTACCTGGTGCTCACAGGAGCGCTGGCACTGGTGCAGGTGTGGCGACTTGCCCGCCCGGGCAGGTCTCGGTGTCGGCTGGCCATCGAGGCGGTCACCGACGTCGTGTTCGGTGCCTTCCTCACGGTTCTGGTGCTGAGCCAGGACTCGGTGATCCACCCGGACATCGTCACGGCGGGCGAGGACGACCTGTCCACCGCGGCGATCCGCTGGAGTGTCATCGCCACCATCTGGGTGATCGTTGTCTGGGACCAGGCCGAGACCCTGCGGACGTACCGGCGGGACTCGGCCACGGCCCGGTGAGTCGCCCCGCACCCGCGAGTCCCGAATCCGCTACCCCGCTGCCGGATCGGCTACCCCTATAGGAGTAGCGGATCCGGCCGGAGGGTAGCGGATTCGGTGGGGGGGAACGACGAACGCCCCCGTCCGCGTGGACGAGGGCGTTGCCGCTACTGCTGTTGTGCGCCCGAAGGGACTCGAACCCCTAACCTCCTGATCCGTAGTCAGGTGCTCTATCCATTGAGCTACGGGCGCATTATTCATCTGTCGTGCCAGTTCAGCCGGTTACCCGGTGCTCCAGCATGGCGGAGGCGAGAGGATTTGAACCTCCGGTCCCCTTTAAGGAGGACAACTCATTAGCAGTGAGTCCCATTCGGCCGCTCTGGCACGCCTCCTGGAGGCTCTGCTGAGCCAACGAGGGATAACAGTACACACCGGTCGGCGCGGTGCGCAAAACGGCCGGACACCCCGCCGTCATCCGGTGGTCCTACTCTGTACGCATGTCCCCCGACGTGCGCGGCGACCTCGACGCCATCCCCACATACGTCCCCGGCGCCACCGTCCCGGGCGCGGTCAAACTCGCCTCCAACGAGACCACCGCGGGCCCGTTGCCGAGCGTGGCGGCGGCCATCGCGGAGGCTGCGGCCGGGGTGAACCGCTACCCGGACATCACCGCCGGCGCGCTCGTGTCCCGATTGTCGGAGTTCCTCGGCATCCCGTCGCAGAACGTCACCGCGGGCTGCGGTTCGGTGGCCCTGTGCCAACAACTCGTCCAGGCGGTGTGCGCCCCCGGCGACGAGGTCCTCTACGGCTGGAGATCGTTCGAGGCGTACCCGATCATCGCGCGCATCGCGCACGCCGTCCCGGTCCCGGTCCCCAACCGGGCCGACGGCGCCCTGGACCTCGACGCGATCGCCGACGCCGTGACCGACCGGACCCGGCTGATCTTCGTCTGCACCCCCAACAACCCGACCGGACCAGCGGTCTCCCACGCCCGGCTCACCGCGTTCCTCGACCGGATCCCCGAGCGGATCACGGTTGCCCTGGACGAGGCGTACTACGAGTACGTGCGCTCGGAGGACCCTGTCGACGGCGTGGCCGAGTCCATGACCAGACCCAACGTCGTCGCCCTGCGCACGTTCTCCAAGGCGTACGGACTGGCGGGGCTGCGCGTGGGCTACCTGACCGGGCCGGTCGACCTGGTGGTTCCCGTGGGGAAGATGGTCGTCCCCTTCTCGGTGAGTTCGCTGGCCCAGGCCGCCGGTATCGCCTGCCTCGAGGCGGGCGACGAGCTCCGCACCCGCACGGACGCCGTGGTGGCCGAACGAACGAGGGTCCGTGACGCGCTGATCGAACTCGGCCATGCCGTGCCGGAGAGCCACGCCAACTTCGTGTGGCTGCCGCTCGGGGCCGCCGCGGCCGCATTCGACTCGCACTGCCGCGACCACCTCGTCGTCACCAGGTGTTTCGCCGGCGACGGCGTGCGGGTGACGATCGGCGACAAGGCGGAGAACGACCGTCTCCTGGACGCCGCCCGCGGTTTCGTGACCGGAACGTGACACTTCCGGCGGGCTCCCGTGACCTCGCACCGGCACAGTGGGCAAGGTTCACGTGGGCAGAGTGGAACTCCTGCTCGTGATCCGGCGCGCCCGCGACGGATCGGAACCGAAGGAGCCGGATGACACAGCAGGGTTCATGTAACAACGTGAACTCTTCGGCGGTCAGTACGTCCGTATGGCCCGGCTCACACCGCTCCGGAGACCTCCGCCGCCCGGGCTCACCCACCCTCCGCCGAGCCGGGCTCGCCACGCTGGTGACCGCGGCGATAGGCGCGCTGGTCCTCACCCTCGCGGACGCCCCACACGCAGGCGCCCGCACCGGCGAGTCGAGCCGGCCGTGGACCCCCGCGGTGGAGACCCAGTCCGTGCGCATCCTCGGCATCGGCGAGTTCTCCGGCGCGCTGTCTCGGCCGGTGGGGTTCCAGGGTGAACTCCGTGACGGTTCGGGGAACGTCCGGCCGGCGGGTGGTGGGGCACATCTGGCGGCGACCGTGGGAAAGCTGCGCGACCAGGCCGGCGACGCGCTGCTGTTGGCTACCGGCGACTCCATCGGTGGGACCGCACCGGAGGCGGCGCTGCTGGACGACCGGCCGACCATCGAGTTCTTCAACCGCCTCGGCGTCGACGGTGCCGGCGTCGGGAGGCGAGAGCTGGAGAAGGGTGCCGAGCACACCCGCGCCCTGGTCAGGCCGGGTTGCCGGACCGAGCAGGACTGCCGCGTGGACCCGCCCCTGCCGCCGTTCCGAGGTGCGGCGTTCCCGTTCCTGGCCTCCAACGTCATCCCCTCCCCCGACGCCGCACCCACGTTCCCGTTCGCGATCCACCGCATCGGCGACGTCCGTGTGGGGGTCGTGGCGGTCACGCTCCCCTCCGACAGCGCCCCCGAGACCACGACCCGGTTGGCCGACCCCGTCAGGGCGGTCAACGAGACGGTCGAGTCGCTGCAGTTCCTCGGCGTGGAGGCGATCGTGGGTCTGGTGCAGTCCACCACCGTGCACGGCAACCTCGACCCCGGCGCCTGCCCGGACGAGCTCACCCAACTCGATCTGGTCAAGCGCCTGGACCCCGCCGTGGACGCGCTGATCGTCGGCGCCTCGGGCGGGCCCGCCACCTGCCGGGTGCTGGACGCGGAGAACGACGAGCGGGTGGTGGTGGCACCCGCGTCCCACGGCCGGTCCGTCACGGTCGTCGACCTCGCCGTCGACCCCTCCACCGGCGACGTCATCCGCCCCCAGACCTCGGCGTTCAACCAGACCGTGAACATCGACATCGCACCCGACCCCGGGACGGAGGAGCTCGTGCGTCAGGCCGGGGCGGCCGCCGCTCCGGAAGCACGCAAGCCCGTCGGCTCCGCCACCGAGACGATCACCCGGGGGATGGACGCCAACGGAGAGTCCCCGCTGGCGAACGTCATCGCCGACTGCCAGCTCCACGCCACCCGGGGCCGGGGCGCACAGCTCGCGCTGTCCAACCCGGATTCGCTGCGCACGGACCTCCCGCAGGGCCCGCTGGACTACGCGACCCTGCACACGGTCCAGCCCTACGGCGACCGCCTCTACCTGGTGACAGTGACTGGCCAGGAGCTCCAGGAGGCGTTCGACCACTTCGCCGATGACATCGGCGACAACGGCCCGGCGGTGTCGTCGAACGTGAGCTACACCGTGGATGCGCGGCTCCCGGCCGGCGCCCGGGTGACCGAGCTCCTGGTCGACGACGAGCCGGTCGATCCCGGGCGGGAGTACACCGTCGTGGTCAACGAGTTCCTCTCCTCCCCGGAGTTCAGGGGCTCGCCCCTCGCCGAGCGCGGGGAACGCCGCGAGGCCGGCCTCACGGACATCGACGCGCTGCTCCGGTACGTCGCCGATGAGGGCCCGCTGCGCGCCCCGGACCTCGGGCGGGTGCGGGTCGTCGACTGACGGCACGGCCCGTAGTCGCGGGCGCTGCTCCCCGGAGGTGGGCCACTCCCGTCACAGGGAGTCTCTTCGTAATTTCGCGCCGCACATCCTAAGATCAGCTTCATAACTCCGTCCGGAGCCCCTCGCCGGACACCCGCAATTAGCTGACGCGTACAGCACGAGCTTGTTTGTCCATCGACCTGATGGAAACCTGAGAAAAGGGTGGTCATGCCGCAGCGACGACGTCCTTCACGGCCCATGAGCGCCGCGCGGATCGGCATGGGCCTGACGACCGTCCTGGCGATCGGCTCCGGATGCGTGACCACGGGCGCGGCACCGGTCGTGGTCACCGACCTGGGCGCTCCCGCCAGGCTCGACGAGGTCACCGTCCAGCGGTTCGAGTACCCGACGCACGACACCCCGGATCCGGAACAGAACTGGGCGGACCTCTACCTCCCCGCCGGCGAACAGCGGACCGATTCGATCCCCCTGGCAGTCCTCATCCACGGCGGGGCGTGGCAGGACCAGATCGGGGCCGACGCCTTCGATCCCCTCGCCCGGAAGCTCGCCAGCCGCGGGATGGCCGTCTACAACATCGAGTACCGACGGGTGGGGTCGGGCGGCGGATGGCCCACCACCTTCCACGACGTCGCGAGCGCTCTGGACCACGTGGCCCAGGTGGACAAGAAGTTCCCTCAGATCACCACCGACGACGAGTTGGTGGTGGGGCACAGCGCGGGAGCCCAGCTCGCCGTGTGGGGCGGCACCCGACACCTACTCGACGACGACGAGGTGGGCGCGAAGCCGGCGTTCCGCCCGACGCGGGTGGTCTCGATCGCCGGACCCCTGGACATGGTCTACGCGGCCACCCACGGCGACGACAGGATCGTCACCGCGATGGGCGGCACCCCGGCACAGGTGCCGGGCCGCTACGCGAAGGTGGATCCCATCCAGAACATCGACGCCGCCACCCCGGTGGTCGCCATGCACGGCGCACGCGACGTGACGGTGGCACCCGAGAACTCCCAGCGCTACGTGGAGGCGGTCGTCCAGGCCGGCGGGAAGGCCAAGATGATCATGTTCAACGACGAGGACCACGTCTCCCTCGTGTCCGGGGACTCCCGCGCCTACCCTCGGGTGCTGGAGATCATCCGACACGTCTCGGCCGCGGATCTGCACGAGACGACCGCCTGACCACGTTGAGTGCCCGAGGCCGGGTCGAGTGCCCGAGGCCGGTCCGGCCGGGGCCACACCACCCGGACGGACGAGTGGATCGGCGGTCAGGACAGGACGGAGTCGAGCCAACTGAATTGTCAGGTCCCCCGGCAGTTGGAGGCGGGAGCGACGCCGGCGAACCGGTCGGTGAGGAACTGGGCCGTCTGCGCCTGGAAGGGGACGAACGCCTCGGAGTGGCCGAGGCGGTCGTACTGCGCATAGGTGACGGCCACCCCGCGCTCGCAGTAGCGGTTCGCCAGATCGGCGACGTCCGCGGTCACCATGACCGAATCACCGGTCCCGTCGAGGTCTCCCACGGCGAGCAGCATCGGGGCACGGGGCGTCCCGGTCGTGCCCATCACGTTGTCCTCGATCGCGCTCACCACGGACGGCACGTCCAGTAGCGAGGTGTAGGGGGCGCGGACCATCTGTGCATCGGTGAGTCCGGGGTAGCCGGCGGCGAAGGCGTTGATGCACTGCGAGCTGACGTTGTCGACTATCTGACGGCCGTAGTCGGACAGGAAGCTGTTCGTGTCCAGTCCGTAGGCGCGCTGATAGGACACGACCAGCGCCGGGATGACCCCGGCCCAGGATGCGCTCCCACTCACGTACGGGAGGTTGTGGGCCACGTTCACCGGGAGCCCCCCGGCGGCTGCGCCGACGATGTTGAGCTCCGGCGCGTACGTCGGTGCCAGCTCGGCACCCCACTGGGTGGGTACGGACCCGCCGGAGTATCCGGCCAGCCCGACCGGGGTCGAGGCGGGCAGACCGAGGTGGTTCATGGTCGCGCGGACGCCGTCCAGTGCCGCGTAGGCGGACTGGCGCCCGATCGTCCACTCCAGATCGGGGCCTTCGTAGTCGGGGACGACGACGGTGAAACCGGCCGCTAGGTACCCGGCGATCACGCCCTGTTCGGCGATCCCCGCCTGGCCGGGCGTTCCGTTGCCGGTCAGGGTGTACGAGGGGTCACATTCGGAGCCGAGGGCGTCGTAGGCCATGTGATACGAGATCAGCCTGGCGGGCCCCGGGACCAGCGGCCTGAGGATCGTCGCGACCGTGGCGCTCGGGGCTCCCGCCTGATCGGTGGTCCGGTACAACACCTGGGTACTCGAGAGCGGTGTGGCGTGCTCGAGCGAGCCGTACGGCATCGATCTGCTCGCGAGAACCGATCCCGGCGCGACGCCGTCGATCGGCCCGTCGGGGGTGTAGAACGGGTCGGCGGACGGCAGCGGCACGGGTGGCGGGGCGGCGGACTGCGCCGCAGCCGATCCCGCCCCCACACCGGTGCTCGCACCGAAGAGGAACACGGCGGCGAGGGCGGATGCGACGCCCCGACGAAGGGCCCGCGCTGTGGAACTGGTCCCGTCCATAGCGGTCTCCCGGTATCTCGTCACGCTCAACGACTCATGCGGTGGGGAGCAGATCGCCGATCAACAGCGGCAGGCGAAACCGCACGCTCACTACGATGCTGTCGCAGATCATCGCAGTCGGGAATGCCCTTTGTAAACAGGTCATTATCCAAAACTTCCCTGTCGCCGCAGGAACCGGCGTGACCCGACCGGGAAACTGCTAATCCTGCGCCCCGTCCGCTCCCTGCACCCGAGCGATCAGAGCCACCGCGTTCGGGTCGGGCCGACGTCAGACCCTCAGGATACCGTCTCAAAACGAGCCCCTAAGCCCGCCAAGACGGCCGGTCGGGCCCTGGATGCAAGGAGAGCCCGATGCCCAAGCCACCCGAGCACGACACAACCTGCCAGAGCTGCGGAGCGCCTGTCCCCGCTGGCACCCCTCAGCGGTTCTGGCTAGGACCTCGCCCCAACTGCGTCGAGTGCGACGAGCGGGCTCTGGAGAACTACGGCAACTACAAGCGTCGGTGCATCGAGCACAACGAACGCCGTCGCCGGGAGCTCGAAGACCAAGGCCTCTGACACGAAAGTGACACGAGCCCTCGCCCTAATCCTGAAACCCCCGCCTGAACAGCACATTCTCTGACCAACTGCGGAAGTGGAGGGATTTGAACCCCCGGTGCTGTTGAGGCACGCTCGCTTTCAAGGCGAGTGCATTCGGCCGCTCTGCCACACTTCCTCGTCGTCGGCCACGACATACCCGGGCCGCGCGGTTCCACGTGGAACACACGCTGACGACGCTGCTCATCGTAGTGGACCACTCGCGCTCACACCCAGCCCGGCTGCCGGCCGGGGCCATCGCGGCTACGGTCGGGGGCATGAAGGCCATCGAGTACAACAACGGTCCCGATTCCCTGCAGCTGACCGAGGTCGACGATCCGGTCCCCGGTCCCGGCGAGGTCCTCATCGACGTGGCGGCCACTGCGGTCAACCGTGCCGACCTGCTGCAGTCGAAGGGTCACTACCCGCCTCCGCCCGGCGCGTCGGAGATCCTCGGCCTCGAGTGCTCCGGCCGGATCTCGGCCGTGGGAGAGGGCGTGGAAGGACTGGCCGTTGGCGACGAGGTCTGCGCGCTACTGGCCGGCGGTGGGTACGCCGAGAAGGTCGCCGTGCCGGCCGGACAGGTGATGCCGATACCGGCCGGCGTGTCGTTGCACGAGGCGGCGACGCTCCCCGAGGTGGCGTGCACGGTGTGGTCCAACCTCGTCATGACGGGCGGACTCGGCCGGGGCGTCCTGACGGCGCACGCCCGCTGGGGCGACACCGAACTCGGCGCGCCGCGGGTGTTGATCCACGGCGGGGCCGGCGGGATCGGCTCCCACGCCATCCAGGTCTGCCGTGCCCTCGGCGCCCGTGTGGCCACCACCGCCGGCGGGCCGGAGAAGGTGCAGATGTGTCGTGACCTCGGCGCCGACCTGGTGATCGACTACCGCGACGAGGACTTCCCCGACCGGATCAGGGAATGGACCGACGACGACGAGAGGGGCCGTGGCGTCGACCTGATCCTCGACGTGATGGGCGCGAAGTACCTCGAGCCCAACATCGCCAGTCTCGCCCCGGACGGCCGGCTGATCGTGATCGGCCTGCAGGGCGGGATGAAGGGTGAGCTGAACCTGGGCGCCCTGCTCCCGCGTCGCGCCGGCGTGCTGGCCACCAACCTCAGGGCCCGCCCGGTGGACGGCCCCGGCGGCAAGTCCGGCATCTGCCGGGAGGTGGTGGACCACGTCTGGCCGATGATCGCGGCGGGGGACGTGACCACCCGCGTCTCGCGTGAGATCCCGCTGGAGCAGGCCGCGGAGGCGTTGGGCCTGGTGGAATCGGGAGAGAGCCACGGCAAGATCCTGCTGACCGTCGACTGACCGAGGAGCGAACCGACGATGTCCACCGCCGCTGACCCGGACGATCCCCATGGCCCGCGAATGCCCGCCACCTCCATGACCGCGCGCCGCCGGATTCCCGCCTCTCCGTCGGAGATCTTCTCGCTTCTGGCGGACCCGACCCGCCACAAGGACACCGAACCCGGTGACTGGGTGCGCGACGCGGTCACGTCGGACTCCATCAGAGGAGTCGGGGACGTCTTCGTGATCAACATGTACATCGAGGCCGCGAGCCGCCACTACGTCATCCACAACGTCGTCACGGCATTCGACCCGGACCGCACGATCGAATGGGAACCGGGCCGGCCCGACGAGACCGGGCGGATCTCCACCGGCGGGTGGCGCTGGCGATACGACCTGGCCCCCGCGGGCGAGTCCACCGATGTCACCCTCTGCTACGACTGGTCCGCCACGCGCGAGGAGCTGGCCGATGAGATAGGCGGGATGCCGCCGTTCGGTCGCGACTTCCTCGACGCGTCGCTGGCATCGCTCGAGGCTGCACTGGCGAAATGAGCTGGCACGGTGAGTAGGTGCGGTGAGTCGGTGCGGTGAGTCGGTGCGGTGATTTAGTGCGATGGCTAGGTCGCCGGTAGGTGCTCCAGTGTCTCGAGCACTTCATCGCACCAGCTCACCCAGGCCTGCTCCACCTGGATGCCCAGCGTGAGCACCCGGTGCTGGAGCAGGTCGCGGGCGTCGCCGGAATCGGTCCGGGCGAAATCCCGATCCTCGATCTCGCGGTAGCGCCGGAGGTTCGCCGCTCGCTGGTCGCGGTGGTGCGCCAACGCCTCGCGGACCTCGTGGACCGCCCCGGTCGCGGCCGCGGCCCGTACCCGTACCGCCATGGTGGAACGCATGGGGTCGGGCTCGTCGACCTCCCGGATCCACTCGACGAGTAGCCCTCTGCCCCCATCGGTGACCTCGAACCGGCGGGGGTTACCCCGCGAGGGCGCGCCCTCGAGCGGGAGCTCGCGGATCAGCCCGGCCTCTCCCAGCCGGTCGAGTTCCCGGTAGATCTGTTGGTGGGTGGCAGGCCAGAAGTACCCGATGGACTTGTCGAACCGCCGCGCCAGCTCGATCCCGCTCCCCGCACGCTCGGTGAGCGAGGTGAGGATCGCGAACTTCAGTGACATGGGCTCAGCGTGCTGCCAGCGCGGATGCGGCCTGGTCGTATTCCGTGCGGAGGCGGTCGACCAGCTGCCGAACGGTGCCGGCCGAGGTCACCGCTCCGACGCCCTGTCCGGCGCCCCAGATGTCGCGCCACGCCTTGGAGTCGGTGGTCCCGCCGGAGCCGAAGTCCATCGCCGACGGGTCCGAGACCGGGAGATCGTCCGGGTCCAGTCCTGCGGCCTCGATGCTGCCCCGCAGGTAGTTCCCGTGGATCCCGGTGAACAGGTTGCTGTAGACGATGTCCTGGGCCTTGCTCCGGACGATCATCTGCTTGTACTCCTCCGCCGCGCGGGACTCCTCGGTCGCGAGGAACGCCGAACCGACGTACGCGAGATCCGCTCCCGCCGCCTGCGCGGCGAGGATCGACCGACCGTGCGCTATCGCCCCGGACAGCAGCAGTGGGCCGTCGAACCACTCACGGATCTCCTGGAGCAGCGCGAACGGCGACTGGGTGCCGGCGTGACCGCCTGCGCCGGCGGCCACCGCCACCAGACCGTCCGCACCCTTCTCGACGGCCTTGCGGGCGAACTTGTCGTTGATCACGTCGTGCAGCACGATGCCGCCGTAGGAGTGGACGGCGTCGTTGACCTCGGTACGGGCACCCAGGGAGGTGATGACGATCGGCACCTCGTGCTCGACGATCGTCGCCAGGTCCTGCTCGAGCCTGTCGTTGGACCGGTGGACGATCTGGTTGACGGCGAACGGTGCCACGTACTGGTCCGGGTTCGCCGCCGCGTAGGCCGCGTTGCTCTCGGTGATCTGGTCCAGCCAGTCTCCCAACACCGACTGGGGGCGCGCGTTCAGTGCGGGGAACGACCCGATCACTCCCGCCTGGCACTGCGCGGCCACCAACTCGGGGCCGGAGTAGATGAACATCGGCGAAGCGACCAGGGGAACGGTCAGAGGGCCGGAGAGAACGGAGGGAAGAGGCATCGGGTCTCCTGTCGAGCCGTGTGCGACGGGTGTCGCGACTGCCCTGACCGTACGTGCAGAGGAGCAACTGTGCAACAAGTTGCATAAACATCGGGCGCGCACCTGGGACGAGCCTCAGCGCAGTGGGTAGATCTCACCCGCCAACGCCTCGGCGTCACCGACCCGCCCGGAGACGACCGCAGGGTCGAAGCCTCCGGCGGTCGGGACATCCGGGACGTGCCCGTCCCCGGCGGCGACCGCCGTCCATGCGGATCCGGCGGCACGGAGCGAACGGTGCTTGACGTCGTAGTACGCGGACCCGGTCCGCAGGGCCACCCCGGAGGCGCCCCGGGCGGCGGCGAACAGATGCGGGTGGAAACGGGTGCTCAACCAGACCTGACCGGGTCGCGCCGGGAGTCCCGCGGACCACAGCTCCTGGAAGGGGACGAAACGCGCACGCGGCAGATCGAGTCCGGCGAGCGCCACGCCGACCTCGTCGTCGTCATCACCCTCGGTGGCCGGGATGGTGGCCGGGGTGGTGGTGGCAGAGGTGGCGGTAGCGGCCGACGTGGCGGCGGCGGAGGTGGCGGTAGCGGCCGACGTGGCGGCGGCAGCGCGTTCGCACACCATGTCCCACACGACCCGGTCACCACCGGGGATGGACTCGATCACCGTCATCCGCTCGCCCGGCACGCCCCAGTCGGCCAGGACGCGGGCCACGGCATCGGCGAACTCCGCCGGCTCTGCCAGGTCGGCCTGGGCGCACACCACGAGGTCCCGGCAGGTGTCGGGATCGGTCGAGTAGACGGGGTGGCGGACGGACTCGAGCCCACCCTCCTCGGACAGCGCCAGCCAGCCGTCGTCGCCGACGAGCCGGACCGGGACCTCGGTGTCCGCGAGGAGATCGAGCGAGGTCTCGTCGCGGACGGCGACCAGGTCGAACCCGGAGAACGCGTCGGCGAGCAGTCCGACGTCACCGCAGGGCACCAGGCCCTGGCCGGTGGCGACCACGCGGGCGCCGGTCAACCGACCCACCTCCCCGGCCGCGGCCGCCACCCCGAGATGATGGGGCCACAGGTCGTTGACGTACCCGCCGCCGATCAGGTGCACGACCGACGCACTGCGCAGCAGGTCGACACCGGACGCAACCGCCGGACGCACCCCGAGATCCCGCACCGCGCGGCGGGTGAACCCGATCGCACCGGCGGCGTCCGGGCACTCCCCCGCCAGTCGCCACACCGTGTCGGTGAACAGCACATCCGGGTGCTCGCCGTGGTGCAGCA
>JBKBUP010000168.1:0-6112 GCA_046289795.1 Dietzia sp. | reverse complement strand
TCCCCGGACCCCGGGGCGCCCTCGTGAACGCCACCGGCACGACCGCCCGCGCGGCCTCCCGCGCAGCCACCCGCGCGGACTCGGCCCGGTTGGTGGTGCAACCGCTGCTCATCACGGTGGCCGCGGTGGGCGTGCTGTGGTGGGCCTTCGGCAGCGACCTCGACGACACCCAGAGGGCCTCGCTCAACGCCTCCTCCATCACGCAGCGGACCCTCGAACACGTCCAGATCACCTTCACCGTGGCCGCGATCGTGGTGGCCGTGGGCGTGCCACTGGGGATCCTGCTCACCCGGCGGCGGATGGGCTTCCTCGCGCCCGTCGCGATCGGGATCGCCAACATCGGCCAGGCGGCGCCGGCGATCGGGCTCATCGTCCTGCTGTTCCTGGCCACCAACCGCACCGGTTTCTGGATCGGCGTGCTGCCCGTGGCCGTGTACTCGCTGCTCCCGGTGCTGCGAAACACGATCGTGGGGATCCGGAACGTGGATCCCGCGCTGATCGACGCGGCGCGGGGACAGGGCATGACGACGAGCCGGGTCCTGCGCACCGTCGAGTTGCCGCTGGCGGTGCCGTTCATCCTGGCCGGGTTGCGCACCACGCTGGTGTTGGCTGTCGGCACCGCCACCCTGAGCTTCCTGGTGGACGCGGGCGGCCTGGGGATCTTCATCGACACCGGATACCGACTCCAGGACACCACCACCCTCGTGGTGGGTGCGGTGCTGGCGGTGTGCCTGGCGCTGCTGGTCGACTGGCTCGGCGGTGTGGGCGAGGTCCTGTTCAACCCGAGGGGGCTGCGATGACGGCGATGAAGCGGCTCCTGGCCTCGTGTCTGGCCACCGTGCTCGTGGCGACCGGGTGTGGGCTGAGCGACGGGGGTTCCGTGCCGCTGCCCGTGGGCCCCGGTCCGGACGGCACCGTCCCCGCGCTGGAGGGCGTCCGCGTGACCGTCGGCGGCAAGGACTTCACCGAGGGCGTGATCAGCAGCTACCTGGTCGAGTTCCTCCTGGCCGCCGCCGGGATGGAGGTCTCCGACATGTCCTCCCTGGCCGGGTCCAACAGTTTCCGACAGGCCCTGATCACCGGCCAGGTCGACATCGGGATGGAGTACACGGGCACCGCCTGGATGAGCTACCTCGGCAACTCCGACCCCGTCCGCGACCCCGAGGCGCAGTGGGTGGCCGTCCGGGACGCCGACCTCGAGGCCCACGACATCCGGTGGCTGCCACCGACCACCGTCGACAACACCTACTCGTTCGCCATGAACCGGGCCACCGCGGAGGAGACCGGGCTGCGCACGTTCTCCGACTACGCCCGGCTCGTCCAGACCGATCCGGAATCCGCCGTGACCTGCATGGAGACCGAGTTCTCCGTGCGCCGTGACGGCTGGCCCGGGCTGGCCGAGGCCTACGGGTTCGACGCGGACGCGGTCCCGGTGCCGATCATGCAGCCCGGGATCATCTACCAGGCCACCGCGACCGGGCGGGAGTGCCGGTTCGGGGAGGTCTACACCACCGACGGACGGGTCAAGGGCCTCGACCTGGTGGTCCTGGAGGACGACCAGCGCTTCTTCCCCGTCTACAACCTCGCCACGGTGGTGCGGGGCGAGTTCCTGGACGCCCACCCGGAGATCGAGGAGGTCCTGGCGCCGCTCGTCGAGGTCCTGGACAACGAGGTGATGGTGGAACTCAACATGCGGGTCGACGTCGACGGCGACGATCCGGCGCTGGTCGCGAGGGATTTCCTGGTGGATCGGGGACTGGTCTCCGCGGACTGACCGTGCGACTGACCGTGCAACTGGCGGCGAAGTGGCGAACAATCGAGGTCAGGTACCCGAGGAGGATACACATGACCAGGATTTCGCTGGACTCGCTGCCGAGGTCGGCATCGCGCCTACCCCGGATGGCTCCGGATATGTCGCTGCTCCCGGCCGGGAGGATCGTCACCCTCACCGACGACGTGACGACCAGGCTCTACGACACGGGCGAGGAGCACCTCGCGCCGGTCGTGCTGCTTCACGGCATGGCCGCCACCGGGATGCTCAACTGGTATCAGACCTTCCAGCGCCTGCAGGGCGAGTACCGGCTCATCGCCTTTGACCAGCGCCGCCACGGGATGGGCCACGGCGGCCGGTTCGACTTCACGGCCCTGAGCGAGGACGTGCTTCGCGTGGCCGACCACCTCGAACTGGACAGGCCGGTCGTCGGCGGTTACTCGATGGGAGGGATCGTCGCCCAACTCGCGGCCCGGCGCGACCCCTCCCGGCTCGGCGGGCTGGTGCTGGCCGCGACGGGCACCGGCGCCGAGCGCAACGCCCTGGAGAAGATCACCCTCGGCGGGTTCCTGCGGTCCAGCCCACTGCTCAACGCGGTGCCCGTCGAGGTGGCCAGGGAGATCGACGAGGAGGTGCTCAGCCCTCACACCTGGGCGCTCCGGGAGTTGTCCTCGGTGTCGTTCGCCACACACCGGACCGTGATCGGGGAGGTGGCCCGGTTCAACTCCACCTCGTGGCTACACGAGCTGGACCTGCCGGTCGCGATCGTCAAGACCATGCGCGACATCGCCTTCCCCCGCTGGATCCAGGACGAGATGGCGGACCTGCTGCCGCACAGCGCCGTGTTCCCGATCAGCGCAGGCCATGCGGCGTGCGCGACCCACCCGGGGACGTTCGCGCGACGGATGCGCACGGGAATCGGCTGGGTGGTGTCCAACTCGCACTGAGGGTGGCTCCCCCGAACCGCGGCCGGCGGTGACTACAACACCGAGTACCGCATCGCGGTCACCACGAACACCACGATGGCGAGGCCGCCCAGGACGACGCCCCACAACGCCCGGCGGGTGTTCGGCTCCTCGCGGGCGAGCCAGCCGGTGGGCCAGCGGGCGAGCAGCCCGAAGGCGACCGCCATCATCGCGGCCAGAAACGCCACGATGTTGAGCAGTGGGACCCACGACAGGGCCAGGGAGCCCGCCCCGAGCAGCAGGGACCGGGTGCCCAGATCCATGCCGTCGGACGACTTCTTCCTCGGCGAGGCGGCTTCGGAGCGGGGGCGCAGCGGCATGGGAACAGCCTAACCGCGCTCGCCGGAAAGCAGGTCAGCCCAGGATCTGACCGTCGACGAAGCCAGCCAGTAGTACCGCGAACCCGCCCATCTCCCCCACGATCAGTGCCGCCATGCCGACGCGCAGCATGGACGAGGGGTGCTCGAACTGGTTGGTCGTGTCCTGCAGTGCGCCGTGGACGATGTAGCTCGCGATCGCCGCCACGAAGAAGAACACGAGGACCCCCGCCGCCGTGAGGTTCACCCACGTGGGCCAACTGCTCAGCTCCACGAACACGGCGATGAGCAGGGTCGCGAAGGAGTAGAGCAGCGCTGCGCGGTGCGCGATGTCGACGTAGGGGTGCGCGAGGTGGTCGGCGCTCGTGGCCATCTGCCGGTACTTCCACACGCCCAACCCCAGGGCCAGCAGGAAGATCAGGCCGGCGGCGAGCAGGGTGAGCCGGGTGTCGAGGCCGAGGTCGAGCGTCACCGCGGGGAGAGGGGGGGCACTGAGCGGGTCCATGGGTCCTTCCGAGGGCGTTTGACCAGACCAACCTAGCGATTATCCCGTCCGGCCGCTCGCTGCTCGGCGTCCAGCCGGGCGACCCTCCGGGCCCCGGCGAGTTGCCGGTACGAGGACTCGACCAGCTCGGCGACCTCGTCCCAGTCCACGGAACCGGTTCCGCCCGCGCCGCTCTCCTGCTCGTACCGGTCCAGCGGGAGCGCTCGCCATCCCCGGACGCCCACGTACGCAGGGACGACGATTCGCTCGTCCCGCTCCAGGGCCGGCAGATCCTCCGGGTCCGGGAGGAACAGCAGGGCGCGGTCGAGCAGGGAATCCGAGTGGTCGCCCTTGACTTTGCCGCCGTAGGAGGCGAAGACCTTGGTCGTGTACCAGTTCGGCCGCCCGTGCGAGATCTTCTCCGCGGCGTCCGGTAGCGCCAGGCAGATCCGCCGCAACCGGGCGAGCAGTGGATCGGTCTCCTCGAACATGGTCGGGTGGCCCATGACTACAGTCTTACGTCGTTGTACGCGCGCTCGTCCTCGATCGGCTCGAGGTGGGTCGTGATGTGTGAGTGCGGTAGCTCGGCGTGGATCTCCTGCTCGACCTGCTCCACCAGGTCGTGGCCTCGCTCCACGCTCCAGTCGCCGGGGACCAGCGCGTGGAACTCGACGAACCGCCATCTGCCGGACTCACGGGTCCGCAGCTCGTGGAAGTCCACGCGGCCCGGTTGCCGGTGCCTGTCCAGCACCGCCTCGATCGCCCGGTTGTCCTTCTCCGGAAGGGTGGAGTCCATCAGTCCCATCCCGGATTCGTGGACCAGCTTGTAGCCGATGAACAGGATGTTCAGGCCCACCGCGATCGCCACGATCGGGTCGAGGACCTCCCAGCCGGTGATCCACACCAGGGCCACGCCGATCACCACACCGACCGAGGTGACGACGTCCGTGATCAGGTGCTTCCCGTCGGCTTTCAGGGTCGGCGACCGGTGCCTGATCCCGGCCCTGACCAGCAGAGTCCCCACCACGCCGTTGATCACCGCGGCGACGACGGAGATCGCGAGGCCCAACCCGAGCGAGCCGATCGGCACGGGGTTGAGGAGTCGCTCGACACCCGTGTAGAGGATGAACGTCGCGGCCACGAAGATCATCGCGCCCTCGACCCCGGCGGAGAAGTACTCGGCCTTGGAGTGACCGAACTGGTGGTCGTCGTCGGCCGGACGCTCCGCCACCGTGATGGCGATGAGCGCGACCACCGCGGCCACCAGATTGACGACCGACTCGGCCGCGTCGGCGAGCAGGCCGACCGATCCGGTCACCCACCAGGCCACCAATTTCAGCGAGATGGTGACGATCGACGTGGCCACTGACAGCCACGCGAACTTCTTGAGAGTCGACACGTCAGGAGATCGTAGTCCGCCCGCCGGAAGACGTCCCCCTGCTGACCGACGGATATCGGTAGGGTCGAGTCATGCATGTAGGACTTGCCTGGCTCGGAGTGGCGGTGTTGCTCGCCGCCGGTGAGGCGGCGGGCGGCGAGTTGTTCCTGATCATGCTCGCCGGTGGCGCCCTCGGTGGGTCCGCCGCAGCATTCCTCGGCGCTCCGGTCTGGGGCCAGGCGCTGGCGTTCGCGCTTGTCTCGATCATCCTCGTCGCGGGGGTACGCCCCCTCGTCCGCCGCCGTCTGCTGTCCGCTCTCCCCGAGCACGACACCAACACGGCCGCGCTCACCGGCCGGAACGGCACCGTCGTCGAGGCCGTGGGCACCGCGGGCGGACTCGTCCAGATCGCGGGCGACACGTGGACCGCGCGACCGCTGATCGAGGGCGAGACGTTCGAGGCCGGGGACAAGATCCTGGTGCATGAGATCGAGGGCGCCACCGCGATCATCGTGCGTGGCATCTAGAGAGTCCGACGAACCGCCTATAGAACGACACAACCGGAGGAAACCATGAGTGGCTTGATCTTCCTTGCCGTCATCGTCGTCTTGATCGCCTCGGTGGTGGTGAGCTCAGTGAAGCTCATCCCGCAGGCGGAGGCCGCGGTCATCGAGCGGCTCGGCCGCTACCAACGCACGGTGAGCGGACAGCTCACCCTGATCATCCCGTTCATCGACCGGGTCCGCGCGAAAGTCGATCTGCGCGAGCGGGTCGTCACCTTCCCGCCGCAGTCGATGATCACCGAGGACAACCTGACGCTGAGCATCGACACGGTGGTCTTCTTCCAGGTCACCGACCCCAAGTCCGCGGTGTACGAGATCAACAACTACATCGTCGCCGTCGAGCAACTGGCCACCACCACGCTCCGTAACGTGGTCGGCGGGCTCACGCTCGAGCAGACGCTCACCAGCCGCGACATGATCAACAAGCAGCTGCGCGGGGTCCTCGACTCCGAGACCGGCCGCTGGGGTCTGCGCGTGGCCCGTGTCGAGCTCCGCTCGATCGATCCGCCGCTGTCCATCCAGGAGTCGATGGAGAAGCAGATGAAGGCCGATCGCGAGAAGCGCGCCACCATCCTCACCGCCGAGGGTCAGCGCGAGGCCGCGATCACGACCGCACAGGGCGCCAAGCAGGCCT
>JBKBUP010000167.1:0-6143 GCA_046289795.1 Dietzia sp. | reverse complement strand
CCTCAAGAAGTTCGACCCGGTCGTCCGCAAGCACGTCGAATTCCGAGAGGAGCGCTGACCCGTGGCCCAGAAGTCAAAGATCGCGCGTAACGAGCAGCGCAAGGCCAAGGTGGCCCGGTTCGCCGAGCGGCGCGCCGAGCTCAAGGCTGTCATCAAGAACCCCGAGAGCACGGACGAGGCGCGCATGGACGCCCAGACCGCGCTCAACAAGATGCCGCGTGACGCCTCGCCCGTGCGGGTGCGTAACCGCGACGTCGCCGATGGCCGCCCGCGCGGCTACCTCCGCAAGTTCGGTCTCTCCCGCGTCCGGATGCGCGAGATGGCCCACCGTGGCGAGCTGCCCGGTGTCACGAAGTCGAGTTGGTGAGTAGGTAATCATGGCAAAAGCGCGTAGTACCCCGTCCAAGAAGGTCCGTGCCCAGGAGGGTCGTCGGCCCAAGAAGAACCCGTTGAAGGTCGCGGGTATCGAGAAGGTCGACTACAAGGACGTCAACACCCTCCGCACGTTCATCTCCGATCGTGGCAAGATCCGTTCACGCCGCGTCACCGGCCTCACGCCGCAGCAGCAGCGTCAGGTCGCCATCGCGGTCAAGAACGCCCGCGAGATGGCACTGCTGCCGTTCACCAGTCGCTGAGCCACTGCTCGGCGCGGTCGAACCGCACCGCACGTCCCGCCCGCGGTAGCTAGCCGCCGACCGGACAACAGCAACCCGATCGGGGTCGCGCCTCCTGCCCGCAGGAGTGCACGGCCCCGATCGGCGTTACCGCTCCCCCTCCCCCGAACCCGAGGAGTCCGCAGTGGCCGGCGTCCTTAACGGCTTCGCCGTGATCGTCGCGCTCGTCGCACTGGGTTGGCTGCTCGCCCGCTCCCGGGTCCTCGGCACCGACGCGCGCCTGGTGCTCAACCGGCTCGTGTTCTTCGTCGCCACCCCGGCCCTGCTGTTCGACGCCCTCGCACGCACCACCCTCGACCAGGTCTTCACCGGAGTCTTCGTGGTCTCCGCGGGCTCGGCCATCCTCATCGCCGTCGCATACGTGCTCATCGCGAGGCTGTGGCTCAGACGCCCGGCCGCCGACCTCGTCGTCGGGGCCCTGTCCGCCGGGTACGTCAACTCCGCCAACCTCGGCATCCCCATCGCCCTCTACGTCCTGGGCGACCTCGGCTTCGTGATGCCCCTCCTGCTCTTCCAGGTGGTCGTGCTCCAGCCGATAGCGATCGCGGTGCTCGAGCGTGCCGCGCGCTCCACGGGTACAGAGGGCACCGAGGGTTCAGAGGACACGGCCGTCGATCGAGGCGGCGGAGCGCTCGGCTCGATCGTCCAGGCCGTCCGTACCCCGATCGTCCTGGCCGCTCTCGCCGGGGTGGTGGTGGCCGCCCTGCCCTGGACGCCGCCCGACAAGCTCCTCGAGCCCGTCCACCTGGTGGGTCAGATCTCGGTCCCCGGTGCGCTCCTGGTGTTCGGTATGTCCCTCTACGGCGTCAAGGTGCTCGAGGCCGGAGCCTCACCGCGACGGGAGATCGCGCTGGCGAGCGTTCTCAAACTGGTGGCGCACCCATTGCTCGCCTACGCCATCGGCAGAGGTCTCATGGGGATGCAGGGCCACGAGCTACTCACCGTGGTGGTGGCCGCAGCCCTGCCCACCGCGCAGAACGTGCTCGTGGTGGCCACCCGCTACGGACACGGGATGCTCCTCGCCCGCGACTCGGCGGTCCTCACCACCCTCGGCGCGCTCCCCGTCCTACTACTGGTGTCCGCACTGCTGGCCTGATCACCGCGCCCTCTGTGGTGGAGTAGATCGTATGGCGCCGAAGAGCAGGACCACGTTGCGTGACGTCGCGCGGGCTGCCGGCGTCTCCGTCCCGCAGGCCAGCCTGGCCCTCAACGGCCAGGGTCGGGTCGCGGCGAGCACGGTGCGCCGTGTGCGTGATGCCGCCGACACGCTCGGATACCGCCCCAACCCGGCCGCCCGCGCCCTGCGGCTGGGCCGTGTGGACGCCGTGGGGCTCATCACACGGAACCTGTCCAACTCCTACTTCCTCGACGTGCTCAGAGGGATGGAGGCGGTCACCTCGTCGCGGGGTTCGCACGTGGTCGTCATGGACTCCGGCTACGATTCGGCGACCGAACTGGCGGCGGTACGCCGGATGGCCGACGGGCAGGTGAGCGCCCTGGCGATCGCCCCGGTCGGCGGCACGGAGGCGGTCGACTGGTGGCGGGTCAACCGCCCCGAGCTGCCGATCGTCCAGATCAACACCTCGCCCTCCCCAGGGGCCACCACGGTGGGTCCGGACAACACCAGGGCGGTGACCCTGGCGGTCGACCACCTCGCGGGCCTCGGCCACCGACGGATCGGCTTCGTCAGCGCGCCGGAGACGGACGCCGCCGACCCCGACCGCACCCAGACCTACCTCGCCCGTGTGGGAGAACTGGGACTGCGTCCCGAGATCCTGCCGTGCCGACTGCGGTTCGACGACGTACGGGACCTCGTCGCCGGCCAACTCCGCGACCCGGGAGGCGTACGCACCTTTCTCATGAACTCCGACTACACCGCCTCCGCGGTGTACCGGGCAGCTCGGGACGCGGGGTTCGAGGTGGGTCGCGACGTCAGCGTGCTCGGCCACGACGACCTGCCCACCTCGGGTCTGCTCGCGCCGGCGATGACGACGGTCGCCTTCGACCGCCGGCTCGTCGGGGAGATCGCGGCGACCGAGCTCCTCGAGCCCGGCCCGGAAACCCGCACCGCGGTGGTCCCCGTCCACCTCGTGGTGCGCGACTCCGTGGCAGACCTCCGCCCCTGACATCTCGACCCGGGCGGGTCCTTACCCCGGGAACGTCCGGGACCCGGGTGAACGGTCGGCGAACAATGTCGGAAGTGGTCCCCAGACCCATTGCCAAACCGATTTGGCACGCGTTTGCTGATACCCGGCCCGGCGCCCGCCGCGGCCATCGGCACCGACGGGTTCGGGCCGACGACGGCCCAGGATCAGACGACCAAGGACCAGACGATGACTCTCTCACGCACCCTCCGCACACTCGCTGCGACCGCTGCAGCCGGACTCGCACTGACCGCCTGTGGAAACGCCGACACCGCGGGCGAGGAAGCCCCGTCGACCGCGGCTGGAGGCTCAGGCACGGTCATCACCTACAACAGCCCCTCGGAATGGGGGAACTTCGGGGAGGTGCTGGCGGCCTTCTCGGAGGAGACAGGGATCTCCGCCCCCAACGACCCCAAGAACTCGGGACAGACGCTCGCGGCTCTCCAGGCCGAGGCCGCCTCACCCGTCGCCGATTCCGCATACGTCGGCATCGCTTTCGCGGATCAGTTGGTGCAGGCGGATCTACTCAGCGCCTACACCCCGGAGGGCGTGGAATCGATCGATGAGGACCTCCGCGATCCCGAAGGCCGGTGGCACACCCTGCACACCGGCGCGGTGGCGTTCATCGTCAACAAGGATCATCTCGGGGACGCCGAGGTGCCGCGGACATGGGAGGACCTGACCAAGCCCGAGTACCGCGGCAAGGTGGGATACCTCGACCCGACCCAGGCCGCGGTCGGCTACTCGGTCGCCACCGCCGCCAACGAGGCGATGGGCGGAGATCTGGACGACTGGGGCCCCGGTCTCGAATACCTCGGCCGACTCAAGGACAACGGCGCCGTGACGCCGGCCCAGACCGCGACCGCGTTGGTGGGCCAGGGCGAGATCCCGATCCTCATCGACACGGACTTCAACGGCTACAAGCTGCAGGAGGAGGGGATCGACGTCGAGGTCGTCATCCCCGAGGAGGGCAGCCTCCTCATCCCCTACGTCGTGGGGATCGTCAACGGCGCGCCCAATCGGGACAACGCGGAGGAGCTCCTCGACTTCTACTTCTCCGAGCAGGGTCAGCAGCTCTTCGCCCGCGGGTTCATGCGTCCGGTGATCGGGTCGATCCCGGAGGACATGGCCGCGAAGATGCTCCCTGACACCGACTACCAGCGGGCCCGCACCGTCGACTACGTCAAGCAGGGTGCCGTCCAGGAGGACTTCATCGCCGCCTTCACCACCGAGGTCGGTCGTTGACCGTCCGCACCCGGGTGACCCCCACCGCGGCGGGTGGTCCCCGTTGGGGATGGCTCGCCGCGGTGCCGGGGGTCGTCTTCCTGCTGGCGTTCGCCCTCTACCCGCTCCTGGCCCTGGTCCGCAACGCCCTCGGGCTAGGACGTACCGGGTTGCGCGAAGAGGCGGGCCTCACCGCCGACTATCTCGTCGCCGCCCTCACCTCGGAGGCGATCCAACGCGCGGTCGTCAACTCGCTCGTGGTCTGCGTCTCGGCGGTGGCGATCGCCATCGCCCTGTCGGTTCCACTGGTCCTCCACCTGGCGGCCCGCTCACACGCGGGACGCAACACCTCACCACTGGATTCCGCCTTCACGCTCCCCGTCGCGCTCCCCGGGACCATCATCGGGTTCTTCGCCGTGGTCCTGCTGGGCAACACGGGGCTGCTCGGCCTGTGGTTCCCGCAACTGGCGGGCACCGCATACATCATCCCCGGCCTCGTGGTGGCGTACACCTACTTCTCCCTTCCGAGAATCATCGGACCCCTGAGAGGGGCCGCGGAGAACCTGGATCCGGCGATCCCCGAGACCGCCAGATCACTGGGCGGCGGACGCGCCCGGGTCTTCGTCACCGTCACCCTTCCCCTGTTGCTGCCGGCGATCATCGAGGCGTCGGGGACGGCACTGGCGGTCGCCCTCGGCGGATACGGCACGATCGCGGTCCTCGCCCGCGGAGACAGACTGCTCCCGCTCGAGGTGGTGGACGGTCTCAGCTCCGCCGGGTTCAACATCGCGGCCGCGTCCGCCAACGCCCTGATCCTGGCGGTCCTGGCAGCCGCGTTCCTGCTCGCCGGCCGTGCGTTCGCCCGGACCACCGAGAGGATGGTCGCCCGATGACAGCGTCCCGCGTATGGCTGTGGCTCATGCTCGGCGTCGTCCTGGTACCCATGATCGCGACGCTGGTCGTGGCGACCAGCGTGAGCTTCATCGCGGGCCCGTACACCGGCGGGTTCACGCTGGACTGGATGGGCCTCGGTTTCCGACTGCTGTCCCCCACGCTCCTGCACAGTGCCGCGGTCGGTGTTGCCGTCGCCGCGATCAACCTCGTCGTCGGCGGACCGCTCGCGTGGTGGTCCTCCCGCTCCTCGTCCGTCGTCGCCCGCGCGGTCGGCTACCTCGCCACGGTCCCGCTGGCCGTCTCGGGCATCGCCATCTCGGTCGCGTTGATCGGCACCTACGCCCAACTGCGTCCCAGTGGGCTGCTGCTGCTCATCGGGCACGTCGTGTTCACGCTGCCCTTCACCCTTGCGGCGCTCGTCCCCGTCCTCGCCTCGGACCGGCTGGACGAGTGCGAGCAGGTCGCGTTGAGCCTCGGCGCCTCCCGCGCGCGGCAGGTCCTCACCATCACGATCCCGTGGTGCCTGGTCGCGATAGTCCAGGCCGCAGCGATGTCCTACGCCCTGAGCTACGGCGAGTTCAACATCAGCTTCTTCGTCAACGCCCCGGCTAATCCGACGGCGCCGTTCGCCCTGTTCGACGCCTACCAGACGAGACGGCTCGAACTGGCGTCGGCGATGTCCATCTGGTTCATCGTCTCCCTCCTCCCGGTGTTCGCGGTTCTCGTCGCGCTGCGCGCCCGCATGCACGAAAGGTCCCTGTCATGAACACCACCGTCATGAGCACCACACCGGGCCTGGCCCTCGAGGACGTCTCCGTCCGGTATGGCGACACCCTCGCCGTCGACGGGGTCACCGTCGACGTCCGCGAGGGTGAGATCCTCGCACTGGTCGGTCCCAGCGGATGCGGCAAGACGTCCGTCCTCCGGTCGATCGCCGGCATGGTCCGTCCGTCCACCGGACGGATCCGGATCGGTGGCAGCGATGTCACCGCCCAGCCACCCGCTCGCCGCAACATCGGCCTGGTCCCCCAGTCGTACGCGATGTTCCCCCACATGTCGGTGCGAGGAAATGTCGAGTACGGGTTGCGGGCGCGCGGGGTGAACCGTGCCGAGCGGAACCGCCGCACAGACGAACTCCTCGAACTGGTCCACTTGACGGAGTACGCGGGACGGCGGCCCGGTGCACTCTCGGGTGGCCAGCGCCAAC
>JBKBUP010000166.1:0-6162 GCA_046289795.1 Dietzia sp. | reverse complement strand
TCGTCTCCGAGGTGTGCGTGCCCGTCGCCCGCGAGATGGTCGCGCGCGGCTGCGGCTTCTCGGGCCTCCTCTACGCGGGGCTGGCGATCACCTCGTCGGGCCCCGAGGTCGTGGAGTTCAACTGTCGCTTCGGCGATCCCGAGACCCAGGCCGTCCTGGCGCTGCTGGAGTCGCCGCTGGGCAGGGTCCTGCACGCGGTGGCCACCGGCCGTCTCGCCGAGCTCCCGCCGCTGGTGTGGCGCGAGGGCGCCGCGGTGACCGTGGTGCTCGCGGCCGAGAACTATCCGGGAGCCCCGCGTCGGGGCGACGTCATCGAGGGATCCGAGCAGCCAGGGGTGTTCCACGCGGGGACCGCCCGGGACGAGGACGGGCGACTGGTCTCGGCCGGGGGGCGGGTCCTGTCCGTCGTGGGTACCGGCTCCGACCTCGCGGCCGCGCGCGCCGAGGCATACCGGATCCTCGACGGGGTCGTACTGGGCGGTGGGCACTTCCGTCGCGACATCGGCCTGGCGGCCGAGGAGGGGCGCATCAGCATCCCGGTCTGAACCGGCCCCGCCTGTCTCAACGAGCGTAGAGGGCCATCCGGGGAGCCTGTGCCACCAGCCAGGGGCTGAACGCGAACGGCGTGGCGTCGACGGCCTTCCGGACATCCTCGGGCCGGGCCCAGTGGTAGGCGCACACCTCGTCGGCCCGCGGTGCCAGGTCGGCGCGGATGCGCGCGGTGAACACGGGACAGATCTCGTTCTCCACGATGCCGGAGTCGTCCACCGCCCGGTATCGGAAGTCCGGCACCGCCTGCTCTATCCCGTCCACGCGCGTCCCGAGTTCCTGCTCCGCGCGTCGGACGATCGCCTCGGTGGGATCCTCGCCGGGCCCGGGGTGGCCACAGAAGGAGTTGGTCCACACGCCGGGCCAGGCGCGCTTGTCGAGTGCGCGCCGGGTGAGCAGGACGCGGCCGTCCTCGTCGATCACGTGACACGAGAACGCCAGGTGCAGCGGGGTGTCGGTGGTGTGGACGGTGGCCTTGTCCGCGGTGCCGATGGGTTGGCCGTCCTCCGAGAGCAGGACCACGTACTCGGTGATCGTGGGGGCGGAGGCGTCGGGTAGCGAGGTCATGCCGCCAACCTTAGGCTCTTCGGGCCGGACGGGGCCCCGAGGTCTCAGCCGGCCAGGTCGCGGGCGATCACCAGGCGCTGGATCTGGTTGGTGCCCTCGAAGATCTGGGTGATCTTGGCCTCGCGCATGTACCGCTCCACGGGGAACTCCCGCGTGTAGCCGACCCCGCCGAGCACCTGCACCGCGTCCGTCGTCACCTTCATGGCGGCGTCGGTGGCGATGAGCTTGGCGATCGAGGCCTCGCGCGAGTACGGCCGGGCGGCATCCTTGCGGCGCGCCGCGTCGAGGTAGGTGGCGCGCGCGGAGGCCACGGCGGCCGCCATGTCCGCCAACAGGAAGCCCAGGCCCTGGTGGCCGATGATGGTCTTGCCGAACGCCTCGCGCTCGTTGGCGTAGGCCACGGCGTCGTCGAGCGCGCGCTGGGCGATGCCGGTGGCCACCGCTGCGATCCCGAGCCGGCCGGAGTCCAGGGCGGAGAACGCGATGCGCAGGCCGTCGCCCTCGGAGCCCAGGAGGCGGGCGGCGTCGACGCGCGCGCCCTCGTAGGCGGCGGTGGTGGTGGGAACGCCGTTGAGACCCATCTTCTCCTCGGGTTTACCGAAGTGGAGGTTCTCGGTGTCGCGGGGGATGAGCAGGCACGAGATCCCGCGGGAGCCCTCGCCGGTGCGGACGAAGGTGTTGTACACGTCGGCGATCCCGCCGTGCGTGATCCACGACTTGGTGCCGGTGACCACGAACTCGTCACCCTGTCGCTCGGCGCGGCACCGCAGGGCAGCCGCGTCCGACCCCGCCTGCGGCTCGGAGAGGGAGTACGCGCCGATCTGCTCGCCAGCGAGCATCCCGGGCAGCCACTCGGCCCGCTGCTCGTCGGTGCCGGCGGTGGCCAGGGGGAAGCAGGACAGTCCGTGAACGCTGGTCGCCACGGCGACCGCGGCCCAGCGGGCACCCAGCTCCTCCAGGACCTGCAGGTACACCTCGTAGGGCTGGTCGCCGCCGCCGAACTCCTCCGGGTAGGGCAGTCCCAGCAGTCCCACCTCGCCGAGCTGCGCGAAGAGCCCGTCCGGGTAGGTGTGGTTCCGCTCGTGCTCGGCGGCGATCGGTTCGAGCAGCTTGTCCGCGACCGAGCGGGTCATGTCGAGGAGTTCGTACGCCTCGTCGCTGGGGAGCAGTCGGTCCACGGCCATGAGAGTCCTTCCGGTTACGTGCGGGAATCGGCGGGTGGTCCCATTAGAGTGCACGGGTCCGGCGCCGTCGTACCAGCCCCGAAAGCGGGGGTGCCCGTCGGTGGGTGGTGCGAGGCGGGCCCCTGCAGCAGTATCTGGAGACATGTCTGCAGATACGACCGACACCACGCCGTCCACCGGCACGCCCCTGTCCCCGGAAGAGCTCCTGGCGATCTACGACGTCCCCGGTGCGAGTGCGGCGGAGTTCCTCTGCGACCGCCACGACCCCGACGCGGTGGCCTTCACCGTGATCGACGCCGACCTCTCCGGTCGCGACATCACCTATGGCGAGCTGAAGGTCGGCAGCGAAAAGGTGGCCGCGGCCCTCGCGGCGCTCGGGGTGGGCGAGGGTGACCGGGTCGCCACCCTCATGGCCAAGTCCGCGGACCTGGTGTTCACGCTCGTGGGGATCTGGCGCCTGGGCGCCGTGCACATGCCGCTGTTCACCGCGTTCGCGTGGCCCGCCATCGAGATGCGGATCGCCGGTGGAGACGCCAAGGTGATCGTGTCGGACGCCGACCAGCGCGGGAAGCTCGAGACCACATCCGTTCCGGTCGTCGTGGCCGGACTGGCGGACTGCCCCGACGCGCGGGAGGGAGACCTCGACCTCGACACGATCGTCGGTGCCCAGGAGCCCGGTCGCGCCGCCGCGGTCACCGGCCCGGACGCCGGGATGGTCATGCTCTTCACCTCGGGCACCACCGGCACCCCCAAGGGCGTCGTGGTCCCCGTCCGTGCGCTCGCGGCGTTCCACCAGTACATCGAGACCGGCCTGGACGTGCGTGCCGACGACGTGTTCTGGAACGGAGCCGACCCGGGCTGGGCGTACGGCCTCTACTACGGCATCCTCGGTCCGCTGGCCGTGGGTCGCCGTAGCCTGCTCCTCCACGCCCGGTACACCCCGGAACTGGCGTTCGCCGTCCTGCAGTACTACGGGGTCACCAACTTCGCGGCCGCGCCGACGGTCTACCGGACGATGCGCGCCAAGCGGGACATCGCCCCGGACGTGAGGCTCCGCCGGGCGTCCGCGGCGGGTGAGCCGTTGACCCCCGAGGTGATCGAGTGGTCGATCGAGCAGTTCGGTGTCGAGGTCCGCGATCAGTACGGCCAGACCGAGCACGGGATGTTCATCATCAACCCGTGGCACGACTCGCTCCGGGAGGACGTCCGTCCCGGGTCCATGGGAGTGCCGCTCCCCGGGTGGGGCTGCACCGTGCTCGCGGCCGATTCCGATGAGCCCGCGCCGGTCGGGGAGCTCGGCCGCGTGGCGATCGATGTCCCCGCCAGCCCGCTCATGTGGTTCACGGGATATCACGACGCGCCGGAGAAGACGGCCGAGCGGTTCAGCCCGGATGGTCGCTGGTACTACACGGGCGACGCCGCCAAGCTCGACGCCGACGGCCACTTCTACTTCTCCAGCCGCGACGACGACGTGATCATCATGTCCGGCTACCGGATCGGCCCCTTCGACGTGGAGTCCGTCCTGGCCAGGCACCCGGACGTCCTGGAGTCGGCGATCATCGGAGTGCCGGACGAGCTGGCCGGCGAGGTGCTCGAGGCGTACGTCGTGCTGCGCGACGGCGTCGAGGGCGACGACGACAAGGCGGCCGAGCTGCAGAAGTGGGTCAAGACGGAGTTCGCCGCCCACGCGTTCCCCCGGAGGGTCCACTTCGCCAGCGAGCTGCCCAAGACGCCGTCGGGCAAGATCCAGCGATTCCTGCTGCGTAAGGAGCGATCCGCGCAGAACTGATGCCGGCGGCGGTTAACATCGCTTCATGTTCCCGCCGCTCACCGCACGAGTCCTCGCTTCCGTCGCCCTCGCCGTCGTCGTACCCCTTGTGGTGGCCGGCCAGTCCACCGCTCAGGTGGGCTCCGCCAACCCGGTCATCTCGTCGGTGGCACCGGACCCGTCCGTGACGCGGGGCGCCGACGGTGCTTTCCACGTCTACGCGTCGTCGGATGACTGGTCGGACGGGTCCGGATACCGGCTCGTCCCACACTTCCGGTCCTTCGATCTGGTCGAGTGGGAGTACATGGGGGACGCCTTCGGCTCCCGTCCCGCGTGGGCGCCGACCGGGTCGTTCCTGTGGGCGCCGGACGTCCACGTCACCGGCGACGGCGCCGTCATGTACTACACGACCGGCGGGTCGGCCCCCTGTATCGGAATGGCCACCGCACCGGGGATCGAGGGGCCGTGGACCCACGGTGCTGCGCCGATCGTCTGCTTCGGAGCAGACGAGCCCTATCGGGACCTGGACCCCATGGACCCCGAGGTCGTGTTCCGCCCCGGCGAGGTCCCCGTGATGTTCATGGGCAACTTCGAGGGGATCCACGCGGTGCCGATGAACCCGGCGGGCACCGCTCTCGACGGCGACCCGGTCCTGGTCGCGGGTACGGGCGTGGAAGCGCCCGCCGTCGTCAGCCGCGAGGGCAGGACGCACCTGTTCACCAGTGCGGGTCTGTGTTGCGACGGCGAGCGGTCGCGGTACCGGGTGCTGGGCGGCCGTGCCGACGACGTCATGGGCCCCTACGCCGATCGGCAGCAGCGCCCGTTGGTGCAGGGGCCGGGGGTCCCGCTGCCCGGAGATGTAGTCCTGCAGGGCGACGGCGACTGGGTGGGTCCGGGCCACATCGACGTGACCACCGACGACGCGGGCCAGGACTGGATGCTCTACCACGCGGCACCCCGCGGCAGCGCCGTGCTCCCCAACGGCGTCCAGCGGCGCTACATGATGCTCGACCGACTGGACTGGGTCGGGGGATGGCCCGTGGTGGGCGACGGCACCCCGTCCTCGGTGCGGCAGGCCGACCCCGTCGTCGAGCTCCCGGTGAGGATCACCGCGGTCGGGGAGACGGACCGGAGGTCGGGCCCGGACGGTGAACTCCTGACCACCTCGGTGCGACTCGACTCGACTGGTCCGGCGTTCTCCGGTGAACTGCGCGCCGCGATCACGGGGCCGAGCAAGCAACGCGTCGGGTTGCCGATCGTCGTCGGTGATCACCAGGTGCAGTCCGTTCCGGCTGTGATCGGCGCCGGGCAGACCGGGATCCGGCAGCTCGTCCTGCGCCCCGAGGCCCCGTTGGTGCCGGGCCGCTACGAGCTCGTCGTGACAGTGGGCGACGCGGGTGGGCCGGTGCGGGAGCTGGCCGTGTTCGGCCTCGAGGTGGCGCCCGACGGGTCGCTCGCGCTGGGCTCGGGGGCGCTCGGTTCGGCGCCGCTGGGATCACTCGGAGGCTGATCGGCTGACCCGCGCCGGGTTCGCGTTTACGGTGGGTGCACAGCACCCCGGTGGAAGGCTCCGGGGTCGGTGACCGGCGAGGGAGAGCGCGATGGGAACCGGTGAGAGCGATCAGCCGAGGGGACGGAGGATGGTCATGGCCCCGCATCTGAGAGGTCTGGATCCGGACCCTGACCGCGGCGCGGAGATCGAACAGAAGTCGCCGGGCGAACGCGATGCGGCCGTACCCCGGGGGGAGTTCGTCCGCAGCGTGATCGGCACCGTCGCCGGACTCGCGGTGGCCGTGCTGGTGTACCTGGTCATGCCGGGGGATCTGGAGCACAATGCGCGCCTGACCGCGGCGGTGGCCGTGCTGCTGGGGATCTGGTGGATGACCGAGTGCATCCCGATCCCCGCCACTGCGCTGGTCCCGTTGATCGCCTTCCCCGTGTTCGCCGAGGGGATCTCGGTCAACGACGTGGGTGCCGAGTACGGCAACAGCATCATCTTCCTGTTCATGGGCGGATTCCTCATCGCGATCGCCATGCAGCGGTGGAATCTGCACCGGCGGATCGCGTTGCTCACCGTCCGGGCCATGGGCACCC
>JBKBUP010000165.1:0-6163 GCA_046289795.1 Dietzia sp. | reverse complement strand
CGCTCGGCAGAGTTGGCCACCAGGCCCTCCCTCTCCACCACTCCGAGGGTCGCCACGCCCGCCGCGGCCGCCACCGCGTTGCCGCCGTAGGTGCCGCCCTGGGATCCGGGCCAGGCCTTGGCCATGATCGCCTCGGGTGCGGCGATCGCGGAGATGGGGAAGCCGGAGGCGATGCCCTTGGCGGTGATGATGATGTCCGGGACGAGCCCGTCGGTGTGCTGGTGGCCCCAGAACCGGCCGGTCCGCCCGATTCCGGCCTGAACCTCGTCGAGCACGAGCAGGGCACCGATCCGGTCGGCGCGTTCGCGCAGTCCCTGCAGGTAGCGCGGCGGGGTGGCCATGTAGCCGCCGTCGCCGAGCACCGGCTCGATGAGGAACGCGGCCACCTCGCGGGCGTCGACCCGGGAGGCCATCAGGTAGTCCAGCTCGGCGAGCGCGAAGTCGATCGCGTCGTCCTGACTCCACCCGTGGCGCAGGGCGTGCGGGAACGGGGTCATCACCACCCCGCCCATGAGGGGGGAGAAGCCGGCGGAGAAGCGCGTGCCGGCGGTGGTGAGGCTCGCGGCGGCCACGGTCCGGCCGTGGAAGCCGCCCTGGACGGTGACGATGTTGGGCCGGCCGGTGGCCATGCGGGCCAGCCGAACCGCGGCCTCGACCGCCTCGGACCCCGAGTTGGCGTAGAAGACCGAGTCGATCCCCTCCGGCAGGTGCTCGCCCAGCCTCTCCGTCAGCTCCAGCAGCGGTTGGTGCATGACGGTCGTGTACTGCGCGTGGATGATCTTCCCGCACTGCTCCCGCGCGGCCTCGACCACGTCGGGATGGCAGTGCCCGGTGCTGGTCACACCGATGCCGGTGGTGAAGTCGAGGTAGGTGCGGCCGTCCGTGCCGTGGATCCACGAACCGAGTGCGTGGTCCACCACGACGGGTGTGGCCTGCTTGAGGTGGGGCGACAGATGCGCGGTCATGGGGCCAGTCTGTGACCGACCCCGGCAGATTGTCAACAATCCGACGATCTGTGGGGGTCCCGACCCGGGCGCGCTACGGTGTGTCCATGACGCAGCCGCACCGGGGCCCGGGCGCCCGACCGACAGTCGTCCTCCTCACCGCCGACGGCGTCGTCCCGCCCACCCACCTCGATGAACTCCGTGAACTCGCCGACGTGCGCGAGTGCACCGCCGACACCCTGGCCGGGGCGTTGCCGGGCGCCGAGGTGCTGCTCGTGTGGGACATCTTCTCCGACGCGCTGGCCTCCGCCTGGCACGCCGCCGACGCACTGCGGTGGGTCCACGTGGCCGCCGCCGGGGTCGACACGCTGCTGTTCGACGAGCTGCGGGACTCGGACGTGGTGGTCACCAACGCCCGCGGCGTGTTCGACGGGCCCATCGCCGAATACGTCCTGGCCTGCGTCCTCGCCCACGACAAGCAACTGCACCGGACCGAGGCGCTGCAGCGCGCCGGCGTGTGGCGCCACCGCGAGACCACCCGCGTGGCGGGTCGACGCGCGCTCGTCGTGGGAACCGGGGGGATAGGCCGCGCCACAGCGCGGCTGCTCAGGGCGGTGGGGATGGACGTCCGTGGGGCGGGGCGCCGAGCTTCAGACGACGACGAGGACTTCGGCGTGGTCCTGGACTCGGCCCGACTGGCCGAGCACCTGGGCGGCGTCGACCACCTGGTCATGGTGGCCCCGCTCACGGAGGCGACCCGCGGGATGCTCGGGGTCGCCGAGTTGGCCGCGCTCCCGGACGGCGCCCACGTGATCAACGTCGGCAGGGGGCAGCTCGTGGATCAGGACGCCCTCACGCGCGAGATCGCCGCGGGCAGGCTCTCTGCGCATCTGGACGTCCTCGTCGTCGAACCGCTCCCCGACGGCGACCCACTGTGGACCCTCGACGGCGCGCACGTCAGCCCCCACATGTCGGGCGACGTGGTGGGATGGCGGGACACCCTCTCAGAGCAGTTCCGCGACCACCTGCGGACGTGGGCGCGCGGCGGCGCACCCGGTCCGCTGGTCGACAAGAGCCGGGGGTACGTCAGCGGCTGACCGGACGGGCCTACGGGGTGCGACTGCGACTACGGGGTGCGACTACGGGGCGTCGAGCCCCAACCCGAGGGCGGCCTCGGTGAACGCCTCGACGAAGGCGTGCAGGGGTCGGCGCCGGGCGTCCCGCTCGCGGTAGGCGATCGAGACGGTCCTGGTGAGGGCGTCGCTGAGCGGCAGTACGTCGACGTCCGCGGGGGAGGTGCTCAGCCCGAGGTCGGAGGCCAACGTCACGCCGAGGCCGGCGGCGACGAGCGCGAGTGCGGTCGACTGCTCACCGGCCTCGTGACGGATGTCCGGTTCGAACCCCGCCTCCCGGCACGCGATCCGCACCGCCCTGCCGAAGTGCGAACGCGGGTGGGCCAGCACCCAGGACTTGCCCGCGAGATCGCCCAACGCCACCTCGCCGGCGTCGATCGACCCGCGGGGCGCCACGAGGTGCAGTGATTCCACGGCGATGGGCGTCCGGGTGAGTTCGGGGACCCGGGCCATCGGATAGCTGGAGTAGTCCAGGACGAAGGCCAGGTCGAGTGAGCCGTCCCGCACCGCGCCGGTGGTGTCCTCCGGGGCGAGCTCGCGGCTTCGAACCTCGATCCCCGGGTGGTCCCGGGCGAGCACCCGGATCCCGGCCGGCAGCAGGGTCGTGGCCACCGACGCCCACACCCCCGCCGTGAGGGTCGTCCCGACCCCGGCCCGGGCCGACTCCATGGCGTGACCGGCGTCCTCCACCGCGGACAGGATGGTCTCCGCGTGCCCGGCCAGGACCAGCCCGGCCTCGGTGAGTCCGATCCGACGGCCGCGCCGCTCGAACAGCGGGGTCCCCGCCTCCCGTTCGAGCAACGCGAGCTGCTGGGACACCGCGGAGACCGTGTAGTCCAGGGCCCCGGCGACCGCGGTCACGGTCCCGCGACGCTCCAGCTCACGGAGCAGTCTGAGTCGGTGCAGTGACGGCTCCATGGCCCCGAGCGTAGGGGCTGACCGGGGACAGTGCAGAAAAAGTGAACGGTCGGGTCCATCGATTCTCGCTGGACCGGGACCCGTGCGCACTCCCATGCTTGGGGGACCCCGCCGGAGAGTCGGGGAGAGGCGCTGAGGAGGCGAGCACCATGACATCCATCGAGATCCCGGGTTTCACTGCGACGACCGGGTCGGCGCCGGTGGCCGTGCCGGCTCCACCCGCGGCGGGTTCCGCCACCCGTGAGCCGTACCTGCGGCTGCACTGGAAAGACGACATCACCGGTGCCCGCGGCTTCCTCGTCGTGGACACCCTCACCGGTGGCCTGGCCACCGGCGGGACCAGGATGAGGGCCGGCTGCACCCTGGGGGAGGTGGAGGACCTGGCCCGCGGCATGACCCGCAAGACCGCGGCGTTCGACCTGCCCGTCGGCGGCGCCAAGGGCGGAATCGACTTCGACCCCAAGGATCCCCGCGCCGTCGAGGTGCTGTCCCGGTTCTGCGAGGCGATGCGCCCGTTCCTGGACCGCCACTGGGTGACGGCCGAGGACCTGGGCGTACCGCAGCACCTGATCGACCAGGTCTTCGCCGGTCTGGGGATGCGGCAGTCGTACCACGCCGCCATCGAGCGCTCCGACGATCCCGCCGCGACCGCCGGACGCATCTTCCGCGGGCTCAACGCCGAGGTCCCGGGCGGGCTGCTCGGCGACGTGATCGGCGGGTACGGGGTGGCGCAGGCCTGCCTGGCCGCCGCGTACGTGCGCGGCTGGGACGTGGGGCGCACCACCGTCGCGGTCCAGGGCGTGGGCACGATGGGCGGCGCCGCGGCCTGGTACCTGCACGAGGCCGGGATGACGGTGGTGGCGGTCGCCGACGCCGCCGGGACGCTCTACGACCCGGCGGGACTCGACATCCCCGCGCTTCTGGCCACCCGCGACCGCTTCGGCGAGATCGACCGCGAGGCCGTCCCCGCCCGGGTCCAGCGGCTGACGCGCGACGAGATCATCGGCATGGACGTCGACGTCCTGGTCCCCGCCGCGGTCTCGTACGCGATCACCGCGGACAACTGCGCGTCCGTCACCGCACCGATCGTGGTGGAGGCCGCCAACGCCGCCACCACCATCGACGCCGAACTGGACCTGACGGCACGCGGGATCGCGGTGCTGCCGGACTTCGTGGCCAACGCCGGCGCCGTGGCGTGGGCCTGGTGGCTGATCCTCGGAGAGGTCGACGACCAGCCCGAGACCTCGTTCCTGCGGCTCAGCCGGGAGATGACGGCCAAGGTGGCGGACCTGCTCACCGCCTGGACCCCCGCGGACGGACCGGTGCGCTGGGCGGCCGACGTCTCGCATCTGGTTCGCGAGGTCCCGACGGTCATGGTGCCCTGACCCGGTTCGGCGGACCTGCGCCCGGTCAGGCCCTCGGCCGCCTCGTCGAACGGCACCGGTCGAACGTCTCGCGGGCGCGGGCCCAGGACTGCTTCCCCAGTTCGACGTGGTCGGTGAGCATGTACACGGCGACGAGACGCTGGTGGTCCCACGCCCGGTCGAGTAGCCCGTCGAGCAGTCGCTCGTCCCGGGGTCCGCGGTACCGCGCCAGTACGTCGTCGACGAACTGCGGCCCGTACTCGAACAGCTCCGCGAAGTCGATCGCGGGGTCGCCGACGCAGATGTCGGCGAAGTCGATCAGCCCGAGGCTGCCCGGCTCCCAGAACAGGTGGGAAGAGTAGACGTCACCGTGCAGGAACACCGGGGTCACGGGCGCGTCGAGCAGCTCGTCCATCCCGTCGAGGATCACGTGTACCTCCCGCATCTCGTCGGCGGTGAGTAGCGACGGTAGCTCCTCGGTGGCGATCTCGCGGAGGTGGTGGCGGTCCTCGGGCGGCCACGCCGGAGGCAGTCGATCCAGCGGTGGCGTCGAGGTGTCCTGCCGGTGCAGCTCGGTGAGCAGTTCGCCGAGCCGACCGGTGATCAGCGCGACATCGGAGCGGGCGAGAGTCCCGAGCACCCCGGGTGTGAGCCGGCTGCCACGGATGGTGGGGTAGCCCCCGAACACCGGGGCGCCACGGCCGGCGGAGACGTACTCCCTGTGTGAGTAACGCGGAACCGCGACCTCGACGAGCGGAGCCACCAGGTCCAGGGCGGCGACCTCCATCTCGAGCAGCGGTGCGTACTCGCCGTCGGGGAAGCGGAAGACCAGGTCGGGGTGGCCGCGCGCGTCCGCACCGGAGCACCCGCCCAACAGGAGCACGACGTGGTCCCAGCCCTCCGTGACCCGCTGGGCGGTACGCCAGCTCAGCTCCGGGTAGTGGAGTCGGATGAGATCGAGTTCGTCCTGGTCCGAAGGTCCGGGCACGGTCGCGTCGTCCCGCATGGACCCATGGTCGCACGGGATCCGGAAGCCGACCGTGCTATCGGCGCTCAGGCCTCGGGCTCGGCCGCCGTCGCCGCGTTCTCCTCGGAATCCCCGTTGCCCTTGCCGATGGCCGTGTGCAGGCGCGCCCGGCGGGGGGAGTCGTCGGTGCCCAGCAGGAGGTCGATGGTCAGGCCCAGCCGGCTGTTGACGTCAGCGGCCGACGACCGCCTGGTGAGCCAGGAGACGAGGTTCGACATCCACACGTCGGAGACCACGCGGGCGATCGAGAGCTGGACCTCGTCCGGCTCCCCCTGGGCCATGGCGCGGGCGATGATCCGGTCCATGTAGAAGCCCACCTCCTCGACCTCGTTGGCCACGGAGGCGTCGGCGAACATGAACGCCCGGGTCATGGCCTCGGTGAGGTTGGGATCGCGCTGCATGGACTTGGTGATCATGTCCACCACGACCTTCATGCGTTCCTGTGCGGTGTCCCCGGGCGGGGCCGAGCGCTCGGTGCGCTGGTCCAGGCGGCGGAACTCGCGGGCCAGTGCCGAGACCAACAGGTGCACCTTGGAGGGGAAGTAGCGGTAGAGCGTGCCCACCGCGACCTCGGCCTTCTCGGCCACGGCGCGCATCTGCACCGCCTCGTACCCGCCCTTCGCGGCCAGGGCGAGCGTGGCGTCGAAGGCGCCCGAGGCGATCACGCACATTCGATAGGCCGTGGAGTTGCGGGCCTCGATCCGCATGTCGGGCCACGGCGTCGGCCAGGCGGGGTGGGTGAACATGCGCGCGTCGCCGACCATGCCGCAGCCCTCG
>JBKBUP010000164.1:0-6192 GCA_046289795.1 Dietzia sp. | reverse complement strand
ACGCCCTGCCGAAAGACCTCACCGCGCAGCAGTGGGTCGCGTTGTATCGGGAACTGGGGCGTCGGCCTTGAGGCGGTTGCCGATCTGCTCCGGACTCCAGCCCCTGAATCAGCGATGGTCGCCTCGGCACGGCGTGGGTCAAGGACTAATGTCAGATCCGACACTCGGGCAACCGGCACCTCAGACAAGGATGGCCCCTATGAGACTTCCTGCGGTGAGGGCGTGGCGATGATCGAGGTGCGCCCGGCGGAGCGGTTCGACGACGTGGCGGTTCTCCTGGGGCCGAAGAAGAACCCGGACGCCACGGTGTGCTGGTGCCTCAGCCACCGACTGGACTCCAGGACGAACAACGCTCTATTGGGGCCTGCCCGCGGAGAGTACGTCCGCGACCTGTGCGGGCAGGAGGTCGCACCGGGCGTGCTCGCCTACCTCGGACCCGAACCCGTGGGGTGGGCGGGAGTCGCTCCGCGCCGCGACCTCCCGATCGCGCGATCACGGGTGGTGCCGTCCGTCGATTCTCAACCCGTGTGGTCGATCTTCTGTATCCGAGTCCGCCCCGGGTACCGGGGGCAGGGGATCGCGCGGGAGTTGGTCGAGGGTGCGGTCGAGTTCGCACGTGACCACGGCGCCCCCGCCGTCGAGGCGGTGCCCGTGGACAACGGTGCTGAGAAGGTCAATCTGACGATGGCCTTCGTCGGCTTCCGCTCCCTGTTCGAGCAGGCGGGATTCGTCAAGGTCGCCGATACAAAGTCGGTGTCGGGGGGCTTCTCCCGGATCGTCATGCGTCGCCAACTCGACTGACAGCCGCGATCGCGGTCCTGCTGCGCGCTCAGAGGCAAAGGGAGCGGCGGTCGGCGGCACGGCGTTAGGCTTTCGCCTACCGCCACCTCGCGAGCAGCGGAGGACGACCATGGGAACACTGGGGTACACCGCGACCGTCTCGCTCGACGGCTATGCAGCCGACGAGAACGGAGACTTCGACTGGACCGCGCCGGGCGAGGACGTGTTCAGGTTTCACGTGGAACGCATGGAGTCGGTGTCGCACGAGGTCCTGGGGCGGAACACCTACCAACTGATGACCTACTGGGAGGCTGCACCCGAGGACGGTTCCTGGGGCCCCGACGAGCACGAGTTCGCTCGTCGGTGGAAGGCGCTGACGCGCATCGCCGTGTCCTCCACCATGACCGAGGCGGACCTCGCGTCCGACCGGGACCGGTTGTTCCCGCACCTTGACCTGGCGCAGCTCCGGCAGATCGTCGACGACGCCGCGGGAGCGGTCGAGATTTTCGGGCCAACCACGGCGAGCGAGGCGATCAGTGCCGGCATGGTCGACGACTTCCGGTTCTTCGTCGTCCCCAGAGTGGTGGGCGGCGGCCTCCGCGCGCTGCCCCGGGACACGGTGCTGGATCTGGAGTTGGCCGAGCACCGCGTCTTCGAGAACGGGACCACGCTCCTGCACTACAAACGTCGAGAGGCCGACCGGAGCAGCTAGCTCATCGGCGGATCCGGGTGAGCTGCTGTTCGATCCGGGCCACCGACTCGCGGTCCATTCCCAGGAAGCCCGAGAGCATCCGGCCCACGGGGATCGGTCCCACCAGTTGTTCGATCGAGGTCCCCACGGCGCCGCTCGCCTCACCGGCGTTCGCCGCCAGCGGGCGGAGCACCTCGTCGAGGACCTGCCGTGCGTCGGGATCCGCCAGGGCCTCGGAGATCGTCGACTCGAGGCTGATCCGGACCGGGCGCTGATCCCCGGTGACCGGCACGGTGTGCTCGATCCGGATGTCCCGACTGGAGGCGGCGGCGGCAAAGACGTAGTCGCCACCCTCCACCAGCCACGTCCCCGCCGGTTCATCCCAGTACGCCAGGTCCCGGCGTTCGATCATCACCTCGAGCTCCCCGCTCTGCCCGGGTTCCAGCTCGATATGGGCGAATCCGACGAGCTCGCGTGGCGCCCGGCTGCGCACCGACGCCGGGAGCGACGAGTAGATCTGGACGACTTCGCGGGCCCGGCGCGCCCCGGTGTTGTGGACCACCACGCGTGCCGTCCACCCCTCGTCCCACCCTTCTTCCCCGCCGACGACCGTCAGCGACCGGTAGTCGAACGTCGTGTAGGACAGGCCGTGGCCGAAGGGGAACCGCACCTCTCGGCGTCTGTGATCGTAGCCCCGGTAGCCGACGAAGATGCCCTCCCCGTACCGCAGGTGTGAATCCTCTGCCGGGAAGTTGTCCCAGCTGGGGGTGTCCTCGATCCGGAGCGGGACGGTCTCGGCCAACCGTCCGGACGGGGTGGCCCGACCGTAGAGCACCCGCGCGAGAGCCCGGCCCCCACCCTGTCCCAGCAGTGCTCCGGACAGGATCGACGTCGCCACGGGCACCACCGGACCGAGGTCGACCACGGATCCGGCCGTCAGGATCACCACGATTCGGTCCTGCACCCGGGCGACCGCGTCGAGGAGCCGGAGCTGATCACGGGGCAGATCGATGTGCTGCCGGTCGACGCCCTCGGATTCCTGGTCGTCGGTCAGCCCGAGCATCAAGACTGCCACCTCGGCCTCGGCCGCGACGGCCACCGCCTCGGAGAGGAGGACGTCCTCGTCGTCGTCGTCACTCACCCCGAAGCCCGGCGCGTAGGCGACCTCGGAGTCCCCGGCGATCCGTCTGATCTCCTCGATCGGCACATCGACCCGGGTGGGAGCGACGCGTGAGCTGCCACCGCCCTGGAAACGCGGCTGGTGGGCGAAGGCGCCGATCACCGCGACGGTGGTCCCCGGTGAGAGGGGGAGGAGGTCGCCGTCGTTGGCCAGCAGCACGATCGAGGCCTCCGCCGCCTCCCGCGCGAGGTCATGGTGGGCCTCGGTGTCCACGGTCGCCGCCTGTCGCCCGTCCCGAGCCTGAATCGCGATGCGGGCCACGTTCCTCGCGGCTCGCACGACGTCGGCAGGGTCGAGCTCGCCCTGCTCGACGGCTCGGACCATGTCGGCGTCGTCGAGCCCGGCAGGACCGGGCATCTGCAGGTCGAGTCCGGCCCGGACCGAGGCCACCCGGTCCGTCACCGCACCCCAGTCGCTGATGACCGCTCCGGAGAAACCCCATTCATCCCGCAGGAGGTCGGTGAGCAGCCACCTGTTCTCGGAGGCGTAGACGCCGTTGAGCTTGTTGTACGCCGTCATCACCGTCCACGGCCGGGCGTCCCGGACCACGCGTTCGAAGGCCCGCAGATAGATCTCGCGGAGCGGCCGGGGGTCGACATCCGAGCTCGCCCGCATACGGTCGTGCTCGGAGTTGTTGGCGGCGAAGTGCTTGAGTGAGGCGCCGACGCCACCCGCCTGCAGGCCTGCGACCACCTGGGTCGCCATCACCCCGGTGAGGTGGGGATCCTCGCTGAAGTACTCGAAGTTGCGGCCGGCCCGCGGGTCGCGCTTGATGTTGATCCCCGGACCCAGCAGGACCCCCACCCCCGCGGACGCGGCCTCGGCGGCCAGCGCGGTCCCGACCCGGCGGGCCAGGGCGGGATCCCAGCTCTGTGCCAGACCCGCAGCCGGGGGAAAGCAGGTGGCGGGGTCGCTCGCACTGAGGCCGAGATGGTCTGACGCGCCGGATTGGTACCGCACCCCGTGCGGGCCGTCGGTGAGGACGAGCGCGGGCACACCGGGACACTCCTCGGTCCGCCAGAAGGACGCGCCGCTACCCAGGCCGGCCTGCTGCTCCAGGTCGAGGGCGGCGACCGCCAACTCGGCGGTCTCCTCGGTGCCAGGTGTCATGGAATGGACCCGTCGTCGACTGTGGCCAGTTTTAACATGGACGAACCCGTCTGACGTCGCCCGGGTTCGTAAGATTCCTCGTATGAACGCAGTCGGCAGGCTCCTCCTCGGGTTGTTACTCTTCAACGGGATCACGGCCGCCGGCGGGGGCATCGCGCTCATGACCGGTGTGATCCCCGAGGAACCCTCCTGGATCGAGCACACCGCCTTCAGCAGTCTCTACTTCCCCGGCGTGATCCTCCTCGCGCTCGTGGGAGGCAGCGCCCTGTTCGCTGCATCGGCGATGCTCAAGCGGAGCGCGGGATGGCAGGCGGCCAGCATCCTGTCCGGGTGGATCATGCTGCTGTGGATCATCGCGGAGGTCGCCTCGATCCGCGGCTTCCACTTCCTCCAGGTGGTCTACCTCGTCACCGGGGCCGCCGTGATCTGGTGCACCCCGACCACCCCGGCCCCGACCACTCCAACTCCGCCCACCCCGAACGGGGCGTCGGAGAGGACCGGGTGAGGTCGACGACGACGAGGTCCGCGCACGCGTCCGCGACCGCCGATCCCGGGAGTTCGCCCGGGCGTGCGCTCAGCGTGAGTCCCGTGCGGACATCGCACGGAAGACGTTCAACGCCCCGAGCACGATGAGCGAGATGCCGAGGAGCCACCACAGGAAGCCGGCACCCCACACCGGGGTGCTCAGCAGGGAGACGCCGGCGAGGACGGAGATGATCGCGAACACGATCGTCACGCCCTTCGCGCCGGACTCGCCGAGGGTGAACAGGGCGGTGAACCCCTCGATGATCCACATGACGCCGATCATCACGGTGATGAAGACGGCGAGGAACGCCGCGGACTGCTCGAGCGAGGCGAAGGCATAGGCGCCGGCGATGACGTACAGCAGGCCCAACAGGACGTGGCCGACTCGACTGCCCGTCCCATGGTTCTTGGCGAGGAAGCCCATGGAGGCGTAGACGACGCCCGCGATGATGGCGTAGAAGGCGAGCACACCGGTGATCGCGACGGCGGTCTTGGCGGGCCAGAGGAGGACGGCGATGCCGAACCCGATGGCGAGGAGACCGCCGATGATCAGCGCGAGACGCAGGGCCTTGGAGGCCCGGGCGATGGTGGAGTGGGCGGAGGTGGAATGGGCGGCGGTGGAAGTGGACATTCTGGGAACCTCGATTGGGAGAGGCGGACGACCACGGATGCGATCAACAGAAATTAATCTAGTCCTCTCGCGCCCCGGCGTGGCAAGTTCCGTGCTGCAGTCCGGACACCCGGTCCGCCCACGACCAAGTCCTCTCGCGTAGTTCATCTCGCGTTCAGGAGAAGGGAACTGGGGGAGAATCCGCAGATGTCACGGTGGAACGTCACGGATCACCGTGGCCAGCCGGCAGTTGAGGAGTTCACAGCACTATGACGAAGACCGCTCGAATCGGCACGCGTTTCCTGACCCGGGCAACCGCACTGGCGGCGGCCGGCGCACTCACGCTCACGGCGTGCGCCGAGCCCGACCAAGGAGGCGACACCACAGCGAGCGGGGACAACGTCACCGGCACGGTCACGCTGTACACCTCCGAGCCCCAGGCCAAGATCGACGAGATCATCGCGGCCTTCAACGAGGAGCAGCCCGACATCGCGGTCGAGGTGTTCCGCGCCGGGACCGGTGATCTGCGCGCCCGCATCGCCGCCGAGCAGGCCACGGGTGAGATCGGCGCCGACGTGCTCCTGGCCGCCGATGTCCCGACGTTCGAGGGCTACAAGGATCAGGAACTGTTCCGCGAGTTCACCCCGAGTGACACCGACGGGCTCGTCGAGGTCGCGGTGGACCCCGACGGCTACTACGTGGGGACGCGGATCATCCCCACCGTGATCGCCTACAACACGAACGACGTCGACGAGCCGCCGACCTCGTGGGCCGAGCTCACCGGGCCGGATTACGCCGAGCGAATCGTCCTGCCCAACCCGGACATCTCCGGCGCGGCCGCGTTCAACGCCTCGGCGTGGAGCCTGCACCCGGACCTCGGCTCGGAGTGGATCGAGGCGCTCGGAGCCAACAACCCCCAGGTCGCCGAATCCAACGGCCCGGTCGCCCAGGCCGTCGCCGAGGGATCGCGTCCGATCGGCATCGTGGTGGACTACCTGGTGCGCGACCTGGCCGCGGCGGGCTCGCCGATCGGGGTCAGCTACCCCGACGAGGGCGTTCCGTACATCACGCAGCCGGGCGCGGTGTTCGCCGACGCCCAGGACCCCGAGGCGGCCGAGCTGTTCCTCGACTTCGTCGTGTCCAAGCGTGGCCAGGAGATCGCCGTCGAGCAGAACTACCTGCCGGTCCGCGACGACGTGGGCACACCGGAGGACGCACCGTCCCTGGACCAGATCGCGCTGTTCGACCAGAACCTCGAGGCGATCGCCCAGAACCAGGCCGCCGCGGTGTCCGCGT
>JBKBUP010000163.1:0-6196 GCA_046289795.1 Dietzia sp. | reverse complement strand
CGGCGTCGTGGAACGCCTTGACCATGGCCTTGAACTCGCTCACCGCGTCGCCCGGCTTGTTGGCGAAGGCGTACTCGTTGTGCGGGGCCAGGAACCCGAAGCTGTTGTACCCCCAGTAGTTGCGCAGTCCCATGTCCACCAGGCGCTGGTCCTGCATGAACTGGTGGACAGGCATCAACTCGATCGCCGTGACGCCGAGGTCGGTCAGGTAGTCGATGATCGCCGGGTGGGTCATGCCGGCGTAGGTGCCGCGCATCTCGGCGGGGATGTCCGGGTGCGTGGCGGTCATGCCCTTGACGTGGGCCTCGTAGATCACCGTGTTGTGGTACTCGTGGCCGGGCGAACGGTCGTTGCCCCAGTCGAAGTACGGGTTGATCACGACGGTGACCATGGTGTGGCCGAGCGAGTCCTCGGTGTTGCGGCTGTCCGGATCGTCCAGGTCGTAGCTGTGCAGGCTCGGGTCTCCGTCGAACTCGCCGTCGAACGCCTTCCCGTACGGGTCGAGCAGCAACTTCGAGGGGTCGCAGCGCAGCCCGTTCTCGGGATCGTACGATCCGTGCACGCGGAAACCGTATCGCTGGCCGGGTGTCACGCCGAACAGGTAGCAGTGCCAGATGTTGCCGTCGACCTCGGTGAGCTCGACGCGCGTCTCCGCGCCCTCCCGATCGATCAGGCAGAGCTCGACGCGATCGGCGACCTCGGAGAACAGTGAGAAGTTGGTACCGGTCCCGTCGTATGTCGCACCGAGGGGGAAGGCGGTACCAGGCCAGGCGCGGATGAGCTCTGGGGCGGACTGCTGCGCGTCGTGGTTGGTCACAAGGCCCAACAGTAGTGCTTATCGGGGCGAGGGACCGTGTGCCGGGCCCCCGGCGGTCACCACCAGCCCGTCGCGGGTCCCATCTGCCGGGCCAGTTCGCCCGATGCGGACCGGACCCAGGACCCCGAGAGGTGGTGGGAATCGTGGTAGACGATCACGTTGCCCACCACGACCGGGCAGTTCTCCGCGTCGCACAGGCCGTCGGTGAGGTCGATGAGCCGGACCGAGTCGATCCCGGCCCCGGCGAGTCCGGCGGGGTTGATCGGCGCGATGGACCGCTCCCGGGGCATCCCGCACTCCTCCGGGGTGCCGCCGTCTCCCAGGCAGTCCCCGGCGCGGATCGGGCCGCGTCCCTGGTTGAGCCACGGGGTGTCGCGGATGGCGATCACGCCGATGCCCTGCTGGTCCAGCGCGCGCCACAGGTCCACGTACTGGCGCGGGGTGACGTCCGGGCCCACGACCCCCACCGGCCGGGTGGCGGTGGTGAACACGAACTCGGGCGCCAGGCCCACGAGGGCCGCCAGGGCGGCGGGGGTCCACTCGGCGCAGCTCTCGTACAGCGGCTCGTCGCTGTCGGACACCGAGGCGTCCAGGGTGAGGGGGCAGCCCATCTTGAGCAGCGTCACCACGCGGAAGCCGTAGTGGCGCCCGACCTCGTCGAGCCCGCTGATCCAGTGCTCTGCGTGCGAGCCGCCCACCAGCGCGATGGTGCGCGGTGCCGTGACGTCGCCGTACACGCACATCTGCACCTCGGACGACTCGAAGTTCGAGATGCAACCGTCCGTGGTGCTCACGGGCAGGTCGTTGCCCACCTGCAGCAGGGAGGGCACGTAGTCGGCGTCCTCGGGGGCCGGGACCCCGTCGAAGAAGGCGCGGGCCCCGGGGTGGTCCGGGTCGGTGAGGGAGTCCACGTAGGGCACGGCCGAGCGGGAGGCGGAGGTGGCGGTCCACCATCCGACGGTGCCGAGACTGGCCACGGCGGCGACCACGACGAGGGCCGTCGCCTGCACGAAGCGCCGCTGATCGCGGGCGGACCGGCCGGGTCCTCTGCGGGTCGAGTCCCGCTGCTGGGCCGCGGGTGTGGTCCGGCTCCGTGCCCGGCTGGCCATCCGCAGCGGTCGTTCGACGTACTTCTCGGTGATGAGGGCCAGCACCACCGAGACCGCGACGATCACCGACCCCGACACCAGCGTGATCTCGGCCTGCCGGTCGTAGGAGAGCCAGAGGATGAGCAGCGGCCAGTGCCACAGGTACAGGGAGTACGAGATGTCGCCGAGCCGGCGGAACACCCTGGCGGACAGCAGCCAGGTGACCGGGTCCCTGCGCGGCGTCGCGCGCTCACCCTCGGGGAGGTTGCCGCCGAGGATGATCAGCAGGGCCCCGCCGATCGGGTACCAGGCTAGGGGGCCGGGGAAGTAGGCGGCGCCGTCGAACAGGAAGCCGGTGCTCACCACGAGGAACAGGCCGGCGATCGTGCTGAGCATGCGCAGCGGCCACGGCAGCACGATCCCGGCCAGCAGGATCGCCACCAGGCCGCCGACGAGCAGCTCCCACATGCGGGCGCCGGTGTCGTAGTAGTTCCACGGCTGGTTGACGGCCTGTCCGTGCGCGGACCACCACACCGACGCCGCGGTGCCCACGATGACGACCACCAGGAGGAACGTCCTGGGCGTGCCGCGTCGGACGACGAGCCGCCACAGGGCGGTCAGGCCCAGGATGACGGTGAGGGCCACCAGATAGAACTGTCCCTGCACCGACATGGACCACAGGTGCTGCAGCGGCGAGATGGTGGCGTCGGCCGCCGCGTAGTCCTGGGAGGTGAGTGCGAGTTCCCAGTTCTGGTAGTAGAGCAGTGAGGCGACGGTCTGTTCGAAGATCGCCGACCACTGGGTGGGGGGCTTGATGAGGATCGTCCCCACCACTGTCGCGGCCACCGTGACCACGAGCGCCGGGTACAGCCGGCGGACCAGTCGCGTGAGGTGCGGGATCGGGTTGAGCGGGGTGCGCCCGTCCGAGGCGCCGCGCAGGAGCGATCCCAGGAAGAAGAACCCGGACAGGGTGAGGAACACGTCGACGCCGCCGGAGACGCGTCCCATCCAGATGTGGAACACCACGACCAGGGCGATCGCCAGCCCGCGGAGCCCGTCGATGTCGTGCCGGTAGGCCATCTTCCCGCGCCGGCGGCGTGCAGGCGAGTTCGGAGTGCTGGTGGCCACTGGCGAGTACTTCCTGACGGTTCGTCCGGTCTGTGCAGGCGCCCCGACTCTGCGAGCGCGCACACCCGGAGCATGGCGGAGCCGCGTCCGATTACACCACAGACGGTCGACGCCGCCCGCGTTGGTACAGTCCCGCCCATGCTCAGCTCGCCGCCCGTCCGCGCCGTGGGCACCCTGTCCGGCGTGGTCGGCCCGGCCGTGGTGGCGCTACTGGTGTGGATCGTGGCCGCACCCCGCTCGGAGTTGCTCTCGGTGGGAGGGGGGAGGGGGTTTCGGCTCCCGGAGTCCGGGACGGACGGCGGCAGCCAGCTCCTGATGCTGATCATCCTGCTGGGCGCCGCGGTGGTGTGTGCCGTGCTGGTCCTGTGGCACCGGCACCCGGGTCTCCGGCGGCCGGGTGGGGTCGCCGTGTTGCTGCTGGCGCCGGGACTGACGTGCGCGGTTGCCGCGGCCGCCGCCTCGCCGCTGGCCTCGCTCCTGGCGCCGCCCGCGCAGGATGCGCCGTACGGGGCGGTGGTGGCACAGTCGCCGGCGGCGGGGGCGTTGTTCTTCGACCAGATGATCTACGGGGTCTCAGGGCCGTCGTGGGACTGGTTCCCGCCGGGAGCGGGATGGCTGGTGTTCGGCGCGATGATCGCGGCGTTCACCGTCGCCTCACTGGCCCATTTCAGCTACTCGCCGGATCTCCGTGACGAGCTCGACGGCGTGGAGGCCGGGGATCCGCGGGATCAGACCGTCTGACCTCTACATGCCGGCACTCACCGGCCGTTGTCGACCGGCGGCCTCAGTGTCGCGAACTGGTCGGTGATCCGCAGCCTGCGTTCGGAGAACCGGTACAGCGCGGCGGGCCGGCCGCCCGAGGGGCCCGGCGGCGCGCTGCGTCCGCAGCGCACCAGTTCGCCCCGACGGGTGAGCACCCGCTGGAGGTTGGTCGGGTCCACCGGGTGACCGAGGGCGGCGGCATAGTGCTGGGCCAGGGTGGAGAGGGTGAACTCCTCCGGCGCGAGCGCGAAACCGAGGGTGGAGTAGGACAGCTTGGCGGCGAGCCGTGCCCGGGCCCGCGCGACGATCTCGGCGTGATCGAAGACGGTGTCGGGGAGCCGGTCCACCCTGAACCACGCCGTGTCCTCGGGGACGGCCGGGTCCGCGTCGCTGGGGAGCACCCCGAGGAAGCCCGAGGCGAACACCCGGCGGCCGGGCACGCGTGACGGGTCGGAGAACTCCGCGACGGACTCCAGGTGGCTCAACGAGCGCACGTCGACCTTCTCCGCGAGCTGCCGGGTGGCGGAGGCGGCCAGGTCCTCGTCGTCCCTGACACCGCCGCCGGGCAGCGCCCACCGGCCGGCCGCCGGGCCGAGCGCGTGTTGCCACAGCAGCACGTGGAGCACGGGAGTGGCGGCGTGCGGGACCGGCCGGACCTGGCCCACGACTACGAGTACCTCGTGTCCGGTGTTAGACTGTGACATGTTTTCGATTGTAAGTCGAAAACGCGGCCGGTGGCGTATCGGCCCGCAGAACCGACCCGGGAGGGGCAGCGATGAGCACTGCCACTGGACTGAACACCACGACCGCGCCGCGGCCGGGCACCGCCATCGGACGGCTCGACTCGCCGCTCGCCTCGCGGATCCGACGGACCGAGCACGGGTACACGGGGGTCGAGGCCACGCCCGAGTGGGCCGACGAGATCCGGCGGCTCGCCGACCTGCGGGACGCGGTGATCCTGGCGCACAACTACCAGATCCCGGAGATCCAGGACATCGCCCACCACGTGGGGGATTCGCTCGCCCTCTCCCGTATCGCGGCGGCGGCCGAGCAGTCCACCATCGTGTTCTGCGGCGTCCACTTCATGGCGGAGACCGCCAAGATCCTCTCGCCGGACAAGACCGTCCTCATCCCCGACGAGGCGGCCGGCTGTTCGCTGGCGGACTCGATCACGGCCGAGCAGCTGGCGGAATGGAAGTCCGAGCACCCCGACGCCGTGGTGGTCTCCTACGTCAACACCACGGCGGCGGTCAAAGAGCTGACCGACATCTGTTGCACCAGCTCCAACGCGGTGGAGGTCGTGGAGTCGATCGATCCCTCGCGCGAGGTGCTGTTCCTTCCCGATCAGTTCCTCGGGGCCCACGTCCGCCGCAAGACCGGACGCGACAACGTGCTGGTGTGGGCGGGGGAGTGCCACGTCCACGCCGCGATCAACGGTGACCAGCTCGAGGATCAGGCGCGCCGTCACCCCGGCGCCGACCTCTACGTCCATCCCGAGTGCGGCTGCGCCACCAGCGCCCTGTACCTGGCCGACGCGGGCGCGGTCCCGGCGGACCACGTCAAGATCCTCTCGACCGGAGGGATGGTCGACGCGGCGCGCGCGTCCGGGGCCAGCCAGGTACTCGTGGCCACCGAGATCGGGATGATCCACCAGCTGCGCAAGGCCGCTCCGGAGATCGACTTCATGCCCGTCAACGCGGACGCCAGCTGCCCCTACATGAAGATGATCACCCCGGCCGCGCTGCTCCGTGCCCTGGTGGAGGGTGCCGACGAGGTCCATGTGGACCCCGCCACCGCCGCCGCGGCGCGCGGATCGGTGGAGCGCATGATCGCCATCGGCAACCCGGGATCAGGGGAGTGACCGGAGCGGGCGTGGGCGGAACAGGCGTGAGTGGAACGGTGACCGGGGGCGACGACGACGAGGTGTTCGACCCCGACACCCGTGCCGACGCCCTGATCGCGATCAGGCGCGCCCTCCAGGAGGACCTGCGATACGGCCCGGATGCGACCTCGCTTGCCACCGTACCCGCGGAGGCCCGCGTCACCGCCCGTCTGGCCTCGCGCGCCGACGGCGTCGTGGCGGGCCTGCCGTTGATCCCGATGGTGCTGGCGGAGGTCCTCGGCGACGACTTCTCCGTGCGATCGCTGGCCGCCGACGGTGACCGGGTGGCGGCCGGCGACGTGGTGGCCGAGATCTCCGCGCCCACGCTCGGTCTGTTGACCGCGGAGCGCACCGTGCTCAACCTGGTCTGCCACCTGTCCGGGGTGGCCAGCGCGACCCGCGCGTGGGCGGACGAGCTCGAGGGCACCGGCTGCGCGGTCCGGGACACCCGCAAGACCCTGCCCGGGATGAGGTTGTTGCAGAAGTACGCCGTCCGCTGCGGCGGCGGGGTCAACCACC
>JBKBUP010000162.1:0-6221 GCA_046289795.1 Dietzia sp. | reverse complement strand
CTTCGTCGGACGCCTGGCCCCGGAGAAGCACGTCGAGCGGCTGCAGGCACTGGCCGACCGGTCGGGCCCGGACGGTGACCTCCAACTGGTCGTCGTCGGCGACGGCCCCGACCGCCCCGCGCTCCGGGCCGCCATGCCGCACGCGATCTTCACCGGCGAACTCCACGGCGACCAGCTCGGGCAGGCCTACGCCACCCTCGACGTGTTCTGCCACGCCGGGGAGTTCGAGACGTTCTGCCAGTCCATCCAGGAGGCCCAGTCCTCGGGGGTGCCGGTGGTGGGCCCCGACAAGGGCGGGCCGCGGGACCTGGTCCAGGCGGGGGTCAACGGCTACCTGCTCGACCCCCGCCGGTACGCCGCGGAGATCTCGCGGACCGTCGACCTGGTGCTGGCCGATCACGCGCGACTGGCCGCGGCCGCCCGCGCGACCGTCGTGGGTCGCACCTGGGACGCCGTCTGTGGCCAACTGTTCGACCACTACCACGCCGCCGGCGCCCGCTCGACGTCCGGCCGGGTCGGCCTCGGTCGCGCCCCGCGTGTGGTGGCCTGAACCGAACCACGGACCCGGGTCGGCCGGCGGCCTGAGCCGCTCGGTCGTCTCGCGGAGGGGTAGCGTCAACGGCGTGTCCCGCGCCAATCTCGACAAACAGCCCCGCGACGTCGCGTCGATGTTCGACGGCGTCGCGAAGCGCTACGACCTGACCAACACCGTCCTCTCCGGGGGCATGGACCACGTGTGGCGTCGCCGGGCGCGGTCCCTGCTCGCACCCCGTCCCGGGGAGCGCATCCTCGACCTGGCGGCGGGCACCGCGGTCTCCACCGTGGAGCTGGCGAAGTCCGGCGCGTGGTGCGTGGCCGCCGACTTCTCGCTCGGCATGCTCCGCGCGGGCGCCGGGCGGGACGTGCCCAAGGTCGCCGGCGACGCCATGAGGTTGCCGTTCGCCGACGAGTCCTTCGACGCCGCCACCATCAGCTTCGGGCTGCGCAACGTGCAGGACACCGGGGCGGGGCTGCGTGAGATGGCGCGGGTGGTCCGGCCGGGTGGGCGGCTGGCCGTGGTCGAGTTCTCCACCCCGGTCTTCCCGCCCTTCCGCGCGGTCTACATGAACTACCTGATGCGGGCGCTGCCCAGGATCGCCACCAGCGTGTCCTCCAACCCCGACGCGTACGTGTACCTGGCCGAGTCGATCCGCGACTGGCCGGATCAGCAGGCCCTGCGGTCGCTGGTGGAGGCGAACGGCTGGGAGCGCTGCAGCGTCACCAACCTCACCGGCGGGATCGCCGCGATCCACCTGGCCCGCCGCCCGGCCTGACCCGCCCCGCCGTCCCGGGAGCGGCCGTGTCAGTCGGCGAAGAGCGGCCGGCGGTCGAGCCTGCGGGCCACCGATCCCGCGGCCCGCCAGCCCCGGGCCACGATGTCCCGGTCCGAGTCCGCAACCGTGTTGGACATGCACCGCACGGCCGCCGACATGAGCGTCTGCGAGCGCATCCCGACCGGCCCGGCCAGCGGCAGGAACCGCGGGTAGGTGAGCAGCCGGGCGGCGTCCCGGGCGATCGCGAACGCCTCGCCGTAGTTCCGGCGCAGCACCTCCGGCCACGCCCGGGTCAGGTCACCGCCCGGGCCACCGGCGACGATCAGGTCCGCGAGGAGCCGCCCGCCCTCGAGCGCGTAGTCGATGCCCTCCCCGTTGAGCGGGTTGACGCACGCCGCCGCATCGCCCACCGTCGCCCAGTTGCGGCCGGCCAGCCCGGAGACCGCCCCGCCCATCGGCAGCAGCGCCGACGTCACCGCGCGGGGCTCGGTCTCCAGCTCCCAGCTGTCCCGGACGCTACGGGCGTAGTGGCGAAGCAGGTCCTTGACCGCGACGTTCGCCGGCCGCGAGGCCGTGGCCAGGGCCCCCACCCCGAGGTTGACCTCCCCGTCGCCCAGTGGGAACACCCAGCCGTAGCCGGGCTGGATGGCCCCCGCCTCGTCGCGGAGTTCCAGATCGGACCCGATCCACGGGTGGTCGTGCCTGCTCGAGCGCACATACGACCGGGCCGCCACGGCGTACACCGAGTCCCGGTGCCAGGTCCGACCGAGCAGTCGGCCCACCGGGGAGCGCACGCCGTCCGCGAGGATGAGGGTCCGGCACGCGATGCGATGGTCACCGGCCCGGATCGCGATCACCTCGCCGTCGTCGCCCTTCTCCACGTCCGTCACGCGCACCCCTTCGATCACCATCGCCCCGGCCTCGACGGCGGTCTCACGCAGTCGGTCGTCGAACACCGTGCGGCGCACCGCCGAGCCGACCCCGCCGTGATCACCGGCCGGCCACGGAACGCGCCGCTCGTGGCCGAAGCCCCGCAACTCGAGCCCCTGGATGGTGATCCGGTCGCGCGCCCACGACCCCAGCCCCAGCCGGTCCACCTCGAGCATCGCGCGCGGGGTCAGGCCGTCGCCGCAGGTCTTGTCCCGCGGGAACTCCGCGGCGTCCAGCACCGTGACCTCGCGCCCGGCCCGCGCCAGCCACGTGGCGGTGGCCGAACCGGCGGGGCCGCAGCCCACCACGAGGACGTCGGTCGAAGCGGGGAGGAGCGGCCGTGAGTCCATGCGCTCCATGGTGGCAGGTCCGCGCCGGGCCGGTCGGCGGGCCTCGGCCGGGGTGGGGTGCCGCAGCCCCCGGGCGGGGACCGTAGTCTGTCGTGAGGGACGGTCGATGCCGGTCCGCACGAGGCGACGAGGACGAATGAGGATGTCGAGCGATTCAGTGACGACCGGCACCGCGGAGACGGCGCCCGACCACGTGGTGGCGGGCGTGGACGTCGGCGACGCGGACCTCGCGGCTCTGCTGAGGGCGCGACTCGTCGAGGTCGAGGAGCTCCTGGTGAGCCGACTCGAGACCGGGGAGGACTTCCTCACCGAGGTCGCCCTGCACCTCGTCACTGCCGGCGGGAAACGCTTCCGGCCCGTCGTCACCCTGCTCACCGGCCAGCTCGGTCCGGAGCCCGACCGCGAGCGCCTGGTCAAGGCGGCCGTGGTGTGCGAGATGATCCACCTCGCCACGCTCTACCACGACGACGTGATGGACGAGGCCGCCGTGCGCCGCGGCGTCGAGTCCGCCAACAGCCGCTGGGACAACTCCACGGCGATCCTCGCCGGCGACTTCCTCTTCGCCCACTCCTCCATGCTCCTGGCGGACCTCGGCCCGGCGGCGGTGCAGCTCATCGCCCAGACCTTCGCGGAGTTGGTGACCGGCCAGATGCGGGAGACGGTCGGGCCGGGCGACGGCGAGAACGCCGCCGACGCCGCCGGTCACTACCTGCGCGTGATCTGGGAGAAGACCGGTTCGCTGATCGCGGCCGCCGCCCAGTTCGGTGGCGAGTACTCCGGCGCCTCCGGCGAGCAGATCGAGAGCCTGCGGCGTCTGGGTGACGCCGTGGGGATCGCGTTCCAGATCGCCGACGACATCATCGACATCGCCTCGCCGTCATCCGACTCGGGCAAGACCCCCGGCACCGACCTGCGCGAGGGCGTGCACACGCTGCCCATGATCTACGCGCTGGAGTCCGGTTCCGCCGACGGCGACCGCCTGCGCGAGTTGCTGGCGCAGCCGCTGACCGACGACGGCGAGGTCGACGAGGCCCTCGAACTCCTCCGTGCCTCCGAAGGCATGCGCCGCGCACGGGCCACGCTCGAGCAGTATGTCGGCGACGCCATGACCGAGCTCGACGCGCTGCCCGCCGGCCCCGCGAACGAGGCGCTGCGGCGGCTGGTCCGTTTCACCGTCGACCGCGTGAGCTGACCGCCGCTCCTGCATCCCGACCTGGTCGTGTCTACTGCGGCGGAGTCGCCGAAACGCCGCGGTGAAGACGACCAAGTTCGAAGGGGATCAGCCGCGCGGGTAGAGGGCGACCTGCGCGGCTTTGACCACAAGCGTCACGTCCACGCCCGGCGCGAGTGCCAGCTCGGCGGCGGAACGGCTGGTCACCTCGGCGTCGACCCGCTGCCCGTCGCGCAGCTCGGCAGTCACTCGGGTGAGCGCACCCGCCGGCGCGATCCCCACCACGCGTGCCGGCCAGGCGTTGCGCGGGCTGGCCAGGCCCGCACCCGCAGGTGCGTCGTGCACGACCGACTCGGGTCCGGCGGCGTGGACGGCCACCGCCCGCGGATCGACGGTCGCGATCGCCCGCGACCCCGGTGCCCAACCGGGCACGGCGTCGGGGCGGTAGCCGGTGACGGCGTCGCCGCCGGGGGTGCGCAGCTCGTCGTCGTCGGCCACCTCGCCCTCCACCAGCGACACACCGGCCAGACGCGCGGCGAAGTCGGACCCCGGCCGGGACAGCACGCCCTCGACCGTGCCGGACTGGACGGCGCGGCCCCCCGAGATGACGACGACGTCGTCCGCCAACGCCCACAGGTCCAGTGGATCGTGGGTCACCATGACCACCGTGCGACCGGTGAGCCGGTCCGCGAGGAGCCGCCGGATCCCGGGCGCGATCTCCACGTCCAGGGCGGCCAGCGGCTCGTCCAGCAGGACCAGCTCGGGATCCACCGCCAGGGCCCGGGCGAGGGCGACCCGCTGGGCCTGGCCGCCGGACAGCTGGTGAGGTCTGCGCCCGGCCAACGCGGCGCAGCCGACCGCCTCGAGCTCGGTGCGGGCGCGGTCGAGGGCGAGGCGCCCGCGGATGCCGCGGGCGCGCGGACCGTAGGCCACGTTGTCCAGCGCGGTGAGGTGGGGGAAGAGCCCGGTCTGCTGCTCGAGCGAGACCACCCGGCGGCGGTGCGCGGGCACGTGCGTGCGCGGCGAACTGACCGGCCGACCGTGGAGATGGACCTCCCCGGAGTCGGGGCGCAGGTGCCCGGCGAGCAGCGCCAGCGCGGTGGACTTGCCAGCGCCGTTGGGGCCGACGATCGCCAGGCGACGGCCGGCGGGCACGGTGAGCCGGAGTTCGACGTCGCGGTCCGCGACCCGGCAGTCGAGAGCGGCGGCGGGCTCAGCGGCGCGGCCGGACTCCGTGGGCGGACGCTCAGCCACGGCCCACCATCGCTCGTCGCGCGACGAACGCCGAGGCGGCCATGAGCAGTGCGGCCACCACGATCAGCACCAGGGCCAGCGCGAGGGCGGTCTCGGTGTCCGCCTCCCGGCTCAGGTAGATCTCAAGCGGCAGGGTGCGTGTGGTCCCCTGCAGGGATCCGGCGAAGGTCAGGGTGGCGCCGAACTCGCCGAGCGCGCGGGCGAAGGACATGGAGGCACCCGCGAGCAGGGCGGGCAGGACCAGCGGCAGCGTCACCGTGGACAGGACGCGGGAGGGGGAGGCGCCCAGGGAGGCGGCGGTGCGCTCGAGCCGGGCGTCCACCGACCGCAGCGCACCCTCCAGCGCGATCACGAGGAACGGCATGGCCACGAAGGTCTGGGCGATCACCACGGCGGCGGTGGTGAAGCCGATCTCGATTCCCAGCACGGACAGGTGCCGGCCCACCACGCCGGTGCGCCCGAGCGTGGTGAGCAGTGCCAGCCCCGCCACCACGGGCGGCAACACCATCGGCAGCGCCGTGACCGTTCGGGCCACACCGGCCAGGGGCCCGTGGCTCCGGGACAGCAGCACCGCGAGGGGGGTGCCCAGCAGCACGCACAGCAGGGTGGACAGCGCGCACGTGCGCAGGCTGAGCAGCGTGGCCTCCCGTGCGGCCTCCGATGTGAGCAGCGCGGGGACCGCCGCCCACGGGATCCGCACCGCCATGCCCAGCAGCGGCAGGGCCGCCAGAACCACGGCGAGGGTCGCGGCGACGATCAGCCACCGCGGCAGCGGGGGGCGGGTCACGGGAGACCGAACCCGTGGCCGGCGAGCACGGCGCGGCCCGCCGCGCCGGTGACGGCGTCGACGAAGCGCCGGGCCGCATCGGCCTCGTACTCATCAGAGCCGTCCGCAACAGAGCCGTCCGGATCAGAGCCGTCCGCGCCAGAGCCGTCTGTCCCGCGGCCGGCGCGGTCGAGCACCGCGATCTGATACCGGTTGGGGTCGGCCTCCGCGGCGGGGATCGCGATCTGCTCGACCCGGTCCCCGGCGGCGCGGGCGTCGGTGGTGTAGACGATCCCGGCGTCCGCCTCCCCGGAGGTCACCTTGCCCCGCACGTCGGTGACCTTGGATTCCTCGCTCACCGGCCGCAGCTCCACCCCGGCAGCCGCGGCCAGTGCGCGTGCCGCGGTGCCGCAGGGGACACCCTCGGCGCACACGAC
>JBKBUP010000161.1:2120-6280 GCA_046289795.1 Dietzia sp. | reverse complement strand
CGACGTCGGGGATGAACCCGATGGCCGTCTCCGGCATGGCCATCATGACCTTCGTGGTGACCACGCGATGCGAGCCGTTGATGGAGACGCCGAGCCCGCCGCCCATCGCGACACCGTGGATCACGGCGACCGTGGGCACCCGATGTGTGTGGTACGCGAGGTCCATCGCGTACTCCTCGGAGAAGAACTCCCGGTTGGTCTGGTGCTCCCCGGCCGCCGCGGCGTCGCGCAGCGCGCGGATGTCGCCGCCCGCGCAGAACGCCTTCTCCGAGGTGCTGGTGGTGACGACGGCCTCCACGCCCGCGTCCTGCGCGGCGGCGTCCAGGGCCGAATGCAGGGCCCGGCACATGTCCAGGTCGAGGGAGTTCAGTGCCTTGGGGCGGTCCAGGACGATGTGCTGCATCCGGCCTTCGCGCCGGGTGGTGACGAATTCGCTCATGCCCCCAGTGTGTCAGGCCGCGCGCGGACCGTCGCCTGGATACTAGGAATTCCTACTTCGCGTCGCCCCCGCCGCCGGGCCGCGCCCCGCCTCTAGTCAGAGCAGATCCGACGCCACGTCCGGCACGTACTTGAACTCCTCGCGCGGCGGCCGCTCATAGCTCGCTCCCTCGGGTCGATGCGGGATCTCGAACGTCGGCGGCTCCAGCTTCTCCCACGGGACGGTGGAGAGCAGGTGCGAGATCACGTTGATCCGCGAGCGCTTCTTGTCCTCCGACTCGACCGTGTACCAGGGCGCCTCGGGGATGTCGGTGTGGATGAACATCTCGTCCTTGGCCCGGCTGTACGCCTCCCACCGGTTGATGGACTCCAGGTCCATCGGAGAGAGCTTCCACCGGCGCATGGGGTCGGAGTGGCGGTCCCGGAAGCGGCGCTCCTGCTCCTCGTCGGAGACGGAGAACCAGTACTTGCGCAGCATGATCCCGTCCTCCACCAGCAGTCGCTCGAAGATCGGCGCCTGGTGCAGGAAGCGGCGGTACTCGTCCGTGGTGCAGAAGCCCATCACGCGCTCCACCCCGGCCCGGTTGTACCAGGAGCGGTCGAAGATCACGATCTCCCCGGCCGCGGGAAGGTGCTCGATGTAGCGCTGGAAGTACCACTGGGTCCTGTGCACCTCGGTCGGCGCGGGCAGTGCGACCACCCGCGCGTGTCGGGGGTTGAGGTACTGGGTGATGCGTTTGATCGCCGAGCCCTTGCCGGCGGCATCGCGGCCCTCGAACACCACCACCAGCCGGTTGCCCGTCTCCTTGACCCAGGCTTGCATCTCGACGAGCTCGGCCTGCAGCCGATCGAGCTCGGCCTCGTAAGCCTTCTTGGGCAGCTTCTCCAGGCCGCTGGGGAGCACGTCCTTCTTCTTGGACCCGCTCTTACCACCGCTTCCGGAGGACTTGTTCTTCCCGGTCTTCGCGGTGGCTTTCTTGTCGTCCTTCTTGCCGCTCATGGTCGCGATCCTACGTCCCCGGGCACACCCTCCCGGGTCGATCCGGATGCAGGCGGCGCCCGGCGCGCGCGATAATGACCCCCGTGAGGTCTCGAGACAGCATCCTTGACGCCACCCGAGCGGTGATCGGGGATGCCGGCTTCGACGGTGTGAACATCGCCGCCGTGGCCAAGCGGGCCGGGGTGAGCCGGCAGACGGTGTACTCGATCTTCGGCACCCGCGAGGAGTTGGTCGGAGAGGCGATCACGGAGCGGTTGACCGCACTGGTCGGCGCCTACGAGGCCGTGGTGGACTCGGCCGACACCATCCTCGAGTTGCTGGTGGAGATCGTCATCGAGGCCCGGCGTCGCATCCTGGGTGACCCGCTGTTGCGTGCACTGACACTGTCCGGTGAAGGCAATCCGATCCACTACCCGGGCGCTGTCGACAGATCCCTCGAGTACACGGCGCACCTGCTCGGGCCGGCGGTGGAGCGGTTCCCCGAGTTCGCGGACCGTATCGACTTCCTCGCCGACGTCGGCGTGCACATCGGGTGGTCGGTGCTGGTCCTCGACGATCCCGCCTCCCGCTCCGACGACGATCTGCGAGCCTTCCTCACCGCCTGGCTCGCGCCGCTGCTGGAGCCGCCGGGATCGTGAGCACCCTGCTGGTCCTCTGGGACCTCGACCTCACGCTGCTCGACCCCGCCGGGTTCGGCGCGCGGATGATCGGACCCGCGCTCACCGAGATGCTCGGCCGTGAACCCGTCATGGGAGCCTCGTTCGCCGGGCGCACCGACCGTGCGATCCTCACCGACCTGCTGGCGGGAAACGGGATCGAGCAGCCCCGGGACGAGCTCGTCACCACGCTGCTGGACGCCGTCGCCGGACGGTGCGAGGCCCACGGGCAGGATCTGCTCGACGCCGGAGGTGGTGCTCTTCCGGGCGCGCACGAGGCGGTGGCCGCACTCGCCACGGTAGAGGGGCTGCACCAGGGGATCGTCACCGGCAACATGCGACGGACGGCACTGCTCAAGTTGAGGTTGTGCGGATTCGACGGCCTGCCGGATCCGGAGTTGGGGGCGTTCGGCGATCATCACGTCGACCGTGCCGACCTCGTCCGTGGAGCCGTCGCCGCGGCCCGCGGCCGCGGGCTCGACGTGTCCGCCACCAGCGCGGTGGTGGTCGGTGACCACGTCCACGATGTCCGCGGCGCACTCGACGCGGGTGCCACCTGCGTCGCGATAGCCACCGGCCGGGTCTCCGCCGACCAGCTGTACGCCGCCGGTGCCCACACCGTCCTCCCGGACCTCACCGATCCCGATGCCCTGCTCTCCGCCTTACTCACCGCCCCCCACGCCCACCACGCTCCCCACGCCCACCGCGCCCCGGTCCACGGCCCGATCGACGGCCCGATCCACCCTTCCCCCGACCCCGCCTGACTCCGATCCCCTGTTCAGCGGTTTTGGTCGCGCCCTCTGCGGTCAGAGGGCAATTTCTCCGCAGTGGGCACGACCATAAGCCGGGGCACGTGGTCGCGGCCGCCTGTCACCGCCTCCTGTCACCGCCGCACTTCGCCGCTGCGTTTCGGCGCTCCTCATCAGCGCTGCATCTGAGCGCTGCATGTGGACGGGGGGTCGACGGTCGCTCACGATTTCGCGCGTCCGCGCTCCAGAGCCGCACCGATCTGGCGGAGTACCGCCCGCGGATTCCGGAGCATCGGACCAGTCACACGGACCACCTGCCACCCGAGTTCAGGGAGTTCCGCATTGACCCGCGCGTCGTACTCCCAGGTAGACCTGCCGCGATGGATGTCACCGTCATAGAAGATCGCTACCTTCTCGATCTCATACGCCAGATCCGCAGTAGCGACCTTCGCCCCGTACTCGTTGTAGATCTCGACCTGCGGGATCGGGTCAGGCAGTTCCGACCGCACGATCAGCAGCCGAAGCCTGGTCTCCGGCGGCGAATCCGCCCGTTGGTCGCACCACTGCAGAAGGCGCCGCACCCTCTGCAGACCGTGCAGTCCTCGCAGGTCCGTCGCGAGTGCGCCAACCTCGCAGACGTCGATACGGGACCGATTGCACACAGAGTCGATTTTCGCGATGGCGGTCTCGTCGTCGTCCTCCCACCTAGCGACGTCGATCGCGGTCCGTGCTGCGGAGGTCACCCGGAGACCACGGACCGTCTCCACTTGTTCTGCCGGTAGCGCACGCCGGAGGCGACGCACCCGCACCCGGCCCGGCGCGGGTGGAGTCCCGACCGCGTAGATGTCGATTTCTCGCACGACCGCCGCCGGCGCGTACCAACGCTCCCGGTGACACAGTGCCGCCCCGAATCCGCCGATCACGGCTCCCGGGGGTGCCCAGAGCGCTGCCGCGCGGACCAGTGCATCCGGTTCGACAGGCGTTTCACTGGCGAGGTAGACATCGGGGAACAGACGACGATGCGCTGACCTAAGCCGATGTCCAGACAGGTGGCCTGCCGACAGCGCAGCACTGCCGACGAACGGGTCAGCGGGATCCGGAAGGGGCACCTGAGGATCATCGCTCTGCAGTGGCCGCTCGCACCCGCCGTGAACGTCCCCTGTGGAAGAGAACAACGACAATCCACAACCGACTACTCAGCCCGGGGCCGGCAACAAGTGCCCCTCCCCAGATTTCGGTCGTGCCGGCGGCGGGGGGTAGGGCGGGGGAAACCCCGAGGGGCGCGCGCGGTGTTGGGGATGAACACCCCCCCGCCGC
>JBKBUP010000161.1:0-2110 GCA_046289795.1 Dietzia sp. | reverse complement strand
CCCGGGGGCCCGCAACCCGGCCCCCCCCGCTTTTTTGGGTCGCCCGTGCTGGGGCTATGGGGCCTATACACCGCAGCTGGGACGACCAAGTTTGAGGAAGAAACCACCACCGCGCCGGCGGGGGCGGGTCAGCCCTCGACCTGCTCACCTAGCTCCATCCAGCGCTCCTCGAGCTGCTCCTTCTCTGCGCCGACGCCCTTGAGATCGCGGTCGAGAGAGGCGAGCTTCTCCGTGTCCACGGCCTCACCAGCGGCGGCGGTGAGGGCGTCGTGGAGGGTGGCCTCACGTTGATCGAGTTTGACCATCTGGCGTTCGATCTTGGACATCTCCTTGCGCAGCACCCGCTCGTCGCCCGAGCTCAGGCTGGAGCCAGCTGTACCGCCTGCGCCGGCTGACGCGGGAGATCCCGAACCCGAGGCGACCGAGGTGGCGGCGTCGCGCAGGACCTTGCCCGAATCCCCCGCGGCCCCGGCCTTCTTGCGGCGCTCGAGGTACTCGTCGATCCCCCGAGGCAGGTTGGTGAGCCCGCCGTCACCGAACAGCGCCCACACCGAGTCGCAGATGCGCTCGACGAGGTAGCGGTCGTGGGAGATCACGACCATCGTGCCGGGCCAGCCGTCGAGCAGGTCCTCGAGCTGGCGGAGGGTGTCGATGTCCAGGTCGTTGGTGGGCTCGTCGAGGAGCAGCACGTTGGGCTCGGCCATGAGCACCCGTGTGAGCTGCAGACGCCGCCGCTCGCCGCCGGAGAGGTCCCCGACCGGCGTGCGCTGGCGGGCCGGGGTGAAGCCCAGCCGCTCGGCCAGCTGTGCGGCGCTGAGCTCGATGTCGCCGAACGCCACGCGCGCGGCCACGTCCTCGATCGCCTCGAGCACCCGCTGGTCGAGCGGCAGGTCGTCGAGTTCCTGCCGCAGCCAGCCGATCTTCACCGTCTTGCCCTCCTTGCGGCGGCCCGACCCGAGCGGGGCCTCACCGGCCAGCGCACGCAGCAGGGTGGTCTTGCCGGAGCCGTTGACGCCGACCAGGCCAAGGCGCTCGCCGGGGGCTAGGCGCCAGGTCAGGTCCTCGACCAGGGTGCGGCCGTCGGGGGCGTCGAGGCGCGCGTCCTCGAGCTCGATCACGACCTTGCCCAGCCGCCGGGCAGCGAAGCTCGACAGGCGTAGCGAGTCGCGGGGCGGCGGCACGTCCTTGATCAGCGACTCCGCGGCCTCGATGCGGTACCGCGGCTTGGACGTCCGCGCAGGTGCGCCGCGGCGCAGCCAGGCGAGCTCCTTGCGCATGAGGTTCTGCCGGCGCGACTCGCTGGCCGCGCTCTGCCGGTCCCGCTCGGCGCGGGCGAACACCCAGTCGTTGTACCCGCCCTCGAACTGCTCGACGCGGCCGTCGACCACTTCCCAGGTGTGGGTCGCGACGGTGTCGAGGAACCACCGGTCGTGTGTGACCACGATGAGGGCGGACGACCGCGCACGGAGGTGATCGGCGAGCCACTGGACCCCCTCGACGTCGAGGTGGTTGGTCGGCTCGTCGAGGACCAGCAGGTCGAGGTCCTGCACCAGGGCCGCGGCAAGGGAGACCCGCCGCCGCTCGCCGCCGGACAGGTCGTCCACCGGGGTGTCCAAGCCCAGGTCGTGGATGCCGATCCCGTCGAGCACGGCGCGGATCCGCGAATCGCCCGCCCATTCGTGGGTGGCCACGCCCAACCCGCCGAGCACGGACTCGCCCACGGTGTCGGCGGCCAACTCGGTGCGCTGCGTGACCACGGCCAGCCGCAGGCCGCTGACCCGCGAGACCCGTCCGGTGTCCGGCTCGGCCACGCCGGTGAGGATCTCGAGGAGGGTGGTCTTTCCCCCGCCGTTGAGGCCGACCACGCCGATGCGGTCGCCGGCGTTGACGCCGAGAGAGACGTCGTCGAGCACCTGTCGGATCCCGAAGGACACCGACCCCTGCTCGAGGTTGATGAGGTTGGTGGGGGCCATTACTGCTCCGGTGTCTGTTGCGGTGTCTGGTGCGGGTTGTCTATTACGTGGGCGCCGCCGACCGGGCCGCGGGTCAGGCGAACCTCGCGCGCGACGCCGGTCTCGCTCACCTCGGCGGCCACCGCGATCGCCTGCTC
>JBKBUP010000160.1:0-6303 GCA_046289795.1 Dietzia sp. | reverse complement strand
GTCGCGCAGTAGCGAGACGAACCACGGCATCGACCCGGCCATCGAGACGGCCTGCCGGACGCTGAGCTGGGTGCCGGAGTCGGTCTCCACGAGTGCGTCGGGCTCCTCGAGCTGCTCCGGCGTCACGCGCACCACGATGGTGGCGATCCCCTTGGGCCGGGCGGGGTCGACGGTCGAACCGAGGGCCCACTGGTGGACGAGTGCGTCGTGCGCCCGCTGCTCCGGGGTGCGCTCGTCAGACCCGGGTTCACATGCCACTGCCCCGCCGGGTCCGCCGAAGTCGCACAGCGCACGCTCGACCAGCGCCCGGGCGCGAGGCGTCAGCGTCATGGTCAGGGTGCTGGTGCCGTCGGGCCGGACCGCGCCGAGTCGGGCCGAGCGCTGACGCTCCTGGTGTTCCTCCCGGCCCTTCCCGCGGTCAGGACACAGGGCGGCGACCCGACGGGCGGCTTCCGCCCTCAACTCCGCCGGGGCGACCGTGCGTGCGAACTCCGTGAGCTCCTCGGCGAATCGGGTCTTGGCGGCCCCGCCGATCGTCCCGGGTAGCCCGGAGACCGCCTTGGCGATGATCCGCTCGTGCTCGGCGGTGATCTCCCCGACCGCCGCCGCCCGCCCGGCCGGGGTGGCCTGCCTTCCGCCCGCCTCGATCCGCCCGTGCACGACGCCTCTGGCCAGGCCCAGTTTCTCCGCCAGCATCGCGGCGACTCCCCCGGCGGAACGACCCTTCTGCCGGTGCAGACCTGCCAGCTCGGCCGTGGCGCGCGATCCGGCGAACTCCAGCCGGCGGGCCACGATCTCGGCGCGACCCACGGCGTCGACCAGCGCGTCCGCGTCATGGTTTGACCAGTCGACCTCGCACAGGGTCTCCACGGAGGCCTCGAGAAACGCGAGAACGTCAGCCAGCGGGACCGTCTCCGACCCCGGCCCCGGCGCGTCCCACACTTCCTGTTCCATGGCTCGAAGTATAGAACACACGTACGACACCGAACCGTCGTCGACCGGGTACCGCCAGGTCAGAACCCGCGCGCGACGGCGGGGCCTGATTTCTAGGTGCCTAACTAGTCGACGACGACGAGGGCCAGCCCGAAGTCGCCGGCCGCATCGGTCCAGACCGCCTGACCGCCGAAGCCGTGCCCCGCGAGCTCGTCGACGAGGGCGTGGGGCTCGAACTTCCGGGCTATCTCGGTGCGGATCCCCTCCCCCGCGGCCAGGGTCCGCCCGCGCCCCAGGGTCGGGAAGTCGATCCGCACGTCACGCACAGCGCGCAACCACATCTCTATCCGGCTCTCCCCGGCGTTCCACACGGCCTCGTGCCGGAAGTCGCGGCGGTCGAGGCCAGTGCACTCGACGGTCCCCGCGATCACGTCGAGCATGTTGAGGTTGAACTCGGCGGTCACCCCGGTGGCGTCGTCGTAGGCCGCCACCAGCCGCTCCGGTCTCTTGACCAGGTCGAATCCCAGCACCAGCCGGTCCCCCGGATCCATGATGCCGCGCAGCATGGAGAAGAACCCGGCACGCTGCGGCTCGCTGAAGTTGCCCACGGTGCCGCCGAGGAACAGCACCAGCCGGCCGCCCGGCTCACCCGGGAGAGGCCCGTCGAGAGCGGTGAGGTCGCCGATGACCGGGTCGACCCGCAGCCCGGGATACTCCTGCGCGAGCGCGCGGGCGGACTCGAAGAGCATCTCGGTACTGATGTCCACTGGCACGAACCGCGCCCCCGCGCGTTCGACCGCCAACACATCGAGCAGCACCCGTGTCTTCTCGCAGGTCCCGGCCCCGAGCTCGACCACGGTCGACGCGGCGCCGACGATGTCGACGGCGCGGGCCCGCAGGATCTCGGCCTCCGCCCGGGTGGGGTAGTACTCGGCCACCCTGGTGATCTGGTCGAACAGCAGGCTGCCCTTCTCGTCGTAGAACCAGCGCGGCGGCACGGTCGGCGGGTCCGAGAAGAACCCTTCGCGCAGGTCCGACTCCAGTGCGGCGGTGTCGGGGTCGGTGGACCTCGTCGTCGTCGGGTTCTCGGTGCCGGTCATCGGGCGAGCCTCACTCCCGTGGCCGCCCACCGCGACGAGGCGGGGAAGAAGTTGCGGTAGGTGGGCCGCGTGTGGCCCGCCGGGGTGAGGGCGCTGCCGCCGCGCAGGACGTGCTGGTCGGACATGAACTTGCCGTTGTACTCCCCGGCGGCGCCCTCCTCGGTGACGAAGCCCGGGTAGGGCAGGTAGGCGCTGGCGGTCCATTCCCAGACGCCGCCGATCGCCCGCTCGGCGGCCGCGCGCGGATGGCAGCGGTCGGGGTCGAGCTCGTCGCGCGCCTCCCAGCCGGTGGTGGCGACCTCCCACTCGAACTCCGTGGGCAGGCGCGCGCCGGCCCAGCGCGCGTACGCATCGGCCTCGTAGAAGGACACGTGGCAGACGGGTTCGGCGTCCACGACCGGTCGCCGGCCCGAGAGGGTGAAGGTGGTCCACTCGCCGGCGTCGGTGGAGGCCCCGGCGTCGGGGCTCCCTGCGTCGGGGCTCCCGGCGTCATGGCCCTCGCGGCGCCAGTACCCGGGCGCGTCCCAGCCCTCGGCCTGCACGGCGGCCCAGCCGTCGGAGAGCCACAGTTCGGGGCGGGTGTACCCGCCGTCGGCCATGAACCGCGTCCAGTCGGCCACCGTGACCTGGCGGGTGGCCACCTCGCCGCCCGGGATCCACACGCGGTGGCGCGGGCGTTCGTTGTCGTAGGAGAAACCGCCAGCGACGGAACCGTCGTGGGAGAACCCCGTTCCGTGGTCGGGGTCCGGGGCGCCTACCTGTGCCACCCCCTCGACGACGACGAGCCAGTCCGTCTCCCCCGGCGCCGCGGCCACCGGGTCCGCGGGCCTCTCCACGTAGACGGGGTCGGTCGGATTGTGCGCGAAGAGGTGTTTGGCGTCCATGAGCATCAGCTCCTGGTGCTGCTGCTCGTGGTGGCAGCCCAGCTCGAGCAGTTCCAGCCCGCGCTCGTCGACCCGGCCCGCCTCGAGCGCGGCCACCACGGCCTCGTCCACCCGCGCTCGGAAGTCGCCGATCTCCGCCACCGACGGGCGGGTGATGAGCCCGCGTTGGGGCCGGGGCTGCCGCGGGCCGACGGCCTCGTAATAGGAGTTGAACAGGAACCGGAAGATCGGCTCGGGCGAGGAGTACCCCGGCAGACGGTCCAGCACGAACTCCTCGAAGAACCAGGTGGTGTGCGCCCGGTGCCAGGCCGCGGGGCTGGAGGCCGTCATCGACTGCGGGATCTGGTCCTCGGCGCTCAGGCGGGAGGCCAGCAGGTCGGTGAGCTCGCGGACGTGCAGGAACTTCTCGATCGCACGCTGGGGGCGCGTGCGCGCGTGCGGGCGGGGCTCTGCGGTGACGTCTCCGACTGTCATGGTTCTCCCGGGGTGTCGTGGTCGGCGGCCGGGCTGTCGCCAGACTAACTACGGTGTGGTTCGGTGCCCACCGTTGTTCGGATGTCACCGTTCTCAATGCCACCGTTCTCAATGCCACCGCTGCGGAACGGCACCGGCGCCGCGGCGGCGAGGTTGCGCCGCTCGTGCTCGAGCAACCGCAGGCGGTACTCGGGACAGTTCCCCATCCCGCCGTCGGCGCGGATCACCCGGTGCACCGGTATGACGAACGGCACCGGCACCAGGGTGCACAACCGCCCCACCCGCCGGGCGTTGCGCGGCCGACCGGCGTCCGAGCTGATCTGTCCGTAGGACGAGGTCTCGCCGTAGGGGATGCGCTGGATCTCGCGGTAGACCTCACGGGAGAACTCGTCGTGCACACCGGCGGCCGCCCAGTCCACGGGGAGGTCGAACTCGCGCAGTTCCCCGGCGCAGTATGCACCGAGTTGATCCGCTACCCGGGCCAGGTGCTCGGCCGCCGCGCCGGGTTCGGAGCTGCCCACCTCGTCGTCGTCATCCAGGTGTGTCACGGTGAACCACGACCCGAGGTCCTGGTCCGGCCCCACCTGGTCCAGGCGTGCCAGTCCGCGCGGGGTGGCCTCGGCGACCATGCGGCCGGCGGCCGTGTCGAGCACCCGTACGGCCCTACCGGCGGACCCGCGGGGCGACGTCACGCCTCACACCACGCTCGGCCGGTCCGGGTTGGTCACGTCGGCGTCGGCCGTGTCGAGGCGCTCGAACAGGGCGTCGGCGCCGTCGCGGGCGACCGCGGACATCTCGGCGGTGGTGATGGGCACGGCCTGCAGCCGCGTGAGCAGTGGTCCGGTGCCGTCCGTGCCGCCGGTCTCGTCGACGACCTGTAGGTCGGGCCACAGGAACGGCGGGGTCAGGACCAGGTGCTCGCAGCGTCGACCGGAGTCGACGAGCCCCACCGCGTTGGGGATCACCGCGCCCGGCGCAACGTGGATGGACCCGGTGGCCACGGCCAGCGCGCACGCGTCCAGGACGTCGGCCATGGCGCGGTGCCCGGTGCGGCCCACGGTGACGAACTCACTCCGGATCTGTCGGCCGTCGGGCGTGGTGACGTTGGTGGGGAGCTCCCGGGCGCCGACGGTGGCGTAGGTGGTGAACCCGGGCGCGGGGACGTTGTCGACGACGACGATGTCGCAGTGCCACTCCGTGGTCTGACCCTCCTCGTCGGCTTCCGTCTCGTGCGGGTAGCGCAGGACACGAACCGACTCGGCCACGTCGAGGAGGCCCTCGAGGCCGGAGAGATCAGCCTTGTCCGGGCCCGGGACGGTGCTACCGCCGCTCACGCCAAATCACGCAACCGGGGCTCGAGGTCGGTCTTGAACAGGTCCAGGAACCGCTTCTGGTCGTGACCCGGCGCGTGGAACACCAGGTGGTTCAGACCCGCGTCGACGTACTGCTTGACCTGCGCCACGGCGTCGTCGGGGTCGGAGGCGACGATCCACCGCTTGGCCACCTGCTCGATGGGCAGTTCGTCGGCCAGACGCTCCATCTCCCGCGGGGAATCCACCGAGTGCTTCTGCTCCGGGGTCAGGGACAGCGGCGCCCAGAAACGACAGTTCTCCAGCGCCGCGGCCGGATCGGGGTCGTAGCTGATCTTGATCTCGATCATCCGGTCGATCCCCGAGGAGTCGCGGTCGTTGAGGCCCGCGCCCTCCTCCACGGCCGGCAGGAGCTTGTCGGTGTAGAGCTCCATGCCCTTGCCGGAGGTGCAGATGAAGCCGTCGCCCACGCGGCCGGCGTACTTGGCCACCACGGGCCCGCCGGCGGCGATGTACACCGGCACCCCGTCCTCGGGAACGTCGTAGAGGAAGGCGTCCTTGGTGGTGTAGTAGTCGCCGTCGAAGTTGGTGGTCTCGCCGGTCCACAGCTCACGCATGAGTCGGACCGACTCGCGCAGGCGGGCGAACCGCTCCTTGAACTCGGGCCATTCACCCTGGTGTCCCGTGGCGATCTCGTTGAGCGCCTCGCCGGTGCCCACGCCCAGGAAGACGCGGCCCGGGTAGAGGCACGCCATGGTGGCGAAGGCCTGGGCCAGCACGGCCGGGTTGTAGCGGAACGTCGGCGTGAGCACGGACGTGCCCAGCTGCAGTCGCTCGGTGCGCTCCCCCACCGCCGTCATCCACGCCAGCGAGAACGGCGCGTGGCCGCCGTCATGGCGCCACGGCTGGAAATGGTCCGACACCGTGGCCGAGTCCATGCCCGCCTGCTCCGCCAGGACCGCGTACTCGACCAGATCGCGCGGGCCGAACTGCTCGGCCGAGGCCTTGTAACCGAGCTTCAGGGCGGAGGTGGGGGGCATCGACGACTCCTCGATTGACTGTGTGAGCGATTTCACCGACTCGGTGGCCGGGTCTCTACAGCCGAGTATGCCAGTGCGCCCCCGGGGTCCGTCCGGGCTGGACAGCAGAACGTAAACAACGGTTGACCACCGGGTATGCGGGTCGATACATAAGAGACTGTAGATAAACCTCATGTTTTGAACCTGATCGTTCGTTTAGCTAAGGACCGGAGGTTGGTCAGTTTAGCTTTACTTTTGCAGGTCACAGCGCTTTCAATTTGGAAAACTTTCTGTAACATTCGGTCGGGTCACAAACTGGACCCGTGTCGATCAGCGTCCGACTCTCTGTACGAGGCCGACACACCACATCACCTCTGGGCCCATCCGGTGGCCCCCATGGAAAGGCGCGACGCTTGAACGCCAACGACACCATCACCCCCGACGCCCAGCAGAAGCAGGACCGGGCCCGCAAGCGCAAGGCTCTCCTGGCCGGCGGCGTGGTCCTTGGCCTCGGCGCCGCAGTCACCCTGGCCGCGTGGTCGGACGACGTCTTCGCGAACGGCATCTTCAACACCGGCACCAT
>JBKBUP010000159.1:0-6479 GCA_046289795.1 Dietzia sp. | reverse complement strand
ACCTCGCCCTTCATCACGTGCAGGTCGGTGTGGCACACCCCGCAGGCGGTGTTGTGGATCAGGACCTCGCCCTCCCTGGGTTCGGGGATCGGGATGTCCTCGATCGCCAGGGGGGATTCCGTGTCGACACACACCGCAGCCTTCATGGTGGCGACTGTACTCAGCCGCTCCGGCCGAGGAGCTCGTCCGAGATGATCCGCATCTGGATCTCGCTGGTGCCCTCGAAGATGCGCGTCAGCCGGGCATCGCGCCAGTGGCGCTCCACCTGGAAGTCGGTGGTGTATCCGGCCCCGCCGTGGATCTGGACGCCCTGGGAGGTGACCCGCTCGGCCATCTCGGTGGCCACGAGTTTGCACATGGCGGCCTCGAGCGAGCAACGGCGCCCGGAATCGATGGCCGTTGCCACCGAGTACATGAGCTGGCGCGCGGCCTCGATGTCGGCGGCCATCTTGGCGATCTCGAAGCGCAGGTACTGGAAGTCGCCGATCGGTCGGCCGAACTGCTCGCGGGTGGCGACGTAGGCGATCGAGTCCTCCAGCGCGGCGCGGGCCAGACCGATGGCGCGGGCCGCGGTGTGGGCGCGACCGACCTCCAGGCCGGAGACCGCCATGTAGAAGCCCCTGCCCTCCTCGCCGAGCAGCGCCGACGCCGGGATCCGGAAATCGTCGAAGGACAGCTCCCAGGTCTGCCAGCCGAAGTAGCCGATCTTGCGGACGGGGTTGCCGGTGATGCCGGCGGGGAAGGAGCCACGCTCCTTCTCGACGAGGAACGTGGAGATCCCGCGGTGTGGCTTGTCCGGATCCCGGTTCGGATCGGTGCGGGCGAACAGGACGAGGTAGTCCGCCTGGTCGGCGTAGGTGCACCACATCTTGGTCCCGTCGACCACCCACTCGTCGCCCTCGCGGACGGCACGGCAGGAGATATTGGCGACGTCGGAGCCCGCCTCGGCCTCCGACAGCGCGTAGGCGCCCAGCCACTCGCCACGGGCGACGCGGGGGAGCAGGCGCTCCTCCTGTTCGGGTGTGAACCCGCCGCCCATACCGTTCCCGCGGGCGAGCAGGCCCGAGACGGACAACCAGCCGCGGGCCAGTTCCTCGGCGACCAGGCAGTACTCGAACACGCCCAGGCCGAGCCCGCCGTGTTCCTCCGGGATCATGATGCCGAAGAAGCCCATGTCGGCCATCTTCCGGCGGAGTCCGTCCGGGATGTCCCCGCGCTCCGGGTCGAGGCGGTTCGCGACGGGCAGGACCTCCTTGGCGGTGAACTCGCGGGCCAGATCGCGGATCGCGAGTCGTTCCTCCGTGAGATACACGGGGACGCCTGCGCGGGCTGCGGGCTTGTGGGTCATCGGGGTGATCCTCCGCTGGTGAGTCGGTCGGTGTCCGCGCCGAGTCGGGGCGCCGGGCCGGTGGCCAGGTGCGTGCCGTCGAACGTCGCGGGGTGCGCGGCGGCCAGATAGCGGCCGATCCCCGGCTGATCGACCGCGGAGAAGAGCGGATTGGCCTCGAGATCGCCCTCCGCCACGACCTGGTCGAAGGTGCGGTAGCGCTCGTGGAGCACGACCGACTCGGCGAGTGCCCGTGCCACCTCGTCGGTGGTGTGGGCCGAGAACCAGCGCGCGAACAGTGCAGCCAGCACCTCGCGATAGGAGTACCGGTCCGCCTCGGCGGTGAAGTCGGCGCCGGTGGCGCTCTCGAGGGCGTCGACCGCCTCGAGCGTACCCGTCAGGCGGGCCAGGTCGTGGAAGTGACGTGTGGTCAGTGCGACGACCATGAAGCGGCCGCCGTCGGAGGTCGTGAAGTCCGTCCCGAACGTGCCGTAGACGTGGTTACCCACGGCCGGGCGCGAGGACCCGTCCAGTTGCGGCTCGGTGAGGTAGCCGAGCGCGCCGGCGGTGGCGAGAGCGACGTCGTCCAGCGGGAGGACGATCCGTCGTCCTCGGCCGGTTCTCTCGCGCTCGCGGACGGCCGCGACCACCGACAACGCCGCATGGAGGCCGGCGGCGACATCCCAGGCGGGCAGGGCGTGGTTCACCACCTGCCCGCCGCCCTGTCCGCCGCCCTGCCCGGTGATCGCGGGGAACCCGAGGGCTGCGTTGACGGTGTAGTCGACGCCCGGTCGACCGTCACGACGACCGAGCAATTCGAGGGTGATGACGTCGGACCGGGTCTCGGCCAGACGCTCGTGACCCATCCACGCCCGACCGCCGGAGTTGGTCACGAGGATCCCTCCACCCTCGCCGGGCGCGGTCACCAGGTCCCGGAACGCCTGCTGCCCCTCGTCTGATCGCAGGTCGAGTGTGACCGAGGACTTTCCCCTGTTGAGGCCGGTCCAGTAGATGGAGGTGCCGTCCGGGGCGAGCGGCCAGCGGTTCACGTCGGCGGCCCCGCCCACCGGATCGACCCGGATGACCTCTGCGCCCAACTGGGAGAGGGTGAGCCCGCACAGGGGGGAGGCCACGAAGCTGGAGAGCTCGACCACGCGGATACCGCTGAGCGGTCGTGACGCGGTGGGATCGGTCATCGGGTGCTCCCGGAGGTCTGGTCGGGACGCTTGCCCGGCGCGCTAAATCCTGATAATAGTTGGGAGCATACTTCAGTGGATGCGCGTTCCGCGACACCCACCACGTGCGACGGAGGAAGAGACCATGGGCGGTCAGCCGATCACCGCGACCTCGGAGGTCGATGCGGAGGACTTCGCGCACATCCTCTCGACGACCAGGGAGTACATCCGCACGGTCGTGGTGCCCCGTGAACAGGAGATCGCCGACACCGATGCCGTCCCGGACGACATCCGGACCGGGCTGGCCGAGATGGGGATGTTCGGTTACGCGATCCCGCAGCAGTGGGGCGGTCTCGGGTTGGACCTGACCCAGGACGTCGAGCTGGCGATGGAGTTCGGGTACACCAGCCTCGCCATGCGATCGCTCTTCGGCACCAACAACGGCATCGCCGGACAGGTCCTGGTGAGCTTCGGGACCGACGAGCAGAAGAGCGAGTGGCTCGAGCGGATCGCCTCCGGCGAGGTGATCGCCTCGTTCGCCCTCACCGAGGACGGTGCCGGGTCCAATCCGGCGGGACTGACGACCAAGGCCGTCCGCGACGGGGGAGAGGGCGGGGGCTGGATCATCGACGGCACCAAGCGCTTCATCACCAACGCCCCGGTGGCGAACCTCTTCGTGGTGTTCGCCCGGACCCGTCCCGCAGACGAGAGCGGGACGGGGATCGCGGTGTTCCTCGTCCCCGCCGACGCGCCGGGGGTCACCGTGGGGCCGAAGGACCGGAAGATGGGCCAGGAGGGTGCCTCCACCTCCGAGGTGAGCTTCAGCGGTGTCCGCGTCCCGGCGTCGGCACTCGTGGGCGGCGACGAGGACGCCGGATACCGTGCGGCGATGACGTCGCTGGCCCGCGGTCGCGTGCACATCGCCGCCGTCGCCGTGGGGTCCGCCACGCGGGCGCTCGACGAGTCCCTGGCCTATGCGGCCACCACCACGCAGGGGGGCGAGGTCGTCGGTGGCTTCCAGCTGGTCCAGGCGATGCTCGCGGAGCAGCAGGTCGGGGTGATGACCGGACGGGCACTGGTCCGGGAGGTCGCTGCCAAGTACGTCTCGGGGGAGGACCGGCGGATCGCCCCGTCCGTCGCCAAGCTCTACTGCACCGAGATGGCGGGGAAGGTCGCGGACCTGGCAGTCCAGATCCACGGCGGCACCGGGTACATGCGGGGCGTCGCGGTCGAGCGGATCTACCGTGACATCCGTCTGCTGCGGCTCTACGAGGGCACGAGCGAGATCCAGAAGCTGATCATCGGCGGCGGACTGGTCCGCGGCTGGTCCCCGGGGTCGGCGCCGAGATGACGGGCGAGCCGCTCCCGCTAGAGGGGATCACGGTGGTGGCTGTCGAGCAGGCCGTCGCCGGCCCGCTCGCCACCCGTCACCTCGCCGATCTCGGCGCCCGCGTCATCAAGATCGAACGGCAGGGGGAGGGCGACTTCGCGCGCTCCTACGACGACACCGTCCACGGGTTGGCCTCGCACTTCGTCTGGCTCAACCGGGGCAAGGAGTCGATCGAACTCGACCTGGCATCCGATCGAGGCCGGCAGGTCGCGCTCGACCTTGCCGACCGGGCGGACGTGGTCCTCAGCAACCTGGCGCCCGGCGCGATGGAGCGATTGGGCCTGGGGGCTGATGCGCTCCGTGAGCGGAAGGACGACCTCGTCGTCGTCACCATCAGTGGCTACGGCGACTCCGGACCGTACCGCGACCGGAAGGCCTACGACATGCTCGTCCAGGCGGAGTCCGGGCTGTGCTCGATCACCGGCACCCCCGAGACCGCCACCAAGACCGGCGTGCCCGTCTCGGACATCGCGACCGGCATGTACGCGCTCTCGGCCATCCAGTCGGCGTTGTTCCGGCGGGAGCGGACCGGGCGCGGGGCCACCATCGAGGTGTCGATGTTCGAGGCGACCGCCGAGTGGATGGGCCATCCCATGTACATCCGGATGTACGCGGACCGGCAGGTGGGCCGGATGGGGCTGTCGCACGCCTCGATCTGCCCGTACGACGCCTTCCCCACCACGGACGGACAGGTGCTGATCGGGGTGCAGAACGACCGCGGGTGGGCGGCCCTGGTCCGAGACGTGCTGGGACGGCCGGACCTGGTCGACGACGAGCGGTACGCCACCAACATCGCCCGCGTGGCGCGCCGGGCCGAGGTGGACGAGCTGATCGGCCGACTGACCGGCGGGTACAGCTCGGAGGAGCTCGCGGCCAGACTCGACCGTTTCGGTGTACCTGCCGCCCGGCTCAACGACGTCGCCGCGCTGGTGGACCACCCCCAGCTCGAGGCGCGCGACCGGTGGCGGGACGTCGACACGCCAGCCGGGCCGATCCGGGGACTGCTGCCACCGATGACCTTCACAGACGTAGAGCTGCCCATGAGGCCCGTCCCCGCACTGGGCCAACACACGGACGCGATCCTGGCCGAGCTCGGGCGGGACACCCCCCGCCGGGACGCCGAACTCCGGGACACCGGACGCCGAGAAGCACGAGGAGAGGACACACGTCATGGGACTGCTCGAGGGTAAGACCGCCGTCGTCACCGGAGCCGCACGCGGGATCGGACTGGAGATCGCCCGGACGTTCATCGCCAATGGTGCGCGCGTGGTGATCGGGGACATCGACGACGAGGCCGGCGCCGCCGCGGTAGCCGAGCTCGGCGGCGAGGACAAGGCGCGCTACGTCCACTGTGACGTTCGCGAGGGGGCAGCGGTCGAGGCGATGATCGACGTCGCCGAAGAGGAGTTCGGGCCGCTCGGGGTGTTCGTCAACAACGCCGGCGTCACCCGCGACGCCACGATGCGCAAGATGACGGAGCAGCAGTTCGACGACATCATCGCGATCCACCTCAAGGGCACGTGGAACGGCACCCGCGCGGCGGCCGGGCGCATGCGCGAGCACGGGGGAGGAGCGATCGTCAACGTCTCCTCCATCTCCGGCAAGGTCGGGCTCATGGGCCAGACCAACTATTCCGCCGCCAAGGCCGGCATCGTGGGCCTGACCAAGGCCGCCGCCAAGGAGGTGGCGTTCAAGAACGTCCGCGTCAACGCCATCCAGCCCGGGCTCATCCGCACCGCGATGACGCTCGCGATGCCGCAGCACGTGTGGGACGAGAAGATGGCGGAGATCCCCATGGGTCGGGCGGCCGAGCCGAGTGAGGTGGCGCAGGTGGTGCTGTTCCTGTCCAGCGACATGTCGAGCTATATGACCGGCACGGTCCTCGAGATCACCGGCGGGCGCCACATCTGACCCGCCGGCTGCGGGGCGTGTCCGGCGGTCCGCGTCAGCCGTCGAGTTCCCACCGGATCGGCCGTGCGAGCGCGGTGTGGAACCGCTTCTCGAGGTACGTGGTGTGCTCGTGGATATGGAGCGACATCAGCCGGGACGCGGCATCGGCGTCCCGGTCGGCGATCGCGGCGTAGATCTCGTCGTGGATGTCACAGGTCAGCTCGCGCTGCCGCCTGGGGTACGTGATCCCCATGGAGGCGCCGGCGATGAGGCCCGTCAGGGCGTCGAAGAGGTACCCGAAGAGTGCGTTCCCGGAGCTCCAGGCGATCAGCTCGTGGAAACGCTCGGACTGCGCGGAGAACCCGGCCTGGTCGCCCATCTGCTCACGGGTCACGCGGAGGTTCTCGGCGAGCAGCTCGAGACCGTCGTCGTCGATACGCGTGGTCGCCAGGCGCGCGATGGTGGGCTCCAGGGCCGTCCGGGCCTCCATGATGGTCGAGAACGGGGCGTTCTCGAACTGCAGGAGCAGACTCAGCGTGGCGGCGAGGGTGCCCCCGTCCGGTTGCTGCACGACGGGCCCGCCACCCGGGCCGGGCTTGAGCATGATCACGCCCTGGAGTTCCAGGTAGCGGAGCGATTCGCGGAGCGTGCCGCGGCCGACCCCGTACTCCTCCAACATGAGGTGCTCAGGCGGCAG
>JBKBUP010000015.1:0-24087 GCA_046289795.1 Dietzia sp. | reverse complement strand
CATGAACCAACACCGACAACGCCACAACACGACCTCCACCGATCCGTGTTGCACCGACCAATGGAATTCACCCTGGGAAAACGTGAGCGGGTGTGACCGCTCGATGAGGCCGCGCCGGATCCCGGCGGACCCGGCGGATCCGGCCGGGGAAGGGCCCGGCCGGTCAGGCGTCGCCGAGCAGGATCACGCCTCGAGTGCGGCGCCGTCCCGCAGGTGCGGGGCCAGCGTGTTGTCGAACATCGTCAGCGCGGAGGCGATGGCCATGTGCATGTCCAGGTACTGGTACGTGCCCAGTCGGCCGCCGAAGATCACGCGGTTCTCCGCGGTCTCGGCCTTGGCGCGCTCGCGGTAGACGGCCAGTCGCTCGCGGTCGGTGGACTCGTTGATCGGGTAGTACGGCTCGTCCTCGCGCTCGGCGAAGCGGCTGAACTCGCGCATGATCACGGTCTTGTCCGACGGGTAGTTCGTGCGCTCGGGATGGAAGTGCCGGAACTCGTGGATGCGCGTGTAGTCGTACTCGGCGTCGTTGTAGTTCATCACCGGGGTGCCCTGGAAGTCGCCGGTGGGCAGGACCTCGGTCTCGAAGTCCAGGGTGCGCCACCCGAGCTCGCCGTCGGAGTAGTCGAAGTAGCGGTCCAGCGGACCGGTGTAGACCACGGGCGCGTCGGGACTCGCCGAGCGGACGGCCTCGCGGACGTCGAACCAGTCGGTGTCCAGCACCACGTCGATCTTCTCGTCGGCCGCCATGTTCTCCAGCCACGCGGTGTAGCCGTCGACCGGCAGGCCCTCGTGGGTGTCGTTGAAGTAGCGGTTGTCGAAGGTGTAGCGCACGGGCAGTCGCGTGATGTTGCCGGCGGGCAGGTTCTTGGGATCCGTCTGCCACTGCTTGGCGGTGTAGTCCTTGATGAACGCCTCGTAGAGCGGCCGCCCGATCAGGGAGATGGCCTTCTCCTCGAAGTTGGCGGCGTCCTCGGCGGAGAATTCCGCGGCCTGCTCGGCGATGAGCTCCCGCGCCTCGTCCGGCGAGTAGTAGCGGCCGAAGAACTGGTTGATCAGCCCCAGGCCCATCGGGAACTGGTACGCGGTCCCCTTGTGCATCGCGAACACGCGGTGCTGGTACCCGGTGAAGTCGGTGAAACGGTTGACGTACTCCCACACCCGCTCGTTGGAGGTGTGGAACAGGTGCGCGCCGTACTTGTGGATCTCGATCCCGGTCTCGGGCTCGGGCTCCGAGTAGGCGTTGCCGCCGATGTGGTGCCGCCGGTCCAGGACGAGCACGCGCTTGCCGAGTTCGGCCGCCGCCCGCTCCGCGACCGTCAGGCCGAAGAATCCCGACCCCACCACGATGAGGTCGTAGGTCCCCCACTGCCGCTCGCCTGCCATCACTTCGAGCCTTCCCGTTGTACTTCGCCGATTCTGGTCCGTTGCTGCGTCTCGCGCGTCCACGCGCCGGTCGGCGCGGGTCCGGGTCCAAGGGTATCGGTCGAGGGGTGACGGGCCCGGAGCCACACCAGGTGACGACGACGAGGAGGTCCCCACCCGCGCCGGGGGCCGCTGCTCAGTCCACGCGTCGGACCGCCTCGTCGTCGTACATCGGTTCGAAACTACACAGTTGTGACCCCAAAATTCACATCCGTACCACTTGGTTTCACGCGTTTCTTAGCTACCATTGACCACGTTCGTCACATTCGTCCCAGTGGTCGCTCTTCCTCGCGGCCGCCGGGAAGAAGTGTTCCGCAGCTGGATCCGCGAGACACAGACATGATCTGGAGAAGCCCTTGAGAACACGACGCCGCCCCCTGAACATCAGCGGTCGACGCCGGACCCTCGCCCTCGCGGTGGCGGTCGCGGCGTCCGTCGTCACGCCCCTCGCCGTGTACGGGGCGGACCACCTGGTCGAGTCCGGAGACGACATCACCGCCACCGCGGGCAGCGCGGTCCCCACCGGGACGGCCGAGGTCCCCCTCGCCGACGCGCCCCCCGCAGCCGGCGTGGACACGGACATCGCGGTCGGCTCGGCCCCCGTCAGGGAGGTCACCTCCGAGACCCCGTTCTCGATGGTCGGCGTCACGTGGAAGGGCTACAACCCGGAGGCTGTCGCGGCCCTGCGCGCCAAGAACCCCGACGGGTCCTGGGGCCCCTGGTACGAGGCCGAGTCCGTCGACGACGAGGGCGAGAGCACCACCGGGAACGGGGGCACCGAGCCGGTCTTCCTCGGGGTGGACACCACCACGGTCCAGATCAAGGTCTCCGGCGTCGATATCGCGGACACCTCGCTGGCCGCTGAACCCGAGGCCAGCGAGACGGGGACCACCGGGTCCGAGGCGTCCGAGTCCGCAGAATCAACGACCGCGGAGTCAGAGCCCGCGGAATCCGAGACCGCCGCCACCCCGGCCCCTCGGACACCCGCGCAGAACGACGTGGCGGCCACCCGGTCGGCCGAGCCCGCCCCCGTGCGGGCCGCCACCGGCGACGCCCCGCCGGTCCCGACGCGCTACGCGGACATCAAGCCCGTCGCCGAGACCACCGACCTGGAGACCGACTCGGTCACCGCCGTCCTGATCTCCCCCGACGCCACCCCGACCCCCGACCCCGAGTCGTTCGGCGACATCACGGCCCAGGGCGGAACGGGCGCCAGCGGCGACATCGCGGCCGCCCAGCCGTCGATCATCAGCCGCGCCGGCTGGGGTGCCGACGAGTCCATCCGCTGCCGCAACGCCTCCTACGACAACTCGCTCGCCGCGGCAGTGGTCCACCACACGGCCGGCAGCAACAACTACACCCGCGAGGGCTCGGCGGGCGTGGTGCGGGGCATCTACACCTACCACGCGCGCAACCTGGGCTGGTGCGACGTCGGCTACAACGTGATGGTCGACAAGTACGGGCAGGCCTTCGAGGGGCGCCACGGCGGTCTCAACCGCAATGTCCAGGGCGCGCACGCCGGCGGCTTCAACGGCAACACCTGGGGCATCTCGATGATGGGCGACTACTCGACCGTCGTCCCGCCGGATGCCACCGTCCGCAAGATGGGCGAGATCATCGGCTGGCGCCTGTCGGTCGCCGGGGTCAACCCCAAGGGCACCGACACCCACTATTCCGAGGGCACCTCCTACACCCGGTACCCCCAGGGCACCGCGGTCCGGCTGCCCAACATCTTCGCCCACCGCGACGTCGGCAACACCGCGTGCCCCGGCAACGCGGGATACGCCAAGATGGGTCAGATCCGCGACATCGCGGCCGCCTACGCCCAGGGCGGCGGCGGGTCCCCGGCCCCGACCAACCCCCCGTCCAACCCCACTCCCCCGGTCACCAACCCGGGGACGACCCCGCGACCGGGCACCGGTGGCACGACGATCCCGGGTGTCACCCAGGGCAGCGTCCAGGACGCGGTGACCTCCGCACTCCGGACCGTCCTGACCGGCGGCCGACTGGACGCCACCGAGTTGACCCGCATCCTCACCGGCGGAAAGACGCTGGCCGACATCCCGTTCGACGCCGGCTCCGTGCAGGACGCCATCGGTGGCGACGTGGGCTCCGTCGGGAACCTCGGCGGCAGCGACTTCGCCAGGCTCGCCTCGCGGTTCGCCGGCCCTCTCGGCCAGGTCCTCTCCGGTGTCCAGAGGTTCGGCAACGTGTCGCTGGTCAAGCACGAGAACGGTGCCCTCTACTCCTCCCCCGAGACCGGTACCCACCCGGTGTGGGGCGTGATCGGCGACGCCTGGGCCTCCCAGGGCTTCGAGCGCGGGCCACTCGGCCTACCGGTCTCGAGTGAGACCGGTCGCGAGGACGGCACCATCGCGCAGCGCTTCGAGGGCGGCACGCTGGTCTTCGACCCGGCCACCAAGGAGCTCTCGGTGGAACCGGCCCCCTGATCCCCGGCCGACGCCGACGCGTCGGCCGACCAGACTCGCGGACCGGGTCCCACCAGGTGTGGCCCCCCCCCCCCGCCAACGGGCCGGGGGGCCCCCCGGGGCGGGGGGGGGGGCGGGGCGGGGTACCCCATAAGGGGGGGGGGGCCCCCCGGGGGTCCCCGCGGCCCGCTTCCCCGGGGCGGCGGGCACACCGGGGAAGTGGTGGGGACCGGTCCGTGTACCCAATTTCGGCGGGTCGGCCCGCCGGCTACCGGACCCTCAGGTCCACCAGCGGCGCAGCACGTGCGCCAGTCCCGCCTCGTCGTTGGTGAGTGTGATCTCGTCGGCGGCGGCGTGGACCACCGGGATGGCGTTGCCCATCGCCACCCCGTGGTCGGCCCAGCGCAACATCTCGAGATCATTGGGCATGTCGCCGAAGGCGACCGTCACCGGCACCACGCCGGAGGCCAGCGTCCCCGGCACCACGCCGGACCCCCCGGCACCCGGTCGCGCGCGGCCTTCCCGCCCGAGCCCCGCGGCGAGCTCGGCCAGTGCACTGGCCTTGGTCACCCCGCGCGCCGCGAACTCGATCAGCCCGTTGGTGGTGGAGTAGGTGACGTCCGCCAGATGGTGCACCTCTCCCCGAAGGGCGTCCACCATGTCCGCGCTGGGCATCCCGGGGACCCTGGCCAGGAGCTTGAGGACGGGGCGGGCGAGCACCTCGGAGTGACCGACCTCCAGGTGTTCGGGTTGGATCCAGGCGTGCTCGTAGTCCGGGCTGGCCACGAACTCCCTGTCGGCGGCGTCGCCGCCCAGGCGTTCGGCCGCGATCCCGCTGCCCGGCAACCTGTCGCGCAGGACCTCGTCGATCGCGGCCAGCGCCTCCGCCTCCAGCAACCGGGTGCTGAGGAACTCGCCACTGGCGGTGTCCATCACCACCGCACCGTTGGCACACACGGCCAGGGGCGCCACGGGCAACTGCTCGACCACCTGTGACAGCCAACGCGGAGGCCGACCGGTGGCCAACACGAAGGTCGCACCATCCGCCACCAGTTCGGCGATGACGGCCCGGTTGGCGGCGGGTATGCGATCGTTCCGGTCGACCAGCGTGCCGTCGATGTCCGTGGCGACCAGCAGTGGCCGGGAACCGGTCACGGAGCGTCCGGGCCCGCCGGTCCCTTCGGGGCGTCGTCGCCCTCCGCCAGAGCCCGCCGACGCATCCGCTCGGCGTGCTCGGCCTCGTCGAGCGCGGTGGCCTCCTCCAGGGTCGGGGCCGAACCACCGAGACGGGCCGGGACCCAGTTCGCTCCGGGCGGGTAGGCGCCGTAGCGCTGCGCGTACTCCTCCTGGATCCGCTCGAGGGTGGCCTTCATCCGTGAACGGAGCTCCTCGGTGCACTCGTCCACCGGCTCGTAGGCCTGCATCGGTTCGCCGACCTCCATCAGGATCGGCACCTTCGGACGCAGCAGCTTCTTGGGCAGACCCTTGGTCCACACCCGCTGGGATCCCCACAGGGTGACGGTGATGATCGGGACCCCGGCCTCGAGCGCCATCCGCACGGCACCGGACTTGAAGCCCTTGATCTCGAAACTGCGGCTGATGGTGGCCTCGGGGAACACCCCGACGAGCTCACCGGCCTTCAGCCGCGCGACGGCCTCGTCGAACGACGCCTTTCCGGCCGTACGGTCCACCGGGATGTGCTTGAGCTCCCTCATGATCGGCCCGGTCACCGGGTGCTCGAACACCTCGACCTTGGCCATGTAGCGGATGAACCGCTTGGGGACGCGCGCCGGGATACCGCCGTAGACGAAGTCGAAGTACCCGGTGTGGTTGATCACCACCACGGCGCCACCTTCCGCTGGGAAGTTGCGCTCCCCGCGGAAGGTGATGTCCAGACCCTGGACCTTGAACAACGTGCGGGCGAATCCGATGATCCCCGTATAGAGCAGCTCCACGGGCACCAGCGTAGCGGCCCACCCCGGGCGGTGTGACCCGCTGACGGTAGGTTCGGCGGGGTGGATGACGACGAGCCCTTCGATTCTGTCGACCCCGCGGCGCGCAGTCGCCACTATTCGTGGCCACCGCTGCCCACCGCCTCCGAGCGCAGCCCGCACGCGGGTCTGGACGCCCTGCGGCGGGTCGTCGACGGCGAGCGCCACCTCTCCCCCGGTGCGCACACGCTCGGCCTGCAGCTCTCGGCGGTCGCCGATCGCTCGGTCACCATGACCGCCACACCCGGCGAGTGGGCGCTGAACAACGGCGGGACGGTGCACGGCGGGATCGTCTCGGGGTGGGTCGACTCCGCGCTCGGCTACGCCACCGCGACGGTCGTCGAGGAGGGCGTGGGCTACAGCACCCTCGACCTGACCGTCCGGTACATCCGCGCGCTCCGGCGGGAGAAGACCCCCGCGACGATCAACGCCGAGGTCGAACACGTGGGTCGGTCGACGTGCGTCGTGCAGGCCAAGGTCCTCGACACCGACGGCCGGACCTGCGCCAGCGCGAGCGGCGTGATGATGCTCTTCCGCCCCTGACTCACGCGGGCGGCGGGACGACGCCCATCTGCATCACCACTAGCGGGGCGGCTCGAGCACGTCCTTGCCGACGAACGGGCGCAGCGCCTCGGGCACGACCACTGAACCGTCCGCCTGCTGGTGGTTCTCCAGGATCGCCACCAGCCACCGGGTGGTGGCCAGCGTGCCGTTCAGGGTGGCGGCCGTCTGCGGCTTGCCGCCGTCGTCCCGGTAGCGCACACCCAGCCGGCGGGCCTGGAACGTCGTGCAGTTGGACGTGGAGGTGAGCTCGCGGTAGGCGCCCTGGGTGGGGACCCAGGCCTCACAGTCGTACTTGCGGGCGGCCGACGACCCGAGATCTCCGCCGGCGATGTCGATCACCCGGAACGGCAGTCCCATGGCCTGCAGCATCTCCTTCTCGAAGCCCAGGAGCCGCAGGTGCTCGTCGTGTGCCTCCTCCGGCTTGCACCAGGAGAACATCTCGACCTTGTCGAACTGGTGCACGCGGATGATCCCGCGGGTGTCCTTGCCGTGGCTGCCGGCCTCGCGGCGGAAACACGACGACCAACCGACGTAGCGCTTCGGCCCGTCGGCCAGGTCCAGGATCTCCCCCTGGTGGAAACCCGCCAAGGCGACCTCCGAGGTGCCCACCAGGTAGAGGTCGTCGGCCTCGAGCCGGTAGATCTCGTCGGCGTGCGCACCGAGGAAGCCGGTGCCCTGCATGATCTCCGGGCGCACCAGGACCGGCGGGATCATGAGCGTGAAACCGTTGGCCGTGGCCTTCTGCGCCGCCAGTTGCAGCATCCCCAGTTGCAGCAGGGCGCCGTACCCGGTGAGGAAGTAGAAGCGCGCGCCCGAGACCTTGGCACCACGCTCCATGTCGAGCAGTCCCAGGCTCTCGCCGAGCTCGAGGTGGTCCTTGGGTTCGAAGTCGAAGGTCGGGATCTCGCCGATCCGCTCGATCTCCACGAAGTCGTCCTCGCCGCCGGCGGGGGTCCCCGCCTCGACCACGTTGGAGAGCAGACGCTGGATCCGGTCGACCTCGGCCTCTGCGGACTTCTCCGCCTCCTCGGCGCCCTTGACCGCCTGCTTGAGCGCACCGGCGGCCTCGAGCAACGCGGGACGGTCCTCCGGCGAGGCCTGCCCGACCTTCTTGCCGTGCGCCTTCTGCTCGGCACGCGCCCCGTCTGCAGCGGAGATCGACGACCGGCGGGCCTCGTCGGCCGCCAGCAGCCGGTCGACCAGCGAGGGGTCCTCACCGCGGGTGCGCTGGGAATCGCGGACGAGGTCGGGGTTCTCGCGGAGAAGCTTGAGATCGATCACGGCGACCAGCCTAGCGGCCCCGTTCCACCACCCGAATCCGCTACCGCGACCACACATCCGCTACCGGCACGCGGGTAGCGGATGGAGCGGGAGGGCAGCGGATCTGGCCCGGCCCGGGTCAGACACCGAAGAGCTCGAGGAAGGCGTCCTTCTCGAACATCCGGGCCGTATCGACCGCCGTGGGTGTGCCCCCGTTCGGGTCCGCGCCCCCCTCGAACAGCACCCGGACCACCTCGCCGTACCCCTTGAACACCGCGCCCGCGAGCGGCGTCTGCCCGCGATCGTTGGCGCGGTCGACCTCCGCGCCGCGGGCGAGCAGGGCCCGGACGGTGTCGGGGTGCCCGTTGTAGGCGGCCAGCATGAGTAGCGCGTCACCGCGCTCGTTGGTGAGGTCCGGGCTCACACCGGCGTCGACGTAGGCGGCGAGCCGTTCGGTCTCGCCGTCTCGCGCCAGCTGGAAGAGCATCTGTGCGAACTCGAGGACCTCCGGATCGACGCCCTCACGCGGCGCGCGGCTTCCGCTGTCCGGGCCGTCGGCCTCGTCTCGGTTCTGTCCGCTCATGCCCTGAATCCTATCGGGGCGGCGAAGTTGCGGCATCATGGATGTGATGATCAATTCCTCGCGATCACCACGCCAGGGCCGGTCGCTGCTCCGGACCCGGGGCGCGGTCATGGCCTCACTCGTCGCGATCCTGTCCGGCGGGGCGATCACCGGTGGGCTCATGGCCTCGGCCATGGGTGATCCGAACTCCGCGACGGCGGAACGGATCGCGGCGATCGTCCCGCAGGTCGACCCGCGGACACTGTCCGGGCCCGCCTACGCCGACGCCACCCCGGGAACGTGTCTGACCTGGCAGGTCGACGCCGCGGACCGCGTCACCGCGTTCACGACCGTCGACTGCGCGGAGCCCCACCGCTTCGAGGTCGCCGGCCGGATCGACCTCTCCGGGGTACCCGGGTTCGGCGAGAACACCCCGCTCCCGGACAACTCGAGGCTGGCCCCGATCGGCACGGATCGGTGCATGCCGCTGATCACCCGCTACGCGGGGGGCCGGGAGGTCGACCCGGCCGGCCGGTTCACCGGCCTGGTCGTGCCCCCGTCCGAGGAGGGCTGGGACAAGGGCGACCACACGGTGTTGTGCGGAGTCGCCGCGGCCGAACTCGACGGTCGGTCGACCACCTCGACAGGGGTGTTCGCGGAGTCGGACCAGCATCGACGGTGGGACCCCGGCACCTGCCTGGGATTCACCGACCAGGGTCTGCCCGGTGCGCCGGTGCCGTGTTCGGAGGACCACGCGATCGAGGTCGTCTCCGACGTCGACGTCACCGGGGTCTTCCCGGAGGCGCCCACCCCGCCGGAGCCGCGGGTGCAGTCCGAGCTCACCGCGGACGCCTGTCTCGCCGCCGGGACCGCCTACCTCGGTGACGCCGAGGCGCTCCGCCAGACCACCCTCATCTCCACGCTCGTCAACCCGATCTCGCAGATCTCGTGGGCCACCGGGAGCCGCACCGTCAACTGCGGTCTGATGAGGGCCGCCGACCCGGGGCCGTTCGCGGTACTACGGGGCTCTGCGCGTCAGGGCGTGTTGATCGACGGCTCCTCCCCGGTGGCACCCACCACCACCGAGGTCCCGCCACCAGGGGTGGGCCAGGGCAATCCCGGCACCCCGACCGATGCGGATCCCGGGACGGTGTCCGTCCCGATCCCCGGCGGCACGCCGTGAGCCTCGTCGTCGACGACGCGCGATTCGAGTCGCTCGTCGACGACGCGCTGGACTCCGTTCCGGACGAGTTGTTCACCGCGATGGACAACGTGGTGGTCCTCATCGCCGACCGCCATCCGGAGGAGCCGGACCTCATGGGCCTGTACGAGGGGGTGGCGTTGACCGAGCGTGACACCACCTACTCGGGCTTCCTGCCCGACACCATCACGATCTTCCGGGGTGCGCTGTGCGACTTCTGCTCCACCGAGGAGCAGCTGGTCCACGAGGTGGCGGTGACGGTCATTCACGAGATCGCCCACCACTTCGGGATCGAGGAGCACACCCTGCACGCCCTCGGCTGGGGCTGACCGGGTTCTGACCGCGGCCCCGCTCCCGGCCGCCCCGTCAGAACTGTGGGCGTCCGAGGTGGTCGCCCCACCGCTCGCAGGACCACCCGCCGCGATCCGGCGCCAACTCGATGACCCCGCAGTTGGGGATCCGGTTGACCAACGCCCACTGCGAGGGGACGGCGCCGGCGAACACCGCGATCATCCGCATGAGGGTGCCGTGCACCACCAGGACCACGTCGATGCCGTTGTCGAGGTAGCTCTCCCGTAGCTCCGACACCAGCGGCATCGCACGCTCCTGCACGGCCAGCGCGCTCTCGCCCCCGGGCAGGCACGAGGTGAGGTCACCGTCCTCGAGCCAGTCACGCACGACCCGGTTGTAGGCCAGCAGTGCCTCTGTACCGGTCCTCATCTCGTACCGGCCGGCCTGCACCTCGTACGCGCCCGGCACGGCCTGGGTGGGCAGCTCCATCGCCTCGGCGATCAGGCCGGCGGTCTCGCGGGCACGGGCGGCCTCGGAACTGAGGACCACCGTCGGCGATATTCCCGAGGTGGCGAGCTCGGAGCCGACCGTCCTCGCCTGTTCCCGTCCGAGTTCGGTGAGGGGAGCGCCGGGCAGGGCGGTGTCCAGGGCACCGGCGACGTTGGACGGGGTCTGCCCGTGCCGGACCAGGTGCAGTCGCGCGCTCACCGCTCGTCGCCCCGGTGTGTATCTACCCCGCGTGTGTCGCCCCGGTGTGTATCGACCCCGCGTGTGTCGACCCCGTGCCGCAGACCGTCGATCCAGGCGAGCGCCTCGGAGCGGTCCGGCGGTACGGAACCGGCGCCGACACCGTCGGCGACGGGCCACGATCCGAGGAAGCGCAGGTCGGCGGTCCGGTGGTGCAGTGCCGCCAACGCCTCCGCCACCACGGGGTCGTCGACGTGCCCGACGAGGTCCACGTGGAAGAGGTAGGTGAACCGCTCGACGCGGGTGGGTCGTGAGCCGATCCGGGTGAGGTCGATGTCGCGGATCGACAGTTCGGTGAGCGCCTGGACCAGCGAGTTGGGCTCGTGCGGAAGGCCGAAGACCACGCAGGTCCGGTCGTGCCCGGTGCGCTCGAGCGGAGGCCCCGGGCGGCCGACCAGTACGAACCGGGTGCGGGCCCCACCCACGTCGGCCACGTTCTCCGCGAGCGGGACGAGGCCGTTGATCTCGCCCGCTCGGGCGGGCGCGGCGGTGGCGTCGGCGCTGCCTGCTGCCACCTGCTCGGCCCCGGCGGCGGTGGATGAGGTGGTCTCTATGTGCGCCTGCGGCAGGTTCACGCCGACCCAGCGGCGCACCTGCGCGGCGGCGATCGGGTGAGTCCGCAGGACCCGGACGTCGGCGGCGGCGGTGCCGGGTCGAACGAGGATGGAGAAGACGACGTCGAGTTCCGTCTCGGCGAAGATCTGCAGTCGTCGCCCCGCGGCGAGCGCGTCGCTGGTGGGGTTGACGGTGCCGTCGACCGAGTTCTCGAACGGCACGCAGGCGTAGTCGGCCGCACCGTCCCGGACCATCGCCAACGCCTCGTCCGGCGTGCCGGCCGGGACGGCCTCGGCCCCGGCGAGCAGCGCCGACGTGTGCGGATCCGTGCGGAGACGGTGCAGGGCGGCATCGGTGAAGGTTCCGGGCGGACCCAGGTAGGCGACGGTGACCACGACGACAAGACTAGTCAGCGTCAGGGCCGCCCGGCGGACGCGAGGTCCGCCGTGACCCCTTCCAGGGCCTCTTCCGGCACCAGGGCGCACGTCACGACGTCACGGATCGCCTCCCGCGCGGCCCGCGGCAACGCGACGAGGGCGGCCGGGTCGGGGGCGACGAGAGCGGCCCGGACGTCGCCGCCCGTCATGGCCGCGACCGCTCCCGCGAGCAGGGCCCAGACCTGACCGGCATCGGTGCACCGGGGGATCAGGCCCGACCCGAAACCGACCCCGGAGTGGGCTGCCACGGCCAGCAGGTCGACCAGCCGGTCGGCCGCGGGTCCCGTCCCGCCCAGGCCCGGAGCCACGTCGATCACCACCGCGGTGTCGGCTGCCAGCACCTCAGCGACGGCGTCGGCTCCGGGGAGACCGGTGGCGGGATCCGTGGGCACCTCCACCGGTTCCGGGGCGGCCCACCGGGACAGCGTCGCGGCGAGCCCGGACCCGGTCACCACGAGGTCCTCGAGGAGATCGGGGCGGGAGGGACCGCGGCTGAGCAGTTCGAGTGAGACCGTCATGACCTCAGGTCTACACCGCGGCGTTGCTACTCTCTCCCCCGATGGGTTCCGACGACTCCCCTGCCTCCGATCACGCCCCCGCCCCGGACGACGCCCCCGACGCCTCTCACCTGACCCCGGAGGAGAAGCGCGGTCCGCGCACGATCCACGTGGCGCTGGCGCTACTGGCCGCTCTCCTGATCGTGGCGGTGGCCTCGGATCCGGCGTCGGTCCTGCCCCGGGACTCCACGCTGCACGGGGCCCACCACCTGGACGAGGAGTCGGGACTGGAGATCGCGGTCCCGATCGGGTGGCAGATCATCGGTCAACCCGAGATCGGCTCGATCCAGATGGTGCCGGTGGGCTCCGGGCACGCCCTCGACACCCGGATCATCGCCGGGGTGCTCGAACCCGGGATCGCCGCCGCCGCGATCGCCGACGACCAGGGGGCCGCCACGGCACTGGCGGAGATCATCCAGCTCTATCTCATGGGTGTCACGGGGACCCGCGACGAGCAGCGCGTCACCGGCGTCCTCAACGAGGCCGGTGACGGGGCGTCCGTCTCGTACGTCCTGGTCCCCGACGGCGCCGAGGACGCCACCGCCGGCGGACTGGTCTACGCGGCCGTGTTCGGATCCGAGGGACGACGGTGGTGGGTCGCGTACGTGACGACGGCCCAGCAATCGACCCCCGGGCCCCGCTGGATGGACCGGATCGTCAACGACGTCCGGTTACCCGGGTGACCGGCCGGGAGCGCCGCGCACCCGAGGCGGGCCGCGTGCGTCGGGCGGTCTCGCCGCGTGAGGCGTTCCGCTGCTACGTCTCCAGGTTCGACCCGGTGACCGACCCCCGCACCCGCCGGCTGCTGGTGGTCGAGCTCGTCGTCGTCCTCCTGGTGACCTTCGGCCTGGCCGGCCTCTACTCGGTCCTCGACCTCACCTCCGCGCTACTCGCCCCGGAACCCCTGGCGGGCCAGACCGCCACCCTCAACCCCTCGCGGTCCACCCATGCGTGGCTCGACGCGGCCTATCAGGTGCTCAGCGTGCTGCGGCTGGTGGCGTGGTCGCTGCTCCCGCTGGTCCTGCTCGCACACACCGGGATCGGGCCGAAGGCGGTCGGACTGGTCCGCGATCGCGCCGGGCGTCAGATCGCGTGGGGAGTCATCCTGGCCACCGTCATCGGGATCCCCGGCCTCGCGTTCTACCTCGGTGCGGTGGCGGCGGGGTTCAACCTGCAGGTGGCGGCCTCCGGGCTCACTGAGACGTGGTGGCGCCCGGTCGTGCTGGTCCTGTCCGCCGCGGGCAACGGCGCCGCCGAGGAGATCCTGGTGGTGGGATACCTGCTCGTGCGCCTGCGCCAGCTCGGTGTCCCGCCCGCGGTCGCGCTCGTGGGCACGGCTCTGCTGAGGGGCTCCTACCACCTCTACCAGGGCTTCGGCGGCGGGCTGGGCAATCTCGCGATGGGCATCGTCTTTGCCCTCTGGTGGATGCGGACCCGACGGCTGTGGCCGCTCATCCTGGCGCACACCCTCCTGGACGTGGTCGCGTTCGTGGGCTACGCGCTGCTCGCGCCGCACGTGGGTTGGCTCTGACGGTCAACCCACGCTGGCCATCTCCCCTCCCCCTCCGACTTGCGCGCCACCTCCTGCGGCGCGGTGCGGGACGCCGACCGGGCCGGTGGCCAAGTAGAGTCCGATCCCATGACCGACGACTCCAGGCGCCGGCACCTCACCCCCGAGGAGGCCGCCGAGCTCCGGCGCCGCGCGCGTGAGCGCCGCGGGTACGCCGACCCCGGCGTGCCGCGCGACCCCGCGCCTCGTCGGGAGCCGGGTCGAGAGCCGGGTCGTGAGCCCCGCCGTGACCCCCGCGGCACGCCGGATCCTCGTCGTGCGGCGGGTCGCGAACCGCGCCGCTCGCCGGAACCCGGTCGCGAGCGAACCGCTGGTCCGGGCGGTTATCAACCCCGCCAGGAACCCCAGCCCCTCTCCCGCGACGAGCGGGACCGGTACGCGGGGCGAGCAGAGCCGGGCCGAGACCCCCGTCGTGATCCGAACCGCGACCCCGCCCGCGCGTCCCGGTCGCGCGCCGGGGCACGAGACCCCCACCGTCAACCCGTCGACCCGCGCGATCCACGATCCGCCCGACAGCCGTCCCGAGCCGGGTACGCACCGTCTCGTGATCGCCGCTCCCGCCGGGCACCCGGTCGGCGGCGGTTCGGCCCCCTGCGGATCCTGGGCCTGGTCCTGATCCTGGTCCTGACGTTGGGCGTGGTGAGCGTCCTGTGGGTGGACTCCAAGCTGCAGCGGATCGACGCCCTCACCGACTACCCCGGCCGGGGCGGCAACACCCCGGGCAGCATCACCCTCCTGGTCGGGACCGACTCCCGCGAGGGGCTCACCCCGGAGCAGCAGGCCCAGCTGTCCACCGGCTCGGAATCCGATGCCGGCGGCAAGCGCACGGACACCATGATGCTGGTCTACACCCCGCGTGACAGCGGCCGCACAATGCTCATCTCGCTGCCACGCGACCTGCTGGTCGACATCCCGGATTACGGGCAGAACAAACTCAACGCCGCCTACACCTTCGGCGGACCGGCGCTGCTCACCCGGACTCTCGAGGAGCAGACCGGGATGCGGATCGACCACTACGCGGAGATCGGCTTCGGCGGCTTCGCCGGGATCGTCGACGCGGTCGGTGGCGTGGACATCTGCATCGAGGAACCGATCAACGACCCGCTGGCCGGGCTCGACCTGGCCGCCGGCTGTCAGACCCTCGCGGGCCCGCAGGCCCTGGGGTTCGTCCGTACCCGGTACGGGTTCGCCGAACAGGACCTCCAGCGGGTCCGCAACCAGCGGCAGTTCCTCGGCGCGCTCATGAGTGCGACCATGTCCCCGGGGAACCTGCTCAACCCGTTCACCGCGGTGTCGCTGGTCGACGCGGGCTCGGAGGCCGTCACGGTGGACACCGGGGACCACATCTGGAACCTCGCCTCGGTGATGTGGAAACTCAGGGGCGATCCGCTCACCGTGACCGCCCCCTACGACGGCATGGCCTCCGGCACCGTGGGCTCCTACCTCGTGTGGGGTCCGAGCACCTCCGCGTTCTTCGATGCGGTGGCCTCGGGGCGCACTCCGTCCCAGGAGTACCTCGACCCCGGTCCCTGACCTGTTCCCCTCCCGGGCCAGCGGGCCGGCGGGCCGGCGGGATCAGCCCGCCGGCGTGATCGAGACGATCCCCCAGGTGCCGTCGGGATTCTTCGCCACCCGAACACGCTGGCGCATCACCACGGGTTCCGCGTCGGGCGGGGACTCGGTGAGGCTCACCTCGAGGAGCGTGGGCGACAACTCCCGCGCGTCCACGCAGTGGGTGGTCCCCTCGGGCACCCGGTCCACCCCGTCGGCGCGCAGTTGTTCCCGGGTCATCCGGCTCGACGGCGAGACCGCCTCGAACGCCTTCTCCGCCGACCGCTCGACGTAGTAGGCGTGGTCGAAGGCCAGCACTGTCTCCAACGGGGTGTCGAGGGAACCGGGGCCGTCGCCCACCACCCGGCCGGCTTCGGAGACCGGGGCGCAGTCCGCCGCCTCCTCACCTGTCGGGGTGAGGGCCCCGCGGGCGACGACGTACCCGAGCACCGCCGACCCGGCCAGTACCGCCACCCCGGCGGCCGCGAACAGCGCGAACCGCCGTGCGCGCCCGTCGCGGGTCGGGGAACCGCCGGGACCGGGGCCCTGGCTCCCGGAGCGCACGGACACGGGCTGCTCCGCACCGAGGGCCAACGAGGACAGGCCCCGTGCACGACGCCCGCTCTCGCCCGTACCGGGCTCACTTCGGCCACCGGGCTCACCGGGGTCAACGGGGTCGCCGACCGGCTCGTCGGCCCGCCCTCCGGTACCCAGCCTGATGCGGTTGGGGGAGATCTGCCTCGAGGAGTCCTGCGGCCCTGCGTCGGCCCGCTCGGGGACCGCGCCACCGCGCCCGAGGGCCGACTCCGTTGCCGCGGACGGGACGGGGGCGGACTGTTCCGGGGTCGGCCCGGTCCGCAACCACGGCGGAACGGTCACCTCCGGGGGCGTCGCCTCGTCGTCGTCGCCCCTTCTCGGCTGGTCGACCACGTCGGCCACACCCCCTCCGCACACGTCCGGCCCGGCGACCCACTGGCCGCCCGAGGGGATACTAGAGTCCCCCGGGCCCGGTCGGGGGCCGGTGCCGCGTCAGCGCAGGGTGACCTGACGAGCCCGGAGGCCGTCGCGCGACGCGCGCTCGTCGGAGCTGAGCGGTCCGTCGTTCGCCAACGCCTCGTCCAGTCGCGCGTCGAGCTCCAACAGGCCCGGCGCCCACTCCTGGTGGTGCATCTCCGGGTCCAGGTCGAACACCGGCACGAGCAACCCGTGGGTACGGAACGACCCGGCGAACCGGGACCCCTCGCCCAGGTGGAGACCGCCGGCGGAGTGGACGCGTGCGAGTGCCTCGAACAGCGCGTCCTCGTTCTCCGGGCGCACCCAGCGGACATGGGCCTTCTCGCCCGCGTCGACCCACCAGGCGGCCTCGATGCCGTCGGCCGCGACACGGGCCGAGGGCATCATGACCTCGTTGGCGTTCTTGATGGCCTGGGCTATCTCGGGCCTGACCTGGGAGTCCTCGGCGAGCCACCAGGAGAAGTCGCCGTGCACCACGATCTCCAGCGGGGCACCGGCGACCACGACGTCCTCCAACGCGGGGGTGGACTCGTCCGGATGGGAGGCGTTCAGGGTCTCCCCGCCCCCGGCTCGCGAGGCCCAGTCCACCGCGTAGGCCAGATCGGCGGCCGGGTCGGGTCCGTGAACCTGCACCTGGAGGCCGACCATGGCCTCGCCGCCCAGCTCGTCGTCACGCACCAGGCCGGCGATGGCCCCGGGCAGGACGGTCGCCAGCGTGATCTCGCGCCTCTCCGCGGTCGTGGTGAGTCGCGCGGTGGCCGACGGCACGAACTCGCGCATCGCGACCATGTCGCATTCCCCGGCGAACCCGGCGAACGGCCGGGGCTCTGTGCTCAGTTCCTCACGCTCGGCCGCTCGCGCGGCGATCTTGGCCTGGCGGTTGCCGCCGGACTTGGGCTCGTTATGGCGATTCCGTCTACCCACGGACACCACGATACGGTGCGCCCGCGAGACCCGCCCGCCGGAGGTACGGCCCCGGTCCGTCGATCACTCGCGGGTCGTGCCGGTCAGGCACGGGGTGCGGGCCCGTCCAGGACGGTCAGCGCCCGTGACGGGACGTTGGTGGCCACCCAGTCCACGCCCAGGTCGCGGCACAGGAGCATGTCGGCCGGATCGTCGACGGTCCAGCAGTAGGTGCCCATCCCCCGCGACCGCCAGTACTCGACCAACCACGGCCGCGCCCGGAGCGCCCCGATGCTCGGGCCCATCAACTGGGCGCCGAACCCCTCGGCCGGCCACGACTTCAGGACGTTCCCGCGCTCCCGGAGCTGCACCGCCGGCACCTGCGGGGCCAGCTGCCTGAACCGCCGTACCGCCATGACGGAGAAGCTCATCATGATCGCGCGGGACTCGCGGTGCGAGGCGGGACGGTCCAGGCCGAAGTACTTGAGCTCGTCCCGGAGCGCGACCTCGACCCGGCCGCCGGAGGGAACCGGGTGCTTGGTCTCCAGGAACAGCTTCACGTGCGGGTATGCCTCGGCCATCACGAGGAGACTGCGCAGCGTGAGAAGCGGTTCGGACCTGCGGTGCACCGGGTGCCATGTGCCGAGGTCGAGGGTCGAGAGCTCGTCCAGGGTGCTGGAGTGGACCCACACGTCGCGGTCCGCGACCCTGGCGGTCCTGGGGTCGTGGAGGAGCACCGGGACACCGTCGGCGGTGAGCCGGATGTCCACCTCGAGAGCCTCCGCCCCCTGTTTCAGCGCCTGCTCGTAGGCGACGAGCGTGAGTTCGGGGAACTCGGCCGAGGCCCCACGGTGGGCGACGACACCACTCCGGGTGGACACCGTGGACTGCAGATGTGTGGTCGCGGGGACCGTCACGTCTCACTCCTCTCGAGCCGGGGACATGTTCACGATCCCTCGCGGGAGAAGCCGTTGGGTGAACCGCGGGGAAGGCTCGTCGAAACTCCGCATGACAGTCCGGGTCTCACGCGCCGCCCACACCGCGGCTGCCGCCGCCAGCGCGGTGAGCAACACCGTGTCCGCTGCGGCCTGCGAACCCTCACCCGTGCCCCGCCACAGCGCGAGCGCGACCGCCACCCCGTTGACGGCGACGGCCCCCCACCAGCGGCGGAGCTCGGACCTGGCGGGCGCGCGGGTCGAGGCCAGGCGGAGTTCCTCGAGGTAGACCGGGATCCGGAACCAGTTGACGACGGGGAGGAGGCATCCGATCCACAGGCCCGCCCGTCTCCGCGGGTCCGGAGCGGGCGCGTACACGCGGCGACGGGTCTCGACGAGCCATGCGGTCGCAGCGACGGCCGCCGCCACCCCGAGGGCGATCGCCACCATTCCCGCCACCCACACGAACGCGGTGGTCGTGGCCTCCACCCACCACGGAGCCAGACGGTCGGAGTACCAGGCCAGCACCGCGTACCGCAGCGCGTGGACCACGGCGGCCACCGCGAACCACGTCCCTGCCACCCCGACGATCCCGGGCGCCACCCCGGCAAGCCACGCGCGGCTCGGCGGCTCGGGCTGTTCCAGCCGCTGAGGGATCGCGACCAGCGGCAGTCCCCACCGCGGGGTCGCCGGGTAGGCCGGGGTCCGGTCCCCCCACGCCGGTCCCGTGCGGTGCCGGGGCGTCGGCGGTCTCGTCCCCTGTACCGGCGGACGCCACGGCGGGTGCGCCACCCAGCGCCACTGGCCGGTCCGCCGCGGTGAGGTCATGGCGACCATGCTGGCACAGCCGGCGCGGTGCGCGACGGTGGTGGCGGCGCTCAGTCCCAGCTGTCGACGTGGCGCATCAGCGGGAGCGCCTTCCGCTGGATCCGGCCCATCCGTGAGTGGATCGCGTCGAGGGTCTCGATCGCCTCGGCCACGTACGGCCCCTTGTTGAGCATCACGCACTCGGACCGTTGGGCCGAGCCGGCGTCGGAGATCTCCGCGCGCGACGGCATCCCGGTCTTCGCGAGCGATTCCAGCACCTGCGTCGCCAGCACCACCGGGACGCGGGCCGCCTGGCACATCAGCGTGATGTTGCGCGGGATCTCCGAGAGCGACTCGAAACCCATCTCGACGGCGAGGTCGCCGCGCGCGATCATCACCCCGATCCGGTCGTGACGCATCGCCTCCAACAACAGGTCCGGCAGCGCGCGGTAGCCCTGGCGGGTCTCGATCTTGAGCAGCAGCCCCAACTCCCGCCCCGAGTCCGCGGTGGCCGCCCGCAATGCCTCCACCGCATCGGCGACGTCTCCCCTCGTCCGCACGAAGGACAGCGCCACGACGTCGGCGTGCCGGGCCGCGAACCGCAGACACTGCCGGTCCTCGTCGGTGAGTGCGGGGGTGTCAACCTCCACTCCCGGCACGTTGATGCCCTTCTCCGAACCCAGCCAGCGGCCGCCCTCGCGGCAGCGCACCACCTCCAGTCGGGCCCAGGGGCCGTCCGCCTGACCCGGCGCCGAGGTCGCGGTGACGTCGGCGGAGATCACCCCGTCGTCGAACAGGACGCGGTCTCCCACCGACAGCGCCTCCACGACCGCGGGCAACGCGCAACCCAGGCGGATCTCCTCGCCGGACGGCGGCGGCTCCACCGGCTCCATGTCCCCGGTCAGCAGTATCGAGTCCCCGAGGTGGACACGGATCCGTCGCGGCACCGCGGGGATGCCACGGACCCTGGTGTGCTCGAAGTCGCAGTCGATCAGCGTCCCGTCGCGCACCCACGCGTTGCGGTCGCCCTCCGCCAGGACGCCGTCGACACCCGCGGACACCACGGTGAACCGCCGTCTGAGCCGCCGCGCGTCGGGGACCTCGATCACGTCTCCCCGGGATCGGCCCGCGAGCCACCGTGGGTCCACGCGTACGCACAGCGCGGGATGGCCGCGGGCAGCGGGCGGTGCCGGAGTGTCGGCCGGGTCGAGGCCCTGGCGGGTGAACCAGATCCGTGCGGGGTCGATCACCCCGCCACCCGGTTCCCTGGTGACCCGCGCCCTGCCGACCGGTGCACCCAGCGCGACCGGCCCCGTCCGCAGCTTCGGTCCGGCCAGGTCCATGGAGACCGGGATCCTCCTGCCGACGGCCTGCTCCGCCGCGCGGACCCCGGCGATCATCGCCTCCCACCGCGCCGGGTCGTCGTGGGCGCAGTTGATGCGGGCCAGCCCCATTCCCCGCTCGGCCAGGTCCAGGACCAGCCGGGGGTCGTCGGCGGCCGACGACGGCAACGTCACCATCACCCGACCGGACCGGCCGTGGCGGGGCGTTCCGAGCAGCTCGTCCGCATGGGCGGCGAGCGCAGCGTCCCCGGCGGTGCGCGCCCCGGCCGTGGCCTCCCGGTCCGCGAAGCGCGTCGGGTCCTGCCCCTGGAGCGCGGCCAACGCGGCACGGGCGGCGCCGAGAGCCGCCTCCACGTCGTCCTCACAACCGACCAGGGGGGAGACGCCGACGTCGAGCAGCCGGTCCTGCAGGTCGCGGAGGTCGTGTCGGCGAAGGGTCGCGTAGTCGACGAGGTTCAGGGCGCCGCCACGGTGGGTCGGGGCCACCTGCTCCATCTCCGACGCCCGCTCGGCGCGGCCGGGTGCGAGGTCGCCCAGGATGGAATCGAGTTCACGGGTCAGGTCTGAGTACACCTGATCAGTCTTGTCGCTCCCGGGCCGCGTGAGCGGTCCGGAACCGAGGCGGAACAGTGAATTCACCTGCCGGACACCCCGTGGGGGTGACGGACCGGCTCTGAGCCTGTAGGGTTCTCCTCAGTAGTTGAAAACGTACGTTGTATTTCTGTTGATCCACCGTTCTTGCGAGAGAACGATGCGGCACCGCAGGGAAACACACAGCACGCTCTCTGCTGCATCATCTGGCACTCCGACAAGCGGAGTGCCGACTCTCGAAAGGACGCCAATATGGCTACCGGCACCGTTAAGTGGTTCAACGCTGACAAGGGCTTCGGCTTCATCGCTCCGGACGACGGCTCCGCCGACGTCTTCGCGCACTTCTCCGCCATCCAGGGCTCGGGCTACCGCTCGCTCGAGGAGAACCAGCAGGTCTCCTTCGACGTCGCGCAGGGCGCCAAGGGCCTGCAGGCGGAGAACATCACCCCGATGTGATCTGACGTCAGAGCAATCTGACGCCGCATCGACGTAAGGGCCCGGCCAGGGAGAGATCCCGGCCGGGCCCTTTCGCATGCCCGGGTCCTCAGATCGGGCAGGCCACTCCGCTCCGCACGTGGCAGTCGTAACCGCCGGGGTTCTTGAGCAGGTACTGCTGGTGGTAGTCCTCGGCGTAGGCGAACTCTCCGGACCGGACCTCTGCGAGCAACCCGAACTCCGTGGTCAGGGGCCCGTGACCGGCCGCGTCCAGTTCCTTCTGGTACGCCGCGCCCAGGCGGCGGGCCGCCGCCAGCTGCTCCGGCGTGGTGGCGAACACAGCCGACCTGTACTGCGTCCCCATGTCGTTGCCCTGTCGCATGCCCTGGGTGGGGTCGTGCCACTCGAAGAACGTGGCGAGTAGGCGCTCCACGGGCAACACCTCGGGATCGAACACCACCAGGACGACCTCGGTGTGCCCGGTCGCACCCGTGCAGGTCTCCTCGTATGTGGGGTTGGGTGTCCATCCGCCGGCGTAACCGACGGCCGTGGTCCACACCCCCTCGAGTTGCCAGAGGATCTTCTCCGCACCCCAGAAACAGCCCATCCCCAGCACGATCGATTCGTACCCCTCGGGGAACGGCGGCACCATCGGGTTGCCTGTGACGATGTTGTTCGGCGCCACCGCGACCGGTTCGGACCTGCCCGGTAGCGCCGAGTCCGCGTCGATCACCTCGGTCGCGGTGCGCATCGTGGATTGTCTGATCGCGTCCTGTAGCCAGCCCATGCCGCCAGGGTAACCGTGCTGGAGGTTCGTGATCCGGACGTGATGTGACGAACGCCATAGTTAGCGCTAGGGTGGGCCGCAGATCGACCATTGGGGAGTTCGACGTGACCGCATCAAAGCCCGCCGCACAACAGCTGCGCGACATTCTCGACCGCGGCTCGTCGCAACCCTTCGAGGGGTCGGGGTGCAGTGACCACGTCCGACAGCGCAGTCTCGCCCTCAGTGTGGCGGGCGCCGTCCTCCTTCTCCTCGTTCTTCTCGCGATCCTCCTCGTGTGATCGGGCTCGTGTGATCGAGCTCGTGTGATCGGGCTCGTGTGATCGAGCTGGTGTGATCGAATCGGGGATGACCTCCTCGACGGACCAACGCCGGATAAGCGGGGACACCATCCGGCGGGTCCGAAACCTCCTCCCCCCGGGCACCCCGGTGAGTCACGCGCTGGAAGCAGGCACGGCTCTGCGCTCCAGTTGCCCGCGCAGCTCCCACCGGGAGCTCGACCCCCCGGCGGACCGCGATCCGCTCGCCGTGATCGAGCGGACGGAGTCCGGCAGACTCCCCGACCTTCTCGGGGTGCGTGCCGAGCGGATGAGCGAGTCCGAGTTCGCGTACTTCCGCGGGACCGCCGACGTGATGGCCGCCGACCTGGCCGCCGGGCCGTCGACAGGGATCGAGCTGGTGATCTGCGGTGATGCGCACGTGGGCAATTTCGGCCTGTACGCCACCCCGGAGCGTCGGCTCGTCTTTGACCTCAACGACTTCGACGAGGCGTGGGTCGGCCCGTGGGAGTGGGACGTCAAGAGATTGGCCGTCTCCGTGGACCTCGTTCTGAGGGAGAAGGCGGTCGACGCAGCGGCCCGGGCGGAGGCGGTCGCCTCCGTGGTCGGCGTCTACCGCGACGCGTTGCACCTGAGGGTCCGGGAATCGTCACTGGACCGCTACTTCTCCTCGGTCGACGCCGACTGGCTGCTCGACGCCGCGACGACGGGCGAGACGGAGAGCATCGAGCGCTCCCTGCGACGGGCGCGCCGCCGGACCTCGGAGCAGGTGCTGACCAAGATCGCGACCGAGGGCCCGGAAGGGGATCACCGAATCGTCCACGACCCCCCGGTCCTGGTGCCGCTGGAGCGGGACACGCTGGAGGAGATCCGTGAACGCTTCGCCGAGTACCTGACCACCCTCCGTCCGGACCGCGCGCTGTTGATCTCGCAGTTCCGCGTGGTGCACGCGGCCCGACGGGTGGTGGGCGTCGGGAGCGTGGGCACGCGATGCGCGATCGTCCTCCTGGAGGGGCCGACCGGCGCTCCGCTGATCCTGCAGATCAAGGAGGCCGGACGGAGCGTGCTCGCGGACCCCGGGCACATCGGGGTGCCACAGGTGGACGGCGGACCCATCGACGCCGTCGAGGACGGCTACCGGGTGGTGACCTGCCAGCAGATCCTCCAGTCCGCCTCCGACCCGTTCCTGGGCTGGAGCTCGAGCAGTGCCGGGCACAACTATTACTGGCGTCAGTTCCGCGACATGAAGGGCGACCTCGACCTCGACCGGATGAAAGCCCGGGGGGTCGTCCGATACGGCCGACTGTGTGCCGCGCTGCTGGCCAGAGCCCATTCACAGAGTCCGAACAGTGCCGCCGTCGCCGGTTACCTGGGCAGAGGCGACGTGTTCCCCGAGGCGATCGCCGCGTGGGCCGGTGACTATTCCGACGTGGTGGCTGCAGACCACCGTGCGTACCTCGCCGCGGTGGCGGCGGGACGTTTCGTCGTCGACAACGGGAAGGCCGGCAACGGGCAGGGCGGCAACGGGCAGGGCGACGACGACGTGGGCGGCCGCCTCTGACCTCCGACCGCGATCAGATCGTTCGTGCGATCCCGTGCACGCGCATCTCGCGAGCGACCCGCACGAACAGCGGAGCCCAGGGCGCACAGTCGTCCTCGGGGAGTCCGGCCACCGCCTCCAGCTCGACCGGGGTGACCCAGCGAGCCTCGGCGATCTCGGCCTGCGGCTCCTGCCCACCGTCGACCACTGCGGCGAAGACCTCGGAGACCAGGCGGAAGCCGGGCTCGTTGGCGGTGGCGGTGTCGAAGCGCCCCAGCGGGGTCAGTTCCCCCGGAGCCAGCGTCACACCCAACTCCTCG
>JBKBUP010000158.1:0-6547 GCA_046289795.1 Dietzia sp. | reverse complement strand
GGTCGCGCACTCGATCTCACAGGCCCCGAGGGTGTTCATCACCCGCAGCGCCTCCTCGAACCGCTGCCGCAGACTCCACGCGTCGTACTGGCCGAACGGCACCAGCAGCGGGCGGCCCTCGATCGGCGCCTGCACGTAGACCACCCGCGGGACGACCTCGCCCTCCACCACGTCGTACCCCGACCGCACCTGCATCGGACGTTGGATGACGTCGGTGAGCAGACCGCGCTTGTCGGTGACGGGCGCGGTCTCGTAGAAGGACACGAGCTGACTCACTGACGCTCACCTCACTGTTCGAGGCCGCTGCGGGTGCGGACCTGACGCCCAGCGTATCCGGCGCCGCACGAACTGCCCGGGGGCCTCACCCGGCCCAGAAGTCGACCATCGCCTGGCTGGAGATGAGGACACCGCCCTCGTAGATGTCCATCCCGCCGGCATCGATCGAGTACACGACGTCGTTGTTGCTCACCGTCGCGTAGGACCCGGAGACCACCGGGTCATCCACCTCGACACCGGCGCCACCCGACGACCCTCGGTAGTAGTACCTCCCGTTGTCGGGATTGACACAGATCGAGAACGACGCCTGGGTGGTCCGCCCGATGATCGCGGCCGGGTCGCCCGCGTTGCATCGGGCCTGGCGGTTGTCGGTCCACCCGGAGCCGTCGGCCCCCATCGGAAAGACGGATGGCGACCGCACACCGGGCGCAGGCCGGGTGACCGTCACCGTTTCCCTCTCCGGCGGGGTGGAGTAGGCCGTCTCCGTCACGGGGGGCTGCGCGGCGCTCGGTGGTGAGGGCGACGACGTCGGTGTGGTCACCATCGCCCGCCCGGACGCGTCCCCGGAGACTCCCCCGGGCCGGAGGAAGAGGTAGGCGATCGCGCCGAGGAGTACCAGCACCAGAACCGCCAGGAGTGCGACCAGGGCGATCACCGCGCCCGAGCTGCCGCGCTGCGGTTCCGGCTGGTAGCCGTGCCCCTGCCACGACTGTCGGGGTCCCCCTGTTCCGTCGTCCCAGCCATACGACATCGCACTACTCCCCCGCTCCGGTCGGCCCGGATCCGGTCCGTTCGCGACCGGTCTGTACGGAAGGTAGCAGGCCTCGACGACACTGTCGGACCGTCGCGTTCCTCCCGATGGTCGGGCACAGGCAGCCCTTCACCCGAGCGGCCACTCCCCGAGTTCGGTGAGGTCGTCGGCGCCCGGGGTGACGGCGGTGGGCTCGCAGCCGAAACCGATCATCTCCGTGCCGTCCGCGAGCGTCACCCGGCCGAGCTGCATCGGTCGGGGGAGCTCGTCGAGGAAGCTGCCGAGCGCCGCCGGGGAGATCGTCCACCTCTCGCCGAGCAGCGCGGCACCGTCCGGGTGACGCAGGACCCCCGGCTTGGGTGGCTCGGTGTCGAGGCGGTACATCCGGTAGTCCGCGCTGGACCGCACCGGGCCACGCCAGACCGCGCCACGTGAGGTGAGCTGGTGCTCGAGTGGGCCCCCACGCCGGTGGGCGCCGAACACCACCAGGTCGACCGCGGACGCCCCCGCGCGGAGCGGCCACGGCACGAGTGGATCCTTCCCGGAGTCGCGTTCCCCCGCGAGGGCTGCGGCGATGTCGGCCACCGGACCGTCGTGGAACGGCCGCCCCACCACGGTCACACCGAACGTCGCGGCTCCGCGGTCCCCCTCGTCGACCTCGCCCGTCGGCACGGCGACGGCGCACAGATCGAAGAGGTTGCAGAAGTTCGTGTACGTCCCCATCCGGCTGTTGAGGGCGATCGGGTCGGCGTGCACCTCGGCGATCGTCGGGTGGAACGGCGCGGTGGGCACGAGCAACGCGGTCGCACCCAGCCGGTCGAGCTCGGCCAGGGCCTCGCGCCGGAGCGCCTCGACCTTCCGGCGGTCACGCAGCAGGTCCACCGCCGCGATGTCGCGGGCGGGGGCGATGATGCCGTCGACGATCGGGTCGACTCCCGCGTCCGGGTCCCTGTCGGCGTCGAGGAATTCACCCACCGCCTCGTAGCGTTCGGCGACCAGTGCGCCGTCGTAGAGCAGCCGGGCTGCGGCGAGGAACGGGTCGAGGTCGATCTCCACCACCCGGTACCCGAGTGCACGGGCCCGGTCGACGGCGGCGGCGAAGGCCTCGGACCAGCCCGGGGCCATGGCCACGAGCTCGCCGGGGACGGCGAGCGTCGCCCCCGGCCCCGCCTCCAGCGGCGTGTCCGTGGGCCAACCCCGGGTGCCCTCACCGCCGGCCATCACCGCTGTCGCGCGTGCTGCGGTCCGGACGTCGCGGGCGAGGATCGTCACGCAGTCGTAGCTCGCGCAGGCCGGGACGACCCCGTCGCCGGACACCACTCCGAGCGTGGGCTTGATCCCCACTATCCCGTTGAGCGCGGCCGGGATCCGGCCCGATCCGGCGGTGTCGGTGCCGATGGCCAGGTCGCAGATCCCCAGGGCCACCGCCACCGCCGAACCCGAGCTGGACCCACCCGACACGTGGTCGGGGCGGTGCGCGGCCCGGACGGCCCCGTACGGGCTACGGGTGCCCACCAGGCCGGTGGCGAACTGGTCGAGGTTCGTCGCTCCCACCACCACCGCGCCCGCCGCGCGCAGCCGTGCGACGGCCACCGCGTCCCGCTCGGGCAGGTAGGCGAACCCCGGGCAGGCGGCGGTCGTGGGCAGTCCCGCCACGTCGACGTTGTTCTTGACGGCGAGCGTCATCCCGGCGAGCGGGCCCCCGCCGTCGAGGGAAGCCGCCATGTCGGCCACCAGCTCCTCGCGACCGCGGACCTGCAGGAACACCTCGGGCCGGTCCGCCTCGGCCAGGCGGGTCAACAGGTCGTCGACCATCGCGGCAGCGGTGTCCTGCACTCCGGCTTCTGTCACTTCGCTCCTCATGCGCTCAGCTCCCCACTTGCGGCCCAGCGCGAGAACTCCTCGGCGCGGGCGTGTTCCATACGGCGTCTGGCGGAGGCGATCGATTCGGCCTCCCGCTCGCAGAAGGCGTTGTGCTCGGCCAGGGAGAACGTGTCGTCGGTGATGTCGACGAGTCCCCGGCCGGCGGCGGTGTCGGCCCGGAGGTCGGCCAACTCCTCGGATGAGACGGGGTACCAGGAGATGCGGTCGAAGTGCCGCAACAGCCACGGGTGCTCGGCGTCGAAGCCCGGTGCCGGTTCGGGGTGACGGTGGTTCCACACCTGCGTGGTGCGTCCCACGAACTGGTACCCGCCCGGCCCCTCCATCCCGTAGATGCACAGGTAGGCGCCGCCGATCCCGACCGAGTTCTCGGCGGTCCACGTCCGGGCGGGGTTGTACTTGGTCGTCACCAGGCGGTGACGCGGGTCCAGGGGCGTGGCGACCGGGGCCCCGAGGTAGACGTCCCCGAGTCCCAGCACCATGTACTCGGCGTCGAAGACGGTGCGGTAGACGTCGTCGGCGGTCTCCAGGCCGTTCATCCGGCGGATGAACTCGATGTTCCACGGGCACCACGGGGCGTCGTCGCGCACTCCGTACATGTACCGCTCGATGGCCTCCTTGGTGGCGGGGTCGTCCCAGCTCAGCGGCAGCCGGACGCGCCTGCTCGGCACCACCAGCGACTCGGCCGCGGGCATGGCGGTCTCGGCCTCACGCAGGGCCGCCAGGGTGGAGGCCACGGTGCTGATGCCGGGGGTGATCTTGACCTGCAGCGAGCGGATCCCGGGCGTGAGGTCCTGCTGGCCGGGGACCGGGTTCGACTGCAGGTGCAGGTAGAGGGCGTGGGCGCGGGCACGGAGTTCGAGATCGAGTTCCATGCGCCCGTACTCGACCAGGACGTTGTCGTCCCCACCGCGGCGGTAGGTCACCTCGGTGACGCCGTCGGCGGTGTGTCCGCGGCCCAGCACGCCGTCGTCGCGGTCACCGCCGTCGCCGAGGACGAACGGGCGGCCGGCCCCCCGCACCCCGCCGATGCCGGCGCGGTCACCGGCGGCGTCCACCCGCACCCGGACGAACCGCACGGTGTCCCCGGGGGCGAGCTGCCCGAGCTTCCACCGGTCGCTGCTGACCACCGTGACCGGGCAGACGAACCCGCCCAGGCTCGGACCGTCAGGGCCGAGCAGGATCGGGGTGTCCCCGGTGAAGTCCAGGGCCCCCACCGAGTAGGCGTTGTCGTGCACGTTGGACGGGTGCAGGCCGGCCTCCCCGCCGTCGGGTCGGGCCCACTTCGGGCGCGGCCCCTCGAGCCGGACTCCGGTGCGGTCCGAGTTGAAGTGCACGGTGTAGCTGGCCGCGTACAGCTCGTCCATCCCCGCGCGGGTGAGGAACTCCGGGGCGCCGTGCGGCCCCTCGGCCACGGCGATGTGCCAGTGGTGGCCGATGGCCGGGACCTCGTCGGCGAGGATCCTGCGCGGCACACCCGGTCCGGGCTCACCGACGGTGAGGGCGTCCCCCGCCGCCAGGTTGCGGCCCTCGTGTCCGCCGAACCGCCCCAGGGTGAAGGTCGACGACGACCCGAGGTACTGCTCGACCTCGATCCCGCCCCCGACCGCCACGTACACGCGCATGCCGGGTCCGTCGATCACCGGGACCTCGAGCACGGATCCGGCGGCGAGCTGAACCGGCTTCCACTGGGCCACCGGGCGACCGTCGACCGTCGGCCGCACGTGCGCGCCGCCGACGCACACCGTGACCGGGGCGTCCGGGCGGATCCTGAGGCCACCTCGGGTGCACTCCAGGCCGGCGGCCCCCTCCGGGTTGCCCACGGCGATGTTGGCCAGCCGCAGTGAGCAGTCGTCCATCGCCCCGGAGGGCGGGACACCGACACCCCAGTACCCGATGCGGCCGGGCCAGTCCTGGACGGTGGTGATGAGTCCGGGGGCGAGGACTTCGAGGCGGGTCATGGGAGCTTCTCCTGTGGTGGCGGGTGCGCGGGTGGTGGTTGCGCGGGGTGGTGGGCGCCGGGTTCAGGCGGTGACGATCATCCGTACCGGCGTCGGGTCGAAGCCGTTGCACGGGTTGTTGATCTGCGGGCAGTTGGAGACCAGGACGATCACGTCGCGGTCGGCCCGTAGTGCCAGGCGCTTACCGGGCGCGGAGAGCCCGTCGACGATGCCGAGGGTGCCGTCGGCGTCCACGGGCACGTTCATGAAGAAGTTGACGTTGGGGACGAGGTCCCGCTTGCCCAGTCCGTGCCGGGCGCCCTCCCGGAGGAAGTTCTCCACGCAGGCGTGCTGGTGTCGGGTGTGGTGGCCGTACCGCAGGGTGTTGGACTCCTGCGAGCACGCGCCACCGAGGGTGTCGTGGTTGCCCACCTCGTCGGCCGTGATCGTCACGAGGGGCTGACCGGCGTCGTCCCGCAGGACACTGCCCTCGGTCAGGAAGATCGATCCCTGGGCGGCGATGGTCGCCGGGGCGCTGTAGCGACGGGTGGGGTCGTGCGCGTCGTAGAAGAGGGTGTCGACGGCCTGGTTGCCCTCGAGGTCCACGACGGTGAGTGTCTGGCCCGCTCGCAGGACGCGGGACCAGGCGGCCCTGGCGGCCACGGTCTCGTCGGCGAGCACAGCCCCGCCCGCGAGGGCGAGGTCTGCGGCGGCGCCGGTACGGGGATCGGCGGTGACGGTCGAACGTGTCATGGGAGGTTCTCCTCAGTCGATCTGGGCGAAGGCGCGGTGGGCGGCCTCGGAGTTGGCGATGGCGCGTCGGTACTCGAGGTCGCCTCCGACGCCGGGGAAGGTGTCCCCCACGAGGGCGTCAAGGTCCTCCGGGGCGCTCCACGCCAGGAGTTCCACCGTCCCGGCGTGGTACTCCTCCGACGGATCCAGCGGATGGTCCGCGACCGCCACGGCCAGGACGACGGGCAGGTGGAGGACGAGGTCGATGGTCGACCCCGCGCCGGCGTTCCCGGTGGAGACGAGCGCCCCGTCGTCGTCGACCCGGACGCCGTGGAAGAACGACACGGTGTGGGGAAGGTCCCGTTCGGCCAGCCCGTGCTTGAGCCCGGCCAGCAACAGCAGCTCCCGCCCGGCCGGTGAGTCGGATTCCGGCGCCCCGGCCCCGTATCGGGCCACGTTCCCGGCCAGGGTCGAGGCACCGCACAGCGCGTCGTGGTGACCGGAGGTGTCCGCGACTATCGTCGCGAGCACGCGCCCCTGGTCCGACAGCAGCGGATGGCCGGTCCCGAGGTAGGCCTGCCACGGGACCTTCACCGTGTCGGCGGTGTTGAGACGCTCCCAGGGGGCGTCGGCGCGCCACATCATGAGCGAGGCGCAGGCCGTGCCGTCCCGGTCGGTGAGGCGGATCCGTGTGCCCCGGGCCAGGGCGATCGCGGTGTAGCGGCCCCCGGGGATGGACTCCGCCCACGTCAGGCGGTCGGTCGGGACGTCCGCCGGCGGGTGGGGCCAGTCGGTCGCGGGGACCACCGGCATCGCGTCGGTGATCGTCCCGGCCTGGGCGCGGGCGTGCTCGCGGGCACCCGTGGTGGTGGACGTGCTCTCGGTGGTGTCGGGCTCTGTGGTGCCGGGTTCGGTGGTGCTGGTCATCAGGTCACACTCCGATCTTGACGGGCTTGGGATGGGTCTT
>JBKBUP010000157.1:0-6623 GCA_046289795.1 Dietzia sp. | reverse complement strand
GGATCATCGTCTCGATGAAGTCGCGCTTCTCCTCCACCACGATCACCTCGTCGAGGCCGGCCATGAACTCGTCCAGGACCGTGCGCTCGATCGGGTAGACCATGCCGAGCTTGAGGATCCGGATGCCGCGTCTGGCGAGCTCGGCGTCGTCCAGGCCCAACCTCCGCAGCGATTCGCGGACGTCGAGGTAGCTCTTGCCGGCGGCGACGATCCCGATCCGGTCGTCGGCAGTCGACTGCACGATCCGGTTGAGCTTGTTGAGCCGGGCGTACTCCAGCGCTCGCGGGATCCGGATGGTGAGCTGGTTCTGCTCCAGTTCCATCAGGCTGGACCCGAGCAGCTGGCCCGATGGCACGTGCGGGCTCGTGCCGAGATCACCGTAGACGGGCAGGATCCGGTCCGGGTCGACCAGTGCGGTCGACGAGGCGTCCGCGACGTGCGAGGAGATCTTCAGGGCCGACCACAGCCCGGAGACGCGCGAGAGGATCGCCGCGTGGACGCCGAAGTCGAGCACGTCCTGGGAATCCGCAGGGTAGAGCGTCGGCAGGTAGAGGTCTGCGAGCGCGAGCTCGGATGAGCACGGCACGGTCGAGGACTTGGCGCCGGGATCGTCACCGACCAACGCCACCGCGCCGCCGCTGGGATCGGTGCCGATGAGGTTGGCATGGCGGATCGCGTCCGTCGCGCGGTCCAGGCCGGGGGCCTTCCCGTACCAGTACCCGACGACGCCCTGCAGCGGTGCTCCGCCGGTGTTGGCCGTTGCGCGTAGCGTGCCCGTGCGTCGGGCGAGCTGCGAACCCATGACCGCCGTCGCGGCGGCCTCCTCGTTGAGGGCGGGGCGGTGGACCACGTCGAACGGATCGAGGAACGCCCCGCGCCTGGCCAGCTCGAGGTCGTAGCCGGCGAGTGGCGAGCCCTCGTAGCCGCTGACGAGGCTGGCGGTGAGCAGGTTCTGCCTGCGGTCCAGTCGCGCTCGGTCGCGGACCGTGCGCACCAGGGCCTGGATCCCGGTGAGGAAGACCGTGCCGCTCTCCCGCGTGTAGCGGTCGGAGAGCGAGAACGATGCGGCGTCCGGCTGTGCGGTACGCGGCAGATCGTCATGGGTACCGCTCGGGGGGCCGAGAAGAGAGGTCATCGGTCACACCTGGCCTTCGAAAGACGAGAACTGTACCCCCAGGCTAGGCGTGCAGGTGATGCGCGTCACGTGGCCAGCGATTTACCGCACATCGTGTACAGAATGGCGAAGAACGGCGGCAATAGACTGTGCCAGTTGTCTAGTTCCTCTCCGATTACCATGTGCACATGGATAGTGATCTCGTGCTGGATGACACCGACCGTCGGCTCCTGAAGGTCGTCCTCGCGGGTCCACGGGTCGGGGTGCGTGAGTTCTCCCGCCGCCTCGGGGTGGCCCGCGGGACCGCGCAGGCCCGGCTCGACAAACTCGAGGCCCGGGGCGTGATCGCGTCGTGGGCGCCGACCCTCGATCCGGCGGCGCTCGGGTACCCGCTCTCCGCGCTGGTCCACATCCAGATGGCACAGGCCGAATTGGAAGCGACGTGTGCCGGCCTGGCGGAAGTGCGCGAGGTCCTCGAGGTGATGAGCGTGGCCGGGGAGTTCGACATCGTCTGCCGCGTGGTGGCCCGCGATCACGCACACCTCGAGGAGGTCTTCAGCGCCATCATCGCCACCCCGGGCGTGCTCCGCACCCGCACGGAGGTGGTCCTGCGGCGACGGGTCGGCCCGCGTATCGCGCAGTTGCTGGACGAGTGAGGGTTACTCCCAGATACGGGCGAACGGGTGGGCGGCCTCGTACTCGGAGGCGAGTTCCAGCAGCAGACGGTCCTGGCCGATCCTCGCCGACAGGTGCACCCCGATGGGTAGTCCGTCCGGCGCCCGGCCGGTGGGCAGCGAGACGGCGGGGGAGCCGGCGATGTTCTGGAGTGGGGTGAAGGTGACCCAGTCGGATACCCGCTGGAGGTGGGTCTCGTAGGGCAGGTCCGCGTCCAGGTACCCGACCTCCGGGGTCTCGTGGTTGACCACCGGGTTGAGGTACACGTCGAGGTCCCCGAACGCCGAGTCGAACCGCCGCCTGGCCCGGTACAGCCGGTACAGATGGAGCGGGAGCCTGGGGAGGTCTCGCCTGGCCATCCCGGCGAGACCGATCGTGAACGGGTCGAGTCGCCCCGCGTCGAACTCCGGACTGAACGTGCTCCGTCCACCGGAGGACGTGCCCAGGGCGAGCAGGCCCCAGTAGGCGATGAAGTCCTCGCGGAACGAGGACGGGACCGGCGCGGGGGTCGGCACGATCTCGTGGCCCAGTGCCGCCAGCCGCTCGGCGGCCTCGCGCAGCACCGCCAGGGTCGCGGGATCGGTCGGGTCGCCTGCAGGACTGTGCTCGACGAGACCGATCCGAAGCCGTCGCGCGGGGGCCGGGGCGACCGAACCCAGTGGCGGGACCCCCACAGGGCGGTGGCCGGCCTCGAAGGCGGTCAGGAACGCCACGGTGTCGCGAACGGACCGGGTGACCACGGACTGGGAGATGATCGGGATCGGCATGTTCGCGGTGAACTTCTCGTCGGGGTGCCTGCCGCGGCTCGGCTTGAACCCCACGAGCCCGGTGACCGCCGCCGGGATCCGGATCGACCCACCTCCGTCGTTGGCGTGGGCGATCGGTAACGCGCCGGCGGCCACCAGGGCGGCGGATCCCCCGGATGACCCGCCGCTGGTGCGGTCGGTGTCCCACGGGTTGCGGGTGACGAGGCCGCCCTGCCGCTCGGTGGCGGCGGTCCAGCCGAACGGCGGCATCGCGGTCGTCCCCAGAGGAATGAGACCGGTGGCGCGGAAGAGTGGTGCATAGGGGCCGTCGTGGAGGGCGGGTTGCGGGGGAACCGCCGACGAGCCGAGCGTCATGGGCAGGCCCTCCGCCCGGACGGCGTCCTTGAACGCGGACGGCACGCCGGAAAGCGGGGCGGAGAGTTGGGAGTTCTGGACCCAGGACGCGCGGTGGCGAGCGCGGTCGAAGTCGGTGTGCACCAGGGCGCCCAGCACGGGGTCCACCGCGGCGCAACGCTCGATCGCCGCCTCGACCAGTTCGGTGGGCGAGACCTCCCGCGTGCGTATGCGTTCGGCGAGGGCGGAGGCGTCGTCGTACCCGAGCGCATCGTCCCGGAAGGCGTGCACGCGGCGCGGGCTCGCGGCGGGCGTCGAGTCGGCGCTGGTGGCGGTTGTGGTGTCGGTCACGCCACCACTGTAGGGCTCCCCCCTTGACAACGGCCGGGGTTCTCGTGCATGTTAGGTGGACCTAACTTAGGCGAGCGTCACCTTATTCTCGTCATGTGGCAGGCAACCCGTGGAGGGCTAGAGATGGCAGTGCACCCGATCGTGTCGGATCCGGTCGTCACGGGCGCCCGGCGTCTACTGGACGGTTCGGGCATCGCCACCATCGCCGTTCGCGGGACCAGGGACCGCTCGGACGTCATGGTCTCCGCGCAGCACCGCTGGATCGGCGGCGGTTCCATCGTCGTCACCGGGGCCCCCGCACCGTGGTCCGGTCTGATCGTCGAGCCGGGCTCCTCCGTCGAGGTGGTCGTGATGATCGACGAATTCGCTCCGATCGTCGAGGCGAAGGTCCACGTCGCCAGCCTGTACGGCTTCGGTGTGGCACGCGCCGCGCGTCAGGGCGAGGGGTGGGTCGTCGAGGTCGAGATCGAACTCGGCGAGCTCCAGGTGCGCCGGCTCGGACACGAGGGAACGGTCCTCGCCCGCGACCTGGATTCGGTGCCCTCGGACCCGTTGGCAGCCGAAGCGCCCGGTCTCGCGGACGAGATCCGGGCGCGCTTCGGGGAGGGCCTGGCGATTCTGGCCGGGTCGGGAGACCCGGCCCAGCCACCGTTCGTACTGGGTGTCGACCCGGACGGTCTCCATCTACTGACCGCCCTCGGGCGCGACGCCGATGTCGTGCACCTGCCGTTCATGACCCGGGCGGAGTGTGTCGGCGACGTGGTCCGCGAGATGGGCCACTACGTGGCCCGGGCGAGCTGACCCCGGCCCACCCGTCCGTGGCGGCCTACGCCGCGGAGTAGGTCAGGCAATCGGCGGTGTCCGCGCCGGAGCCGATCTCCACCGACTCCGCGGAGCAGAGCAGATCCTTGTTGTGCGTGCACTCCACGCGCTGACATGCGCCGACGTGTGCGCTGGCGGTGGGCAGGCCGCCGCGGACGTCGAGTGAGATGAACGTCCCGCACTCGGCGTGGTCGGGCGATCCCGCGACCGTGATGGCCGGGGCCGTGCAGTCCGAGTCGGCGTTGAACGAGCACGTGGTGACGGTGCAGTTGCTGATTCCGGTGAGAGTGGCCATGACGGTTGCTCCTCGTATCGGTCTAGAGATCCCGGTTGTGTCGAATCGTTCGGGTGTCACCGAGTCAACCCTCGATTCCCCCGACTTGCAAGCAAGGAAAGCCTGTGCTAAATCAGGTTAGCCTAAGCACTTGACCAGCGCTTTCTCCGGGGAACCGCCCATCGGGCCCGGTGCGCCCCGACGCCCGGTCGCCGCGGCGGGACAGGGGCGATCCGCGATCAGCCCTGGACATTTGTGAGCCATGGCACTATGGTCGAATTCAGTTAATCCGACTTAACTGAAAGGGAGCGGCGCTGATGACTTCCGCGACCACCGATCGCCCGACCACCAATCGACAGGCGCACGAGGAACTTCTCGTCGACCTACGCACCCGCCTCGAGCGGGCCGCGTTGGGCGGCGGGGAGAAGGCCCGTGCCCGTCACCTCGAGCGGGGCAAGCTACTCGCCCGCCAGCGTGTGGACGTCCTACTAGACCCTGGCAGCCCGTTCCTCGAGCTCTCGCCGCTGGCCGCGGAGGAGATGTACGGGGGCAAGGCGCCGGGTGCCGGCGTCGTCGCCGGGATCGGCCGTGTCTCCGGGCGCGAATGCCTGGTGATCGCCAACGACGCGACCGTCTCCGGCGGCACCTATTACCCGATGACGGTCAAGAAGCACCTCCGTGGCCAGGAGGTGGCGCTGGCCAACAACCTGCCGTGCATCTACCTGGTGGACTCGGGCGGCGCGATGCTGCTCCAGCAGGACGACGTCTTCCCGGACCGGGACCACTTCGGCCGCATCTTCTACAACCAGGCCACCATGTCGGCCCAGGGGATCCCGCAGATCGCCGCCGTCATGGGGTCCTGCACCGCCGGCGGTGCCTACGTCCCGGCGATGAGCGACGAGGCCATCATCGTCCGAAACCAGGGCACGATCTTCCTCGCCGGTCCGCCGCTGGTGAAGGCGGCCACCGGGGAAGAGGTCACCGCCGAGGAGCTCGGTGGTGGCGATCTGCACGCCAAGACCTCGGGCGTGGTGGACCACCTGGCCGACGACGACTACGACGCGCTGATGAAGGTCCGCGAGATCATCGCGACCTGTCCGCCGGCGCCCGAGCCGGACTGGGAGGTGCTCGAGTCCCGTGAGCCCGTACGCCCGCAGACCGACCTCTATGACCTGGTGCCGGTCGATTCCCGGACCCCGTACGACGTCCGCGACGTCATCGGCACGATCGTCGACGGCGGCGAGTTCACGGAGTTCAAGAAGGACTACGGCACGTCGATGGTCACCGCGTTCGCGCGGATCCACGGCCATCCGGTGGGGATCATCGGAAATAACGGCGTCATCTTCTCCGAGTCCGCGCTCAAGGGCGCGCACTTCATCGAGTTGTGTGACCGCCGCAAGATCCCGTTGATCTTCCTCCAGAACATCACCGGCTTCATGGTCGGCCGCCAGTACGAGGCGGGCGGCATCGCCAAGAACGGTGCCAAGATGGTCGCCGCCGTGGCGTGTGCGCGCGTCCCCAAGTTCACGGTGGTCGTGGGCGGTTCATTCGGCGCCGGCAACTACTCGATGTGTGGCCGTGCGTACTCGCCGCGCTTCCTGTGGATGTGGCCCAACGCCCGGATCGCCGTGATGGGCGGGCCGCAGGCGGCGGACACCCTCGCGTCGGTCCGTGCCGCGCAGGTGACCAAGGCGGGCGGGGAGTGGACCGACGAGCAGCAGACGGAGTTCACCGCGCCCATCCGTGAGCAGTTCGAGGAGCAGTCCACCGCGTACTACTCCACGGCCCGCCTCTGGGACGACGGGATCATCGACCCCGCCGACACCCGCACCGTCCTCGGCCTGGCCCTCGCGGCCGCGGCCAACGCCCCCCTCCAGCCGGTCAACAACGGCGTCTTCAGGATGTGAGTCGACTTATGTCACAGAAACTCCACACCGTTCTGGTGGCCAACCGCGGTGAGATCGCGTGTCGCGTGATCCGCTCGCTGCGGGCAGCGGGTATCCGCTCGGTCGCCGTCTACTCCGACGCCGACGCGGACGCCCTGCACGTGCGCATGGCCGACGCCGCCGTCCGTCTGGGCCCGGCCCAGGCCTCGCAGTCCTACCTCGACTTCGAGAAGGTGATCGACGCGTGCCGCCAGACCGGCGCGCAGGCCGTCCACCCGGGCTACGGCTTCCTGTCCGAGAACTCGCGGTTCGCGCGGGCACTCGAGGAGGCGGGCCTGATCTTCGTGGGGCCGCCGGCCACCGCGATCGAGACCATGGGCGACAAGATCACGGCCAAGGCC
>JBKBUP010000156.1:0-6656 GCA_046289795.1 Dietzia sp. | reverse complement strand
GGGGCGGCCGTCGGGGTCTTCGGGGTCGTGCAGTGCGGTGCCGATGTCGTCGGTGTTCGGGTCGCCCAGGGCGGCCAGGGCGTCGGCGCGCAGCTGGTTGCGGGTGCGGGGATGGCCACTGTCGTGGGCGGTGCGGGCGGCGGCCTCGATCCGGCGGCGCAGTTTCTCGGCGGCGGCGGAGGGCAGGGCGGCCCACATACTGGTCATGCCGTTGCGGCCGGGGCGGAACCGGACGGTGCGCTGCTCGGCGGCGTCGGTGGCGGCGTCCTGGGCGCCGGTGGGGTCCCGGCGCTGCCGGGCGGCATCGACGGCGATGTCCAGGGCGGCCCGGCTGGGGCGGTGGCCGCCGTCCAGGGCACGGGCCAGGGCCCCGACCACCTCGGACTCGACCTCCCCGATGATCTCATCGGGGATCTCGGCCAACCGACAGGCGGTGTCGATGGCCAACTGCTCGGGGAACAGGCCACGCTCGACGGCTTTGCGCAGCCGCGACAGGCGGGTGTGGATCTGCACCGCGGCGGTGACCAGGCGCCCGGCGTGCCAGGTGGTCAGCGCCATCGCCGCGGCCAGGTGGTCGCGGGCCCGATCGGCCGGGTCCAGACGGGCGAACGCCGGACGCGGGCACACCTGGTCATCATGGGCGGCCTCATCCAGTCGCCCCATGGCCTCGACGAGATGGTGCGCGGCCTGCAACCGGGTAGCCGCGGCGAGGTTCTGCGCCAACGTGGCCGACCGCGCCACCTCACTCAGAGCCTCGGCCCCGAGCGTGCCCAAGGGCTCGGGCACAGCGCGAAGCGGCCCGGACGCAAACGAACTCGTCGTCGTCACACTCACCACCACCACACCTCCCACGACGTAACTCGCACCGCACCGTAGTCGAACATGTGTACTATCGTACTCACGTCAAAACTATCGCGCAAGTGTTCGAATCTGGCTCGTCGAGGCGAGGTCGCCGTCAGGTGTGCTGCACCTCTGTCGCGACTGCGCGTGCCCGTGCTCGCCAGTGGAGGAAGGCCAGTCCCGCCCACGAGACGAGCACAGCGGCCGCCACCGCGAGCTGCGCCGTGAACAGATGCTCGGCGGGGTAGATGACGCCGGTGAGGTAGTGGTCGATGAACCCTGAGGAGGGCAACATCTCCTGGCCGGCGCGGGCGCGTCCCCAGTTCTCCACGTGGGTGAGCGGGCAGTCCCAACCCACCGTGACGATCCCCAGTCCGTATGCCGCGGTGGCCAGGTGTGGCCAGAACGTCCATCGCCATCGCCACGCGAGGAAACCGCCCACCACCAGGTACACGAGGAATGCGGCGTGGAGCACCATCGCAGTGTCCGCGATCAGTCGGTAACCCATGTCTCCAGGGTGCCAGCCGCAGCGGGTCGCGCGAGTGGGCCGGCGCTCGTGGCTTCTGTTATGGTGTCCGGCATGTCGATCGCTCGCGCTTATTGGCGCTTTATGTGGGCTCCGGGTGGAGCCCGCGCCGCGAGCGCACGCGTCCGCTAGACGGACGTCCCGACACCCGGAGCCCAGAGGCGGTGACCACCATGGTCGCCGCCTCCCGCCATTTCCATCGGCGGATCCGGGTGCACGCCACGGGCACCACGAGGATCACGGCACCCGGCCCGCCACCACCGAGAACCCAGGAGTGCACTGCCGTGACCATCACCGCCGAGAACCCCACCCAGACCGCCGACCGGCGCGTTCTGTCCTACTCCGCGCTTCCGACCCCCACCGAGATCCTGGGCGAGCAGCCGCTGGGCGAGGCCCGCGAGGCGCTGGTCGAGCGCAGCCGAACCGAGATCGCCGATGTCCTGGCCGGCCGGGACGACCGGCTGCTCGTGGTGGTGGGACCCTGCTCGGTCCACGACCCCGAGGCCGCACTCGACTACGCAGGTCGCCTGGCAACTCTGGCGGAGGAGGTCTCGGAGGACCTGCTGATCGTCATGCGCGTCTACTTCGAGAAGCCGCGCACCACGGTGGGGTGGAAGGGCCTGATCAACGACCCCGCGCTGGACGGCAGCTACGACATCCCGCGGGGTCTGCGCACCGCCCGCAAGCTCCTGCTGGACGTGCTCGACCTGGGCCTGCCCGTGGGCTGCGAGTTCCTCGAGCCGACCAGCCCGCAGTACATCGCCGACGCCGTCTCCTGGGGCGCTATCGGGGCGCGGACCACCGAGAGCCAGGTGCACCGCCAGTTGGTCTCCGGCCTGTCCATGCCGGTGGGGTTCAAGAACGGGACCGACGGCGAGGTGCAGGTCGCGGTGGACGGGTGCAGGTCGTCGGCGTCGCGCCACGTGTTCTTCGGCACCGACGCCGAGGGGCGGGCCTCGGTGGTGGAGACGGCCGGCAACACGGACTGCCACGTGATCCTGCGCGGAGGCACGGGCGGACCCAACCACGACACCGGATCCGTCGCGTCCGCTGTCGCGTCCGTCGCCAAGGTCGGGTTGCCCGGGTTGGTCATGGTCGACGCGAGCCACGCCAACTCGGGCAAGTCGCACGAGCGTCAGGCAGAGGTCGTGTCCGAGCTCGCCGAGCGGATCGGGGCGGGGGAGCAGGGGATCTCCGGGGTGATGATCGAGAGCTTCATCGAGGCCGGCGCCCAGTCCGTCGAGGCCGCGGAACTGGTCTACGGGAAGTCGGTCACCGACGCGTGCATCGGTTGGGGCACCACCGAGGACGGCGTGCGCGCGCTCGCCGCTGGGGTTCGCGGCGGGCGACGGGCCGAGTAAGGGGGACCTCGGGTGAGGGGGCGTCGCGCGGTAACCTTTGCCGAGTGGATGCCTCCTCCCCCCTGTACTCGCTGTACGAGTCGCGACTCCGGTCGTCGCTCGAGGGTGCCCGGCTACCACGGCATATCGCGGTGATGGCTGACGGCAACCGCCGTTGGGCCAAGGAGGCCGGGTTCGCGGACGTCGCGCACGGGCACCGGGCCGGGGCGGTAAAGATCGCCGAGATGCTGGGCTGGTGCGACGAGCTGGGCGTGGACGTGGCCACCATCTATCTGCTCAGCACCGAGAACCTCGGTCGCGATGCCGAGGAACTAGACGAGCTGCTGCAGATCATCGCGGACGTGGTGGACGAGATCACAGGCCCGGGCAAGAACTGGGATGTCCGGATCGTCGGGCGGCTGGAGGTGCTGCCGGAGTGGCTGGCCGAGCGGTTGCGCCACGCCGAGCGCGCGAGCACCGGGCGGCCGGGGGTCAAGGTCAACGTGGCGGTGGGTTACGGCGGCCGGCAGGAGATCGCCGACGCGGCCCGCGAGCTCGTCGCCCAGCTGATCGACGAGGGCCGGACCGGGCGGGAACTGGTCGACGGCATCACCGTGGAGAGCATCGGCGCGCACCTCTACACCTCCGGGCAGCCCGATCCCGACCTGGTGATCCGTACCTCCGGCGAGCAACGGCTCTCCGGCTTCCTGCTGTGGCAGAGCGCGTACTCGGAGATCTGGTTCACCGAGGCGTACTGGCCCGCGTTCCGCCGCGTCGACTTCCTCCGCGCCCTGCGTGACTACGGTGCGCGCAACCGCAGGTTCGGGCACTGATGCCGGTGCCCATCACTCCCGCGCCCGGGGCCCCCACACCGGAGTCGTTCACCGTGCAGTCCGTCTGCGTGGTGGACCAGCTCCTCACCGTGCCCGGGCGCGTCGGCGTGACGGCGATCGACAAGCGGCCGGTAGAGGGCCCGGTGCAGGTCCGCGAGTACGGCCTGCACGGCGACGTCCAGGCTGATCGCGAGCACCACGGCGGCGTGTGGAAGGCCGTGTACCTGCTCTCCGACTCCGACGTCGAGCCGTGGGAACCCGAGTTCGGTGGGCCGATCCCGCCCGGTTACTTCGGCGAGAACCTGCGCGTGACCGGGGTCGACACCTCGCAGCTTCAGATCGGCACGGTGCTCGAGGTGGGGGAGGGCAGCGGGCGTCGGGCCCCTCTGCGCCTGGAGATCACCACCCCGCGCATCCCGTGTCAGACCTTCGGCGACCGCGTCGGCAAGCCCAGGTGGGTGCGCCGGTTCACCGAGGCGGGGCGGCCGGGTGCGTACGCGCGCGTGCTGCGGCCGGGGTCGGTCGAGGCGGGGGACGAGATCCGGGTGGTCACCGCACCCACGCACGGTGTGACCATCGGGCGGGTGTTCGCCGGGGTCGACGACGACGAGGCCAGCCGACTGCTGGCCTCGTACAACCTCTCCGACCTCGCACCGAGCCTCGTGCGCAAGCTCGACCCCGCCACGGACGTCCGGCCCGCCGGCACGGACTGAAGCGGCCGCTCGGACCTCGACGGGGAGATCTGGCGAGCGACTTCTCGAGCGACGCCGCGAGCGACCATGTCGCGAGGTCGATTCCGCTCACGTTTTCCCAGGTCACCTTGTGCTATTTGCAACATTCGTGACCACTGGACGAGAGCCCCCGACCAGGCGGCGAGGGGGCGGGATCAACCAGGCGGCTCGGCCAGGTGGTCCCACACCGGACCGGCGGTGCGCCAGAGCTCGGGAGCCTGCTCGAGTCCCACGTCCGGCAGCCGGAAGGCGCCGCTCCCGCCGGCCGTCGTGGCCACGAGCGTCGCCAGCCCGGCGCGCCGCTGCAGGGGTGAGCGTCGGATGTTCCAGCCGAGGATGCCCTCCCGCCTGAGGATGTCGGTGCGCCGCATCAGGGAGCCCTTGCGCAGCGCCACCGCCCCTCCGGTGATCTCGTGACCGAGCCCGCGGGCGTTGTCGAGCGCGGCCCAGATCGCCACGGCCGCGGAGACCGCGAGCGCGGCCACCGGGATCCACCAGAGCCACGTCCAGATCACGGCCGGCACCAGTGCCACCACCGTGACGACGACGATGACCGCGACCGCCCGCACGAACCTGCGCCGTCGCGCGGCGGGCGGATGGGCGCGGAGCGCGGTCGGCACGGGCTCGCCGAGGATCGTCCCTGCCACACCGCCGGATACGTCCCGGGGCGAGGCGGGCACGAGCGCGGGGCTCTGCTTCTTCTTGCCGTCCTCGTCCTTCCCGGTCCCGACGCCCGAGGCCACCACGTCGAGCCGCGCGGCCCCGAGGAGCCGGAATCCCGGGGGTTCGTGCAGCGTGACCCCGCGTACGCGGCGACCGTCGAAGGAGGTGTGCCGACCCACGAGCAGGCCGCGGCGGAGCTCGAGTGAACCGTCCTCGTGGTGGTCCAGTCGGAGGTTCCACCAGTTCTCCACGAAGAGTGCCACCGACGCGACGGTGCCCACCACCAGGGCGAGGAGGAGCACCCCGGCGGCGATCAGCGGGATCGGCAGCTCTCCGATCCGGCCCCAGATCCACTCGAGCATCTCGGGGACGGCCCCGAACCAGTCCGCGACCTGGAACACGATGCCGATCCCCAGGAGGCCGAACAGTGGGGTCATGACGCTCGCGGGGGCGTAGCGGACCCAGCCGGGGTCGAGGCGTACGAGTTCGGAGGTGTCGCTGGCTGCCCTCTCGGCGAGCAGGTGTCGGCGCAGGTCCTCGGCGACCTCGCGGTCGAGGGCGCCGAGCGTGAGCCGGGCCCCGTCGGTCTCACCACTGGCCAGTCTCACCGCGGCGATACCCATCCGGCGTTGAACCAGGTCCGCCGAGATCTCCACGTTGCGCACCCGGCCGGTCGAGAGGCTGGTGGTGGAACTGGAGAGGAAGCGGACGCGGCGCTCGATCCGGTGGGCGTCCACGCGGTATCTGGTCACGGCGAGCCGGACGGTCTCGATGACCGCGGTGGCCGCGGCACCGAGGAGCGTGCCGCCGATGGTCCACAGCAGCACCCATCCCAGGCCCACCCCGCCGAGGAGGAGGGCGGACCCCGCGGGGACGGCGGCGGCCGCCAGTGCCCCCGCGGCTACGACGGTGCTCGCGGGGATGGTGCGCGGGTCGAGCCGCAGCCACTCGGATGCGGGGGCCGTCGTCCCGCACTGTGTTGGGGGTTCGTCGGGAACCGGGGCCGACCCTGGTGTGGTCATGTCGCGTCCCGCTGGTCGTCCTCGGCAAGCAGCGTCAACCGGTCGACCATCTCCTCGGCCTGCGCGGCGTCGAGGGCGCTGATGCGGACAGCGCCCGACGAGGACGCGGTGGTGACGACGACGGTGGCCAGCCCGAACTGTCGCTGCAGGGGCCCGCGGGTCTTGTCGACGGTCTGCACCCGGGACAGCGGCGCCGCCCTCCACTCCTCCCAGAACAGGCCGCTACGGCTGTAGATGGCGGTGTCGGTGGCCTCCCACCGGTGGATCGCCCAGCGGACGCGCGGTACCGCGACGAGCGCTACCGCTGTCGCGGCCGCCCACCCCACCGCAACGAGGAGAATCCACGGGAACAGGACCAGGCCGAGGACCACCGCTACCACCAGCGGGCCGACCATCCACAGTGCGACCTGAGCGGTCCACCAGTGCCGGCATCGCGGGTCGACGCGGTTGCGCGGTGGCCTGAGTCCGAGAGGTGACGAGTTCACGGTGTCCAACATAGGGCCCTGTGCCACGCTTGCGGGCATGACACTTCTCCGGCGCTACCGGGCAACCGGCGCAGACCTGCCCTTCGGAGATCCGCTCCGCGCACACGGGGTGGCCATGGAGGGGTACTTCCTCCGGGTGACCGACGCCGAGCGCGGGCGCGCGATGATCGCGCTCATCGGGATCAACCGTGGGCCGGACGGGCACTGGGCGACGCT
>JBKBUP010000155.1:0-6704 GCA_046289795.1 Dietzia sp. | reverse complement strand
CGGCACCACTCGGCTGATGGAACAGTCGCTCGTCGAACCGCAGACGACCTGCCAGTTCGGCAGGCCGACGGAAGGCATCTGCACGAAGTTGAGGCTGTTGTGGACCTCCGTGGCGCCACCGGTGACGTCGATTCTCACCTGTTGCAGGCTCGGTTCGAAGACGCAGGCGAACGAGTCGTTCCGCACGGTGAATGCCATGGGGATCGTCGTCACCGCTTCCTGGGTGACGTAGTCCACGGTGGGGAAGGGTCCCATGCAATTGCTGTCGCCCGAATGGATTCGGACGCGGACGCCGGCACCGACATCCAGCTTCATGGTGAGCTGCAGCGGGTAGTTGCCCGAGCCCGGGAGTGTCGTATCCGGACTGATCGGATCGGCCGTGGACGTTTCCACGCTAGAGGCCATAGGCGCCGGGGTGCTCTGTGCGGCCGCCTCGGCCGGCAGCGAGGCGCCGACGAAGGGCGCGGAAACGGCGACGACCATCGCGACGAGCATGGCGACGACCGATCGGAGACCGACTCTCCACCGGCCGGGACCGTACGACACGGTGTCCGGCCGTCGGTGGAGTACGCGCGAACTGGTCTGGTCCATGGGCCCGCCGCCTCTGGCATCAGGGTCGCGGTACGACCCGAGATGCGTCGAAGACTAGTGACCGACCTGACCTGGGTCCGGTGAACACCAATATGGACGAGATGACGCCCGCGCTCGCGTAGTGCCATCGGGCGTCCCGCGTGTCGGAATCGCGTGGAGGGGCGTGAAAACCCGGTTGGAGTCCCGTAGTCGAGCGGCCTAGACCCAGTCGACCGCCAGCGGTGAACGGCGGCCCCAGCCCAGGGTCTGCAACAGCGGCTCGCGGAGGTCCAGTTCGGGATGCCCGAGGCACAGGTAGGCCAGTGGCCGGGCGCCGTCCGGTACCGGCACGCTGTCGGAGAGGTGGTCGGGATCCACGAGACTCACCCAACCCATGCCCAGTCCCTCAGCTGTGACCGCCAGCCACAACAGGGTGATCGCGGCGATCACGCTGTACTCCGTGGCCGCCGGGACACTCGTGGTGCCCAGCACGGGGCCGGCTGGCGGGACGTGACTGATCACGAGTCCTACGGGCGCCTGGAGGATGCCCTCGAGGCGCAGCGAGTCGTAGAGCTCGCGTCGCTGGCCGTCGAAGCGCTCGGCCTCGGCACGGCGAACGGCGCGGAAACCGGCGTGGACCGCCTCGCGCACGCCCCGGTCCTCGACCACCGTGACGTGCCAGGGCTGACTCAGTCCGACACTCGGCGCGACGGCGAAGACATCGAGCAGTCGCTCGATGGTCTCGCGCGGGACCGGGGTCGGATGGAAGTGGCGGTGGTCGCGGCGCGTGGCGAGGATCCGCCACAGCGCATCACGGTCGGGCGACTGTCTACCGTCGTCCCTGTCGCCTCGGTCGTCGTCGTCCCTCCCGTCGCGCCCTTCGCCCAGGGGATCCGGGGTCATGACCGCACGAACCTCGGGCTCCACACCCGACCCGACTCGGTGACGCGGGTTCCGGATGCGCCCACGATGAGCAGGCATTTCATGTCCACCGAGTCGCAGTCGAGCTCGGCGAGCGTCGTGACGGTCAGGGATTCCTCGGCCCGGCCCACGTCGCGGCCCACCACCACCGGGGTGGCCGGGTCGCGGTGCCGGAGGAGGACGTCGCGGGCGTCGGCGACCTGGCGGGTTCGCGAGCGCGAGGCGGGGTTGTAGACCGCCAAGACCAGGTCCGCGCCGGCGATCGCGTCGAGGCGCCGGGAGATGACCTCCCAGGGCTTGAGTCGGTCGGACAGGCTCATGACGGCAAAATCCGCGCCGATGGGGGCCCCGGCCCGTGCGGCGACCGCCTGGACGGCAGACACCCCGGGCGAGACCCGAACGTCGATCCGGGCGTACTGCGGATCCTCGGCGGCCTCGAACACCGCCGCGGCCATGCCGAACACCCCCGCGTCGCCACCGGAGACCACCGCCACGCGTTCGCCGGAGCGGGCGAGGTCCAGGGCGAGCCTGGCCCGGTCCACCTCGACGGTGTTGCCGGAGCAGTGCCTGGTCAGGCCCGCGCGCTGGGGCACGCGGTCGACGTAGGGCGCGTACCCGACCACGTGGTCGACCTCGGCCAACACCCGCCGTGCCTCGCCGGTGAGCCAGTCGTCGGGCCCGGGGCCCAGGCCCACCACGTGGAGCTCCCCGTCCGGCACCACCCCACGCGCGGTCCCGCCGTCGAGCGGGGCGGGGCGTCGGCCGGTCGGGTCGACGTGGTGGGAGTCGCCCGGGACGACGATGAGCGAGAAGTACGGCACGGTCGCCGGATCGACGTCCCGCACCGGGTGGTGCACCTCGGCGGCTGTAGAGGCATGTTCGACGTACACGGCGCCGTCGAGCCGCCCAGCAGCCTCCAGCGCACGGCGCACCGCGAGGAAGTTGCGTCCCAGCTTCATGATGATCGCCCCGTCGGTGTCCGCGAGGCGGCGGGCCAGCTCGGGCTCGGGCAGGGTTCCGGGTAGCACGGTGAGCACGTCCGTCTGGCGGACCAGGGGTGTGGCGGCGGCGGCGGTCGCGGCGGCGAACGCCGGTATGCCGGGCACGATCTCGGTGACGAAATGGTCGGAGAGCTTGTCGTGCATGTACATGAAGGACCCGTAGAACAGGGGGTCGCCCTCGGCGAGCAGCACCACGTCCCGCCCCGCCGCGAGATGGTCGGCGAGGCGCTGCGCACTGCGTTCGTAGAAGTCGGCAATCGCCCCCGCGTACCCGCCCGGGTGGTCGGTGACGCCGGTGGTCACGGGGTACTCCAGCACCTCCTCGACCGCGCGGGCGGGGATGAGACCTGCGGCGATCCGCCGGGCGTTGGACTCCTTGCCGCGGCCGGCGTGGTAGGCCACCACGTCGGCGGCGCCGATCAGGCGGGCGGCCTTGAGGGTGATCAGCTCAGGGTCCCCTGGGCCCACGCCGACGCCGAACAGGCGGCCCCCGCTGCTGTTCACTCGGCCACCTGAGCGAGGGCGTTGACCGCGGAGACCGTCATCGCGGACCCGCCGCGTCGGCCGTGGACGGTGACGAAGGGGATGTCGATGCCGTGGTCGTCCGCCAGGGAGGCCAGCGCGGCCTTGGACTCGGCGGCGCCGATGAAGCCCACCGGGCACCCGACGATCGCCGCGGGGCGGGGTGCGCCGTCCAGCAGCATCTCCAGCAGGTGGAACAGGGCGGTGGGGGCGTTGCCGATCGCCACGACCGCACCGTCGAGACGCTGACCCCACAGCGAGAGGGCGGCGGCGGAGCGGGTCGTGCCCATCCGCCGGGCCAGGTCGTGCACGCGGGGATCGGACAGCACGCACACCACGTCGTTGTTCCGGGGGAGCCTGGACCTGGTGATCCCGGAGGCGACCATGTGGGCGTCGCAGAGGATCGGCGACCCGGCCTCGAGCGCGGATCTCGCGGCCCCCACCAGCCCCGGGTGGACCTGCAGGTCGTCGACGAGGTCGGTCTGCCCGGTGCCGTGCACCATCCGGACGGCGAGCCGTTCGGCGTCCCGCGGGACGCCGGTCAGGTCCGTCTCCCGCCGGATCGTGGCGAAGGAATCGAGGTAGATCGCAGGCCCGTCGTCGACGTAGTCGTAGCGACGCGGCGGCCTGGGGACAGCAGGCATCGGTCCTCCTCGGGGTTCTCGCCCCGGTCAGAAGTCTCAGGCGACGCGCCAGGGAGCGCGTCGATCCCTCGGCCAGTATCTGGCTTGGCGACCCGTCTACCGGGCCTCACAGTGGCGGAACCGCCCCGGACTCGCACCGGGTTCCTCGCCGTGGGACAGCCGGAAGTCTACGTGCGCACGGTGAGCACGCCGCGCCACGGGGTGACGATCAGCTCGGTGACGTCCTCGCCGGTGAGGCGATCGATCAGCGCGCGATCGAGGACGCCGTCCGGGGCCTCGACGTGCTCGATCCGTCCCGATGAGTCGGGGACCGGGCCGTACGACAGCGCGGGGGCCGGGGTGGGCAGGCGGCCGTCGCCCGGGCAGGGGGTGGCGAGCGGCACCGGGAGTTCGCGCACGTGCCAGGGGGCGTCGGGGCCGGTGCCGCGCGCGTCGGCGAAGTCGCGTGCCAGGTCGACCAGGCGATCGGCCGCCTCCTCGACAGGCGCCACCGCCGACCAGTCCTCGCCCACCCGGAGCTGCACGGTGCCGGCGTCGAGCGCCACCAACCCCAGGTCGCCGGGGCGGTCCACGAGATCACCGCGGCCGTCGTCCAGCACGAACAGGAATCGGCCGGACAACCCGGCCAGCCCGGGATCAGCCCAGAGACCCGCGTCGAGCCGGTCGGTCACCGGGCGCAGGTCGGCCCGCCCGCCGACGAGGCCGGTGAGCGGGGAGACGAGCACGTTGCGGACGAGTTCGTGCGACGGCGCGGGCAGGAGTCCGGTCGCGGCGATCGCCGCCACGACCTCGTCCGCGAGCTGTCCGTCCCGCCTGGTCGGCAGGGCCCGCAGTTGCAGGTTCGCGCGGGTGGTGACGTGCACGTCGTCGTCGCCGTATCGCGCCGCGACCCCGTGCAGCGCGGCGAGGGACCCCGGCGACACGCGTCCACCCGGGACGCGCAGCCGGACCAGGGCGCCGTCGTCGGCGGGCCACGGGCGCAGCACCCCGGGGCACATGTCGGTGCGGGTGCGGCGGGTCGGTCCGGAAACGCTCACGGGGCACAGTCTGGCAGCAGTGCGACGGGTATTCCGCGACCCCTCGGAGTAGTAAGTTTTTTCTTCACAAGTGAAGAAACGGAGTCCCACCGTGACATCTCGCCGCGCACCCGTCGTATTCGCCTCGCTCATCGCTGCGGTCGCCCTGGTCGCGGCCGGATGTTCTCCCGACTCCGACTCTGATCCGTCCACCACCACCACAGCCGCGCCGCCGCCGGCCGGGTCCGTCGCCGGGGTGACCGTGCCGGATGCGTTCACCGCACTCACGCTCAATCCGATCGGCAATCCACCGCTGCCGTTCCGGGGGACCGACGGCAAGTATCACGTCGCCTACGACCTGCAACTCACCAACGCCACCAAGGTGCCGGCGAGCCTGGACAAGATCGACGTGGTCGACGCCGCCGATCCGACGAGGATCATCGCCAGCTTCTCCGGCACGGCTCTGGTCGATCCGGACTGTGTTTTCGGTGACTGCAATCGTCTGCGCGACCTGCCCGCGGGGTACGTCGACAGTGCGGCGATCCCACCCCAGGAGAGTCGGGTCCTGTTCATCGACTTCCGCTTCGACTCGCTCGACGAGGCCCCGGAGGCGGTGCTGCACCACCTCTACGGGACGGGCGCAGCCTCACCGGCCTTCGGTGAGCCGGGGCCGATCGACTACCTGGCGATGCCGGTGGCCTTCTCCACTCAGACCGTGCCGGTCATCGCGCCACCGGTGCGCGGCGACAACTGGATCGCGCTCAACGGGTGCTGCGAACCGGGTTTCCCTCATCGCAGTTCGGTGATGTCCGTCAACGGCAAACTCAACAACAGCCAGCGCTTCGCGCTCGACTGGAAGCGCACCAATGGCCAGGGCGAGTTCTACACCGGTGACAGGACCAGTAACGAGAGCTATGTCGACTACGGGGCCGACATCCTCGCCGTCGCCGACGCGACGGTGGTCTCGATCCTCGACGGCATGGAGGCGAATGCTCCGGGTGTCCTGCCCGCCAGCGACCCGGAACTCGCGGCGGGGTTGACGGTCGAGAACGTGGACGGGAATCACGTCGTGCTCGATCTGGGTGGCGGCGTGTACGCGATGTACGCCCACCTGATCTCAGGCTCGGTCACAGTCGAACCCGGTGACACGGTGACCGAGGGGCAGGTGATCGGGAAGCTCGGCAACACCGGTAACGCCAACGCCTCGCACCTGCATTTCCAGCTGATGGACGGCCCGAGCCTGCTCGAGGCGGATTCGCTGCCGTACGAGCTCAAGAGTTTCGACTACGACGGGCAGGTCCTGCCGCAGCGGATAGCTGATGCGGACGACTACCTGTCCGGCGCCTTCCTGCCGGAGGGGCCGCAGCAGCGGGAGGCGCGGACCGACGAGATGCCGCTCAACCTGGCGGTCGTGAACTTCCCGTAGTCATTCGAGGCCATTCGAGGTCATTCGAGCCCTGCTCGGTCGAGCACCCCCGCCGGCACCGCCCCCGGTGAGTCAGGAGGCGGGAGCCCGCTACCGGCGGGTCCCCGATAGGCTCGCCGGTGCCGTGGTGTTCGGGAAGCCGGAGGAAAAGCCGGCGCGGCCCTCGCCACTGTAGTCGCGGAGTCGCGCACCCTCGTCCGTCCCCGACAGGGGCGGAGACCACTGGATCCTGAGGATCCGGGAAGGTCGGTCGCGCGGCGTCGATGCGAAAGCCAGGAGACCGGCCACGGCGTCATGTTCCACGAGGGTTTGGAGAAGAACATGCGCCATGACCGGCGTTCGGCGTCCCCTGATGACGCCTCGGCACCAACGAATGACACGGCACCAACGAACGACACGGCACCATCAAGAGAGACGGCACCATCACGAGACTCGGTGAACGCACCGCGCATCACACTGCTGTCCACCTCCGACACGGACCTGCTCTCCGCGCGGGCCTCCCGCGCGCACTGGACGCTCGGCAACCCGTCCCGGATCGACGCGGAGGCGGACCTGCCCGGTCTGATCACAGGCGCCGACCTGGTGGTGGTCCGGATCCTCGGTT